>NZ_JAVTWB010000127.1:0-10029 GCF_032229525.1 Accumulibacter sp. | reverse complement strand
ACCTTGCGGCAACCTTTGTTCAACTATGAGAGTCTTGTGCGCTACCAACAGGGAGGTGTCCAGGCTGCTTACAGCGATGCGGTGTTTGACCGGAAGGAGGCGGAACTGGCAGTCAAGGTCGCGGCGGCCTACCTGGAAACCCTTCTCGCGTCGGATGTATTGGGTCTTGCTGATGCCGAAATCGCGGCCTATGGCGCGCAGCGCCAGTTGGCCGAGCGGCGGCGCAAGGGCGGTGAAGGCACCATCACTGACGTCGCGGAAGCCGAGTCCAGGCTGCAACTCGCGCGCGCGCGTCGTGACGACGCATTGGACCGCTCGACGGTCGCCCTGCGCAAACTGGAGGGCATGACCGGCAAGTCAATGTCGCCGCTGTGGGTGCTGCGGCCGGATTTCATGCCAACAGGCATACGGCCCAGCGCTCTCGATGAATGGTTGGCGCTGGCACAGGACAACAACGCGGCGATTCGCGCGCAACGCAAGCTCTACGAATTGGCCGGCCTCGAGGTGGAGCGCAATCGCGCCGGTCATTTGCCGCAACTCGACTTCATCGCGCGTGCGCTGAAAGCCGAGAATGAGACCCTTTCAACGCTCAATCAGAAGAGCTCGATCAATACCGTAGGCGTTCAACTCAACATACCGTTGTTTGCCGGGGGCCGAGTGAACGCTCTGACCGGGCAGGCGGTCGCCAACCGGGAACGTGCACGGGCCGAACTCGACGCGGCCGTGACTGAAGCTTCCGTTGAAGTTGAACGCCATTTTCTTGCCGTCGAGGTGGGTGGTAGCAAGGTCCAATCCTTTCTCACGGCGGTCGATGCCAGCGTGGTGGCGGTCGAAGGGATGAGGCGCGGAATGACGGCCGGAGTTCGGACCAATACCGACGTCCTCGACGCCGAACGACAGATGTTTGCTGCCAAGCGTGATCTGGCTCAGGCGCGGTACGAGGTTCTGATGAGCACGCTGCAGCTGAAGTCCGCATCCGGAGTGCTGTCGGAACGGGATGTTGCCGAGATCGCGGGACTGCTCTTGCCACCGCATTGAGTGCGGCTTCGCCCGTTTCGATCGACATACCCATGCAGAGGTCCTATTTCGCGGTAAAGCCAGCGACCCTCCCTAGCGAGGGCGAATACTGTCCGGATGTGGTCGCCGTCCTGGTCACCCACAATCCGGCTCCAGATACCTTGCTGCGTGTCCTGCAGTCCGTGGCGCGGCAGGTTTCCGCCATTATCGTGATCGACAACGCGTCGAAAATGTCGCCCTGCGCCTGGCTACAGGCGGCCAGTCGAAACTTCCGGGCCGAAGTCGACGTGGTGATCCAGGACGACAATCTGGGATTGGGCTGTGGCTACAATGTTGGCCTGGACAAGGCGCGATTGCGTGGAGCCACGTTCGTGCTGCTGCTCGACCAGGATAGCGAACTGGAACTCGGGGCCGTGGCCACGCTTCGCGCCGCCCAGGTCGAACTAGCCAAACAGGGACTGCCGGTGGCTGCGGTCGGGCCCCGTTATCGCGATGCCACTGACGGTTCTCTGTCTCAATTCGTCCGCGCCGGCGCCTTCCGCTTCAACCGTGTCGGCTGCGATGAGCGTGCGTGTGCCGTGCATGTGGATTTCCTCATTTCATCCGGTTCCCTGTTGCTGATGAAATCTGTCGCAACCGTCGGGCCAATGGACGAGCGGCTCTTTATCGACCATGTCGATACCGAATGGTGTTTCCGGGCGCGCTCCCTGGGCTTCGGGGTTTTCGGTGTGTGCGATGCCGTGATGCACCACTGTCTTGGTGAGCGGCGAATGGATATCTGGTTCCTGCGTTGGCGCAAGATCCCGGTTCATTCTTCTTTTCGTTATTACTATATCTTCCGCAACAGCATCCTGCTTCGCCAAAGACCGTACATGCCCAAAACGTGGAGGCGCGCTGATCTGTCGCGCCTATTTCAGATGGTCTTCTTTTTCGGCTTGCTGGCGCCCAACCGCTTGGCCAATCTGCGCATGATGTGGCGCGGGTTTCGCGACGGCATCAGGGGCGTTTCCGGCAAGTTGAGTTGACGAGTTTGCGCTACCTCCAGCTTTCGGCGGAGGTATCGCTGGCAGCCGTCCCGAGTAGCGCAGCAAGTAGCGAATCATGCTTTTCACATGCCAGAGCAAGTGACGCAGGCTGCGACGGCTGCTTCGTCGTGCATCATGGATGGCGATTGCGGCAGGGCAGGCGACTACCCGCAGACCCGCTTGCCAGGCACGCACACAGATGTCCACGTCCTCGTAATAAAGAAAGTAGCGAGTGTCGAATCCACCCAGCCGGGCGAAATCCGCGCTGCGGAACAGCATGAACATGCCCGCGACCCATTCCGGGTAAAAAGAGCACTGCCCGGCGGTCGCTGCATGACGCCCGTCCGCGCTTCCCATGGCTTTCCTGACCAGGGACGCCGGTGTCGGGAAGCGGCGCATACTATCCTGGATGCTGCCGTCCGGCGCCACGATCAGGGGTGCTGACAGGCAGGCGGCATGTTCCTCCATGCAGGCGATGAGTGCGGGAAAAGGGTTGGTCGGGAGTTCAATATCCGGGTTGAGGACGCAGAAGTATTCCGCGTGGCAATGCAGGAAGGCGGCCGCATGGTTTGCGCCGAAGCCCTCGGGTTCGCTGTTGTTGATAATTTTCAACCGCTCGCCATCCTGTAAGGCTGAGCTTTCCGGAACGTTCCGGGTGACGATGATCTTGCTGACTTCCTGGAACGCCGACAATTGGGACACCAAGCGTTCCACCATGGCACCGTGACCGTGGCTGACGATGGAAACAGCGATCATGACCGGTCAAAGGAGATTTGGGCGATGCGCGGCGGCCACGCAAGGCTGAAATCATTGGCGGTAAGGGTGAGGTTGGGCGAATAAGCCGGGTCGTCAAGCAACTCGTTGGCCCACTTGTCGTTCATGAACGCCACTTCGGAGGCAAAGCGTGCCTGTTTTGCGGGCGTTGTTTCCTGGCCGCGGCTAGCCGACTCGTGGTGAAACATCTCTGCGTAGGGCGTCCAGACGTTGCGATAGCCCGCCTCGCGAAGCCGCAGGCAGAAATCTATGTCATTGAAGGACACCGAGAGTCGCTCGTCGAGGCCGCCAACTTCCTGATAGATGGATTTCTTCACCACCATGCAGGCCGCAGTAACCGCGCTCAGCGATTGATGCAAGGCCGCTCTGCCGAAATGGCCGGTTTCACCCCGCTCGTAATTCAAGAAAGAATGTCCTGCGACGCCGCCCAAGCCGAGGATCACGCCGCCGTGTTGCAGCTTGTCGGTGGGGTACCACAAGCGGGCGCCCACGGCGCCGACGCCGTCCTGTTCGGCAAAGGAAACCATTTCCTCCAGCCAGTGCGGCGTGATGATTTCAATGTCGTTGTTCATCAGGCACAGCACGCTGCCCTGTGCCTGCTCGGCCGCACCGTTGTTGAGGCGAGAATAGTTGAATGGGCCATCGTCCGATAGTACTCGGACGCCGCTGTCGCGCAAGCGGTCGAGTAACTGCAACGTGTTTGCCTCTTCGCTGCCATTATCGACGACGATGATTTCGTAAGGCGTGTAAGTGGTGCGCTGGCGTATGGACTCGATGCACACGCTTAGCAGCTGCGCGCGGTCGCGCGTGGGAATCAGAATGCTGACCAGCGGCGACGGCGTCGGCAGCGGGAATTGGACCCTGGTGTAGTGCGGTATCTCCGGCGCGGGCATCACCTCCGCCGCAATCCCGCGGCGTTGCAAATGCTCTTTCAGTGCCCGATGGGCGGCTGTCAAAGCGTAGGGCTTCTGGGTGATGGAGCTCGCCGTACTTCCGGCGACGATGCGCCAGTGGTACAGCACTCGAGGAATATGCACAATCTGATCCGGCCGCAGGCGTTCAACCGCGCGCAGGGCGAGATCGTAATCTTGCGAACCTTCAAAGCCTTCCCGGAACCCGCCGATCTCGTTCAACAGGGCGCGCCGGTAGCAGCCCAAGTGCGACAGCATGTTCTGCGCCAGCACCAGTTCGTAGTTGAAATCACATTTGAAGTACGGATCGCAGCGCTCGCCATCGAGCGAAAGTTTGTCTTCATCAGTGTAGATCAAGCTCGCCTCGGGATGCTCGACAATGGCCTGCGCGATGAACCACAAGGCCAGCGGATGCAACAGATCGTCGTGGTCGAGAAGAGCGACAAAGTCGCCTTCCGCCAGAGCCAGTGCCGAGTTGCTGGCGGCGGAAATGTGACCGTTGACCGGGCGGAAGACGACCTGGATGCGAGGATCTGTCGAGGCGTGGCGCTCGAGCAGTGCTTTGACTTCGGGAGAGTCGGACGCGTCGTCGGCAATGCACAGTTGCCAATGGGGATAAACCTGGCCCAGAACGCTCCCTATGGCTGCTTCCAGGAGTTCCACGTCGGAGTTATAGGTGGGCATCACCACGGTGATGATTGGTGGCGGCTGCCAGGCCTCGGCTGCCTGGCGAAACCGTGGATACGATTCAGCCGCTGGTTCGAAGCGGGCGAGCCAATTGCTGTAGTTGGCGTTGGCACGGGTCTCTGGCTTCAGTAGTCGTCGTAGCAGCCCCTGCCAGTCCCCGCGGGGTGTCTGCTGTGCGGCGCGCTGCGCGAATCGCCAGGCCCGCCTTGGGTTGCGAATCGCCTTGTTCAGAAGCGGTATGACGAAAGTTGCCCGGTGCAAGCCGCGCAACGGCCTGGTGATGCGCCAGCTTCTACTGCGCCAGATGGCCTCGATGTGCTCCTGCCTTTCGTCGAGCACCTGATCCTGAGTGCGGATTTGTTGTTCCAGAGCCGAAATACGCTGTTTCAGCTGAGCGATGCCGCCTTCTTGCTCGGCAATACGCTGTTGCTGGTCAGGGAAGGCCCAAACGCGGGCCATCATTTGCGCCACTTGCCCTTCACTCCACAAGTGCCGCCACTTGCCATACAGATGGGAATATGCCGGGCCGACGAACGGCGCGTTTTCGTGCACTCCCGAGCTCGCGTGGATGCGGTAATGGGCGGAAACCCCGGGAGCATGGGCGAAGGCGGAATGGCACGAGATCTGTAGCCAGAAATCCCAGTCCTCGAAAAGATCGAGACTTTCGTCGAAACGGCAGCCCAGGTCGATGACTTCGCGTCTAAACAATACGGCAAGCGGTGGCATCCAGTTTCCTGCCAGCAGGCGCAGATCGTCGAACGGCAGCCCGAGGGCCGGGCCCTGGGCGTTACCGGCAGGATCGGAGGGCTGCACCCCGGTATATGCAGCCAGCAACTCCGGCGCCTCCGCCAGCGCCTCGACGAGTTTCTCCACATGCTCGGGAAGGAGCCAGTCGTCATCGTCCAAAATGAGCAGATAGGCGCCGCGCGCGGCGGCGAGGGCAACGTTCGCTGCACGGCAGCGATGCAGAGGGTCGTCGGTCGGAATCAGGCGTAGCGGATAGGGGCCGCAGGAAGTTTCCATCGCCGAATGATCGGGAACAGCCGCCACCACCAGAATTTCAATCCGTGCGTAGGATTGTCGAGCAACCGACGCCAAAGCTTCCTGTAGCAGATGCGTCCGGTCTATGCTGCGGATCAGAATCGAAACCAGTGGGAGGGAGGAGATTTCTATTTCGGTCGAGGGTGTCATGTGCAACGGGCTGATGTGACAGGCGCGATGGCCATCGTAGGCGCATTTTACCGAGCAGTTCATGTTTTGAGCGGATTTATCGGGGTATCCGCCATCCGTCCTCGCGGCCTGGCCTGCCCCGCAGCTCAGCGCGTCAGCAACATCAGCAAGATCAGATTGAACAGCAGCGAGACCCCGGCGATGATCCGCCAGGTGAGCAGCGGGCTACGCATGGCCAGCGGCGTTGCCGGCGGTCGGCTGAGCGGTCGGCTGGCGCCGCGTTCCAGTGCCAGCAGGAATTCCTCGGTGGTTTCGAAGCGCTGGGCGGGATCCTTGGCGACCGCCTTGAGCAGGACGTTTTCCAGCCAGCCGGGAATGTCGGGGCGGTAGCGGGTCGGCGCTACCGGCTCGCCGAACTTGGGGTGCTGGAAGGGCTCGATCTCGCCGTACGGGTATTTGCGGGTCAGCAGGTGATAGAGAGTGACGCCGGCGGCGTAGAGGTCGTGCGTCGGGCCGGCCCGCTCGCCGGCAAGGAGCTCCGGTGCCATGTAGCTCGGGGTGCCCGGGCTGCCGACCGCGGGGTCGTCTTCCGACAGGCTGAGGGCGACGCCGAGGTCGAGAATGCGCAGGCGGCCGTCGCGGCCGATGTGGATATTGTCCGGCTTGATGTCGCGGTGGGCGACGTCGAGGCGGTGCAGTGCCGAGAGCCCCTTCATCAGCCGGACGCCGTGCTGGACAGCGTCGGCGACGGTGAAATGCAGGCCCGAATCGAGCATTCGCTGCAGCGTCGCACCTTCGTGCCAGGTTTGCAGATAGTAGAGGCAGCTGCGTCCTTCGGCTGGCAACAGTTGCGCGAAATACGGCGAGGCGATGCGCCGCCCGCGCCACTCCTCCATGATCAGCGAGCGAATTTCGTCGGGGTCGTTGGCCAGCTCCGGGCGCAGCGTCTTGAGCACCAGTTGCTGGCCGGAGGCCTGGTCGGTCACGCGGTAGAGCAGCGTGGCGCGCGAGTCGTGCAGCACTTCGTCAATCCGCAGCCCGTCGATTTCCTGCCCCGGCTTGAACAGCGGCGGCAGGGGCAGGCGCAAAGTGCCTTCGAGCGAGTCGCGCAGATTCTCCGCCGGCAGTTCCTGGATGCGGGCGACGACCGCACTGGCGTTGTCCTCGCCGCCAGCGGCCAGCGCCAGGCTGGTCAGAGCTGCCGCGGCGCGTTGCGCGTCGGGATGGGCGAGCAGCGTGGCGCGGATGCGCGCGTCGCCGAGTACGCCCCAAACGCCGTCGGAACAGAGCAGGAAGCAGTCGTTTTCTTTCAACTCGCCGTCGGCGAAATCGATCCGAAAGTGGCGGTCGAGGCCGACCGCGCGCGACAGCACGTTCTTGAGTTCCGGGTGTTCCCAGAGGTGATCGACGGTCAGTTGCGTGCACACCCCGTCGCGCAGCAGGTAAAGGCGAGAATCGCCGACGTGGCCGCAGACGTAACGGCGGCCACGCAGGACCA
This sequence comes from Accumulibacter sp., assembly GCF_032229525.1. Taxonomy (GTDB): domain Bacteria; phylum Pseudomonadota; class Gammaproteobacteria; order Burkholderiales; family Rhodocyclaceae; genus Accumulibacter. The sequence goes on along the minus strand of NZ_JAVTWB010000127.1, from coordinate 2,947 downwards.
GTATGGTCAGCGTCGTCGCCATGCCGGTGAGCTCCGCTTGCCGGCCGCCTTGGGTTATCACCCAGCGGTTCAGGGCAACGACGACTCTTTCCAGCGCATGCGGCACGCTCCAGGTGTCGGGCGTTGCGTAGTAGTCCGAGAGCAGGCCGCGGACGGTGTATTCGGCAGCCTCGCGGCCGCCCTGGTGGCCGCCAACCCCGTCGGCGACTGCCGCGATCAGTCCCTTGTTGTCGAGTTCCGCCCCGTGCGGCGTGACCATGCCGCAGAAGTCCTCGTTACGCTGGCGCGGGCCGGTGAGCGAGGAATGGCCGATGTCGACGCTAAGCGGCATGCAGGTGTGGCTCCGAAAACGAGAGAGGGGCACAAAGTACGCAATGTACTCTGCTGCCCCTCAGGTTCGAAACGACTGGCAAGTCAGATCTTCGCCGCGGTCAGGTGCGCGGCACCCCAGGTGGTGCGCCAGCGGTTCTTGACGGCGCTCAGCCCGGCCAGCGCCAGCAGGGCCAGTGCGGCGAAGATCAGGAAGCCGGCCTGATAGCTGCCGGTGATCTGTTTGGCGTAGCCGAGCGAGGAGGCCAGGTAGAAGCCGCCAACGCCACCGGCCATGCCGACCAGCCCGGTCATGACGCCGATTTCCTTGCGGAAGCGCTGCGGCACCAGCTGGAAGACCGCGCCATTGCCCATGCCCAGTGCCAGCATCGCGCCGACGAAGGCGATCAACGCCATCCACGCTTCCGCCAGGCCGATGCTGACGATGGCCAGGAAGGCTGCGGCGAAGACATACATCACCGACAGGCTCTTGATGCCGCCGATACGGTCGGCGACGTTGCCGCCGATCGGCCGTACCAGCGAACCCGCGAAAACGCAGGCGGCGGTAAAGAAGCCGGCAGTCTTGGCGTCGAGTCCGTACTGGATGTTGAAGTAGATGGTCAGCGACGAAGCGAGGCCGACGAAACCACCGAAGGTTACCGAGTAGAAGAACATGAACCACCACGCGTCCTTGTCCTTGAGCACCTTCAGGTACTCGGCCAGAGACTTCGGTGGCGGACATTCCGGCGAGTCCTTGGCGGCGATCATGTAGTAGATGAAGACCAGCAGCAGTGGAATCAGTGCCAGGCCGAAGACGTTGATCCAGCCGTAGGCGATCGCCAGACTCGGCGCGATCAGCGCGGCGAGTGCGGTACCCGAGTTGCCGGCGCCGGCAATACCGAGCGCCGTTCCCTGATGCTCCGGTGGATACCAGCGCGAGGCGAGCGGCAGCGCGACGGCGAACGAGGCCCCGGCGACGCCGAGGAAAATGCCCAGGATCAGGGTTTGCTCGTAACTGTGCACGCCCAGTCGCCAGGCGAAGAACAGCGAGACCATCACCACCACCTGGCCGATGGCGCCGGTCAGCTTGGGCTTCAGGTGGTCGACCAGCAGGCCCATGACGATGCGCAGCAGGGCACCGGCGAGTACGGGGGTGGCCACCATCATGCCCTTCTGGGCGTGCGTCAGGGCGAGATCGCTGGCGATCTGCACGCCGAGCGGGCCGAGCATCACCCAGACCATGAAAGCGAGGTCGAAGTAGAGGAAGGAAGCGATGAGGGTCGGCCGGTGGCCGGCTTTCCAGAACGAGTTGTCCATTGTCGTGGTCCGTTGGTTGGAGTCGGGTGTCAGATTTCGAGGAAGACCGTCCCGCTTTCGACGCGGATCGGGTAGCGCCGTGAGCAGCCCTGGTCGGGGGCCACCGCCTCGCCGGAATCCAGATGCAGCTTCCAGCCATGCAGGGGGCAGGTCACCTGGTTGCCATGCACCATTCCCTGCGACAGCGGCCCGCCCTTGTGCGGACAGCGGTCGCGCAGGGCGAACACCTCGTCACCGGAGGTGCGGAAGACGGCGATGTCGCCGCCCGTTGATCTGACAACGCGACTGCCCAGTCGCGGGATCTCGTCAATCTTGCAGATCGATTTCCATTCAGCCATTTCTGTTCTCCCGTCGGTCATACCGCAAGCATTTCGTATTCGTTCCGCGCGACGCCGGCAACGCGCTCGGCCCACGGGTCCCTGGCGTCTTTCAACTCGGCCAGCAGGCGGCCGTGCAGCGCCCTGCGGTTGTCCGCGTCATCGACGACGCGGCTCTTGGCGTGGTCGAGGCCGACGCGTTCGAGGTAGTGGCAGGTGCGCTCGAGATAGAAGCCTTCCTCGCGGTACAGCTGCAGGAATGCGCCGGCGTACTCCATCACCTCTTCGTCGCTGCTGACCTTGACGAAGAACTGCGCGACTTCGGTCTTGATGCCGCCGTTGCCGCCGACGTACAGCTCGTAGCCCGAATCGACGCCGATCACGCCGACGTCCTTGATGCCGGCTTCGGCGCAGTTGCGCGGACAACCGGAAACGGCGAGCTTGACCTTGTGCGGCGAGTACATGTCGAACAGCATCTTTTCGAGCTTGACGCCCATGTCCATGGCCAGCTGCGTGCCGAAGCGGCAGTGCTCGGCGCCGACGCAGGTCTTGACCGTGCGGATCGACTTGCCGTAAGCGTGCCCCGAAGGCATGTCGAGGTCCTTCCAGACGCCGATCAGGTCTTCCTTCCTGATCCCCAGCAGGTCGATACGCTGCCCGCCGGTGACCTTGATCGTCGGCACCTGGTATTTGTCGGCGACGTCGGCGATGCGCCGCAATTCGGCGGAAGTGGTCAGCCCGCCCCACATCCGCGGCACCACCGAATAGGTGCCGTCCTTCTGGATGTTGGCGTGCGCGCGCTCGTTGATGTAGCGCGAGCGCGGGTCGTCCTGCGCCTGTTTCGGCCAGGTAGAGATCAGGTAGTAATTGAGTGCCGGGCGACACTTGTCGCAGCCGTCGGGCGTCGTCCATTCAAGGAAACGCATGGTTTCGCCAATGCTCAGCAGTGGCTGCTGACGAATCGCGTCGCGTACTTCCTGGTGCGAGAATTCCGTGCAGCCGCA
>NZ_JAVTWB010000126.1:0-10054 GCF_032229525.1 Accumulibacter sp. | reverse complement strand
ACATGAACACAGAGCTCCTTTCCGCGCCGTTAGCACGAACCCGTTGGCGGCATTCTCACGAATTCAAAGTGCAAGCGATTGCCGCCCGTGTGGAGCCCGGCCCATCGATTGCTGCTGTCGCGCTGGCCAACCAGTCGGCAAAACGACATTTCACGTGAGCAGGTTTTTCATTGGGTCAATAAATTAGGGAGCGACCACGGCTTCGGTCAGGGCGGCCAGTGCCTTGCCAAGATTTGCGACCACCGGACACTGCGCAACGTCGTGTCGCCGGGCAAGCAATGCGGGGTCGTTGTAACCAACCCAGACGTGCGAAGTGGCATCTTCCCAAACCAGCAGCTTGAGCGGTAGGTCGATACCTACCGACTGTGCGCATTCCATGAACGGCGTCCCGCCTTGTGGATTACCGAAGATCAGAAGTTCAGTGGGCCGAAGGGACTTGCCGATCTTGGCCGCGCCTGCAGCGTGGTCGATACGCGCGAATACGCTGAGCCCGCGTTGCTTGACGATGTCTTCGGCCCGAGCCATGGTGTCTTTCGCACTGTAAGGACTCTCGACCACCACCAGACCGTCTGCAGCGGAGGCCAATGATGCCGTGGCGATGACGGTGGCGGCTGCGATCAAGCTCGGGATCTTCATGAAGCACTCCTTTCGTTTTCGTGTGTGCTTTCACTATGACACCAAATCAGGAGAGAACGAAGAGTGCCCGGTTTTCCAGGCGAGAGTCACGCGGTAGGGTTTTCTTCGCCTCCGCCGCAACTCCCGGATCGGCCGATCCAATCGGTGTTCGCCGTGTTGAATTGCTTCCTGCCCCACGGAACCGCTCGAAGAACCAGGAGCGAGCTGAAATTCGCTGCGATCCCGGTCTGATTGCCTCGCTTGAGGATATGGAAATGCATTAGACGTCACTTACTAAAAAAAGACGTGCATATTTCGAAAGTGCGTGCTATCGTCGCTTCATGGTTAATCGACTGGCACGTTACGAATTCAGCGAGAGGCTCGCCGATATCCTCGGCGAGTCGCAGCGCGACCTGCGCTTTCGCGTCACTTTGATGGTCACGGGCGGTTTGGTGGCTCCTGGTCCGCGCGGGCGCGGTTCGCCCCTGGCGACGCCGCAATATGCTGCTCATCTGTTGATCGGGGCGATGGCAGCACCGCAACAGGCGCAGACGGTCGAGGCCATTCGCTGCTATGAAAACCTGCGACCGGCAGCCGTAGCGGCGGGGGGCAATACTCCCCGAGTGCTCTTCGGTCCGGCGGTTGCGGCGGCGGCAGCAGATGAGCAACCCGAATCAGCGATACGCCTGGACGGATTGCGTTTCGGCGAGGCGCTTGCCCGCTTGCTGGAACTGGCCTGTGCCGACGAGACGCGAGCGATTGTCGCCGCAGATCTGTTCGGCGTCTGGATCAACCGGGGTTGCCCAGTCGCCTCGTTGCAGTTCAGTGCGTGGTGGCAGGGCCGCCGCGCCGTCTTCAGTCATACCTATGGCCTGGCACCGGACGCCGCTCCGCCCGCCTGGCTTGACCCAGAACGTGGTGGAGTGGTCGATCCGGGCCTCTTCCACACCGTCTTCCTGCCGGTCCGAAAATTGATCGAGATCGGCTGCCTTACCACCTTGTCCGATGACAGGAGTAGTCCAATGCTGAATAAACTGGGCCACAAGATGGCCGCCATTGCCAACATGGCAAAACTCGCCGCCAAGACGCCACACGGCAGTCGCTGGGAAAAATTGTTGTCGACCCTGGCGTCGGTAAAAGCCTGGTCCGACCAGGTGGACACGCAGGAGAACCGGTTGGTCGAAGTGGGCAACTTTGGCAGCAATCCTGGCGAATTGCGGATGTACACTTATCTCCCCCATGATCTGCCTGCCGACGCACCGCTGGTCGTGGTGCTGCATGGCTGCACCCAGAGCGCGGCGTCGTACAACAAGGGTAGCGGCTGGTCGACGGTTGCCGACCGGCATGGTTTTGCGCTGCTATTCCCGCAGCAGCAATGGAACAACAATCCCTTGCGCTGCTTCAACTGGTTCCGGCCCGAAGATAACGAGCGCGAACGTGGCGAGCCGGAGTCGATCCGGCAGATGGTCAACAAGATGCTTGCCGACCACGACATCGACCGTAGCCGGGTTTACGTTACTGGCACTTCGTCAGGTGGCGCGATGACGACGGTGATGCTGGCCAGCTATCCGGAGGTGTTCGCTGGCGGCGCGGTTATCGCCGGGGTACCTTATCGAACGGCCAAGGGCTTGCAGGAGGGGCTGGAGAGCATTTTCCAGGGGCGTTCGCGTTCAGGCGAGGAATGGGGAGCACTGGTGCGCGCTGCGTCGGCGCATCAAGGTCCGTGGCCCAAGCTCTCGATCTGGCACGGCGATGCGGATACGGCGGTGAAACCGGTCAATGCAGAAGAAATCATCAAGCAGTGGGTCAACGTACATGGACTCGATGAACGGCCGACGATCGAGATGCGTGTCGATGGCTATCCACGCCGCGTCTGGCAGGGAGCAGACGGTGACGAGTTGATCGAGTCCTACACGATTACCGGCATGTCGCATGGCGCTGCCCTTGATCCGGGGCCTGAGCCGCAGCAGTGCGGTACCGCGGCGCCGTTCTTCAACGCCGTCGGTATATCGTCCACGCACCGCATTGCTGATTTCTGGGGATTGCTTGCTGACCGCCCGGCCAGATCGAAAGCCCCGGAGGTGGTCGAACCTGCCCCGAGGGCCGACAGTGCGAGAAAGGCTGCCGCGGCCGATAGGGCGTCAGAGGCCGCCCGTACTGCGGGGCCGGTCGAGATGCCCGAGCACGGAGCCGGAGAAAAATCCGCAGGCGAGCCGGGTCCGGCGCATGCCTCCGGCTCGAATGATCGGTGGCGCACAACGGGTTCGCCACTGGGCCTCGATGTGCATGGCATAATCTCGGCATCGCTGCAAGCAGCGGGATTGCTCAAGGGTGGCAGCAGGCCACGCAGCACGGCACCACTGGGGATTGACGTGCCCGGCATTATTTCGACCGCGCTTGAGGCGGCGGGGGTGCTCAAGGGTCTCGGTCAGCACACAACGGCGGCCAGTCCCGACGCCGCGCTGCGCAACGCTGGCTGGGAAGGTGCCGGATGGGATCTGTTACTCGAAGACCCGCGCGCCTTTCGCGGTGGCTCGATGCTTTACGGGCACGCCTCGTCCGGTGACGCCGGCGCGGTTGGTGCGCGAGCGCAATCGATCACGCGGCGTGTGGCGCTAGGTCCTCGGCCGGAGTTGAGCTACGTGAGGCGACTGGATCTCAACGCTGCGGTGAACGATTACACCAGCGCAAGTTTCAGAGTTCTGGTCGATGGCGTTATCGTCGACGAAGTGACGGCCATCGGCATGGTGCACCAGGAGAACGAATGGTTGCGTCAATCCGCGGTCGATCTTGCGCGGTTCGCCAACCGCACGGTGACCCTGACGCTCGAAGTGGCCGCCTATTCGAACATCTACAGCACGGTGTACGCGAAGGCTTGGGTGGATCAGGTAACCATCAGCAACGCTGTCGATGTCGCCCACTGCTGAGCGCTTTTGACCTCCCGGCCCTCGCCACAAGCGCGGGCCGGGAGGGGTTGAGCGGCTTCGTGGATCAGCGATTGGTGAAGCTGGCTTTGCGTTTTTCGACGAAAGCCGTCATGCCTTCCTTCTGATCGTCGAGCGCAAAAGCCGAGTGGAAAGCGCGACGTTCGAAGAGCAGGCCCTCGGAGAGCGAGCTCTCGTAGGAGCGATTGATGCATTCCTTGATCATCATCACCACCGGCAGCGAGAAGCCGGCGATGCGGGTCGCTGTCGATAGAGCCTCTTCGAGGAGCTTGTCGGCCGGGACGACACGCGAGACCAGGCCGGCGCGCTCGGCTTCAACCGCGTCGATGTTGCGCGAGGCCAGGCACATTTCCATCGCTTTGGCTTTGGAAATGGCGCGCGGCAGGCGCTGCGTACCTCCGGCACCGGGAAGGATGCCCAGGCGGACTTCCGGTTGGCCAAACTGTGCGGTGTCGGCAGCCAGGATGATGTCGCACATCATCGCCAGTTCGCAGCCACCACCCAGGGCGTAGCCGGCTACTGCAGCAATCACTGGCTTGCGGCAGTTCTTTACACCTTCCCAGTTGCGCGTAATGAAGTCGCCTTTGTAGGCTTCCATGTAGGTCAGTGATTGCATCACCGTGATGTCGGCGCCGGCGGCGAAGGCTTTGTCCGAACCGGTAATGACGATTGCGCCGATGTTTTCGTCGGCCTCGAAGCCGCCGAGTGCGCTGCCCAATTCGTCCATCAGATCATCGTTCAGGGCGTTGAGTTGCTTGGGACGGTTGAGAGTGATCAGGCCGACTTTTCCACGGACTTCGGTGATGATGTTGACGTAGCTCATAAAGGAAATCTCCAGATTCAAGATGGATGATATTCGAGTGCCCACGACCATGTGGACACTTCTGCTGCTATTAGCTTGGGTGTGATGACGCTCGGCGCGATCGCTATCATGAACGATTTCTGCCGCTATCGCTTGCCGTGGCGCCACTCTTTCGCTGCGACGAAGCCTATCCAGAAGCAACGCGGCCGACCTGGACGATTGTCGTCGGGCCGGCCGCGTAACTTGCAGAGGATCAGAAGGCGAGTGCTAGTGACACACTACGCCGTCATTCTCCCGGACACTTCCCTTGCTCAGGAGATGTCCATCTGGAATTTCACCGGTCCGCGGGCAGCCTTGCCGTTGGCGTCGGTAAACTCGCCGGTAACCGGCGCTTTCTTGCCGTAAGGGCTGGTCAGGATGGCCACATGACCACCGAAGAAGGCCACCGACTCGAGACCGTCCCAGCCTTCCAGGTACTTGTTGCCGGCGGTGGCGCAAGCCGGCGTTACGAGGTCGTCCTTGATCGCATAGTTCTGGTACCAAGGCACCTTCAGATCGATCAGGCTCTTGATGTTCAGTGGCTGATCGAACAGTTTCACCGGCAAGGTGCCATCTTCCGCAATCGGGTCCTGGAAGGTGTGCGAGCTCATGTTGGCGATGGCCAGCGGCAGGTGTACACGTTCCTTGAGCAGCCAGCGGAACAGGGCGGCGGGGGTCTTGCCCGGGTTCATGCCCGTGGCGCGTTGCAGTGAAGCCTGATCGAGCACCTTGACCAGCGGCGTTTCACGGTCGATGGCCACAAAACGCATCCCCAAGCTGAGGAGGTAGCCGTTGGCGACCTTGTTGCCACTTTCCAGCGTGGTGGTGATGAAATCGTGGTGCATCGTCGGCATACCGCTGATGGCGTCACTAAAGGTGCCATCAACCGGCGTCACGTTGGTGATCAGGGCATCGCAGACATCCTTCAGTTTGCCCGAAAGGATATTCATCATGCAGATGTAACCGCCCTGGCAAGTTCCGTTCAAGGTGACTTTCTTGCCATCGTTCAGTTCCATGACCTTGGCGCAGATCTCGCGCGTTTGCTCGCAGTCCTGCTCGGGGGTCATCGTTTGGACCTTCTCGTTCGTCATGATGTCCTTGACGACGCGAACATAGGTCGGGATACCCTCGTTGGCGAAGGAGTGGCTGTAGCTCTTGTTCTCGAAGGGCAGGAAAGCCAGGATATGGACGCCGAGCATGTACGGCGGGACGAGAACGACCGGCTTCAGATCCTTGCGAACCTCGACGCCTTCCTTGAGCGGCAGCACCTGATACAACTGGAAGCTATCGGTTTCGTGTACCAGCTTGTAGTTGGGTGTCTCGAAATGGAAGCCGAACTCATCGCCGATGGCCTCGATCTGTTCGTTGAAGTTGGCGACCGCCTCCATGATTTCGGCTTCCCGCTTCATGTAGCCACCCAGCTTTTCGCCGTCGGCCTTGAGGATCGTGTTCAGGTAGGCACGGGTGCCTTCTTCGATCTGGTCGAAGGCGTAGTCGGCCATCTTCTCCTGCATGCCGGCAGAACCCTTGCGGGCCATGCCGACGCTATGCTCCATGACCTCGAAGGTTTCCAGCATGCTCATCGGGTTGTCGCGTGCGGCAGTCATGGCGATGTGGGCGGCAATGAACATGTTGTCATTGAACTCGCCGACTTCGCGGTTCGAAGCGCGCATCATCGCCAGCATGTACCTCCACCAACTCGTCGTGACGTCAGGCATTTCTCTTAGCAGTGAATACATTTTTCAACCTCCAATAGGTGACATGAGTCAAAACGGGTCGGCCCGTTGGGGCGACCCACGATTACCTTGGTGCCGCGGAAAGTCCGGATACTCTTGGACTCTTCGCAGAATACGAGTCGAGCGATCTTGCTTGGCGTCATGGCAACTCGCGGAGTGGCGCCATCGCCAGGATTACTTCGCAGTCGCAACCGTCCTCGCGGCGCAGGTGGCCGGCGACTGCCTGAACTGATCCTGCTTAACGCATCCCGACAAATCACGGAAGCAACTCCCAATCCAGGATGCACGGCCCAAGCGACGCGCCCGAACGGCCCTGGCCGGCACAGAACCCAAGCCGCTACAATAGCTTGGTCGATTGTCTTCCGCACCGCACAATTCATTCTACTCCTCTGTGTGGCATTTGTTCACCCCCTTTTCTGTTCTTGGCGGGATTATTCGCTTGGCGAGAGAAATGCTTGGAACATGAGCATTCGAGAGGAATTCTGCGCGTTGCAGGTTGGCGATTTGCCGTCTGTGGAATCTCCGGGAGTGCTTCGGCGGCGGTTTGAACTATCAGCCCTCCTGGCGTTATATAGTCAACTATGTTGCGCTGCGATGAACCCGGCGCCCCGCGGGCGGGCGGAATTGCCGTTTGGCGGAAGTGCTTGCCGGAATCGGTGCGCGTGGCGGCCGAGTAGGGATCAGCGGTTTGCTGACTGACGCCCCCCGGCAAAGTCCACTTGTATCGCCTCCGTGGACCGGGGAGTACACTTGATTTGTGGTGCTTGCGCGATTACCAATGCGTGGCACGGTTTTCTTGAGCCGGAGGAGAAATGCTGCAACTCGCAAACTTGATCAAACACCACTCGCAGTTTCGACCGGACCAAGTTGCCGTCGTTTTCGAGCAGGAGCGCCTGACCTGGCGCCAGTTCGAAGCACGTGTCAACCATTGTGCCTGCCTGCTGACATGGCTTGGCGTGCGCAAAGGCGACCGGGTAGCGACGGCGCTGTCGAATTGCCGCGAACTGCTCGAAGTCTACTGGGCGGTTCCCTCGATCGGCGCTGTGCTCGTGCCCTTGAGCCCATTGCTGATGGCTTCCGGCCTGGCCAGCCTGCTTCGTGACTCGGGAGCCACCTGCCTGATTACCCAGCAGTCGATGGCGCCGATGCTCGATCAGGTTCGTCAAGACTTTCCCGAGCTGGCAATCGATCATGTGTTGATGGTCGACGGTGCGACGGGTGACTACCCCGACTACGCGGCCATGCTGCAGACCTGTCCGGAAGGGGAGGGTGATCCGGTGCAGGTGGACCCCGAAGCGCTGTTCAACATCATGTATACCAGTGGCACGACCGGCCTGCCGAAGGGGATCATCCACAGCCATTTCGTACGCTCGATGTACTGCACACTGTTTGCTTCGGCATGGCGAATGACGCCGGAGTCGGTCGTGCTGCACACCGGAGCGATCGTCTTCAACGGCGCCTTCGTCACCTTGATGCCCTGCTTCTACCTCGGCGCCCGCTACGTCCTGCAGCGCCAGTTCGATGCCGAAGAGGCGATCGAAATCATCGCCCGCGAGGGCGTCACGCATACCATGATGGTGCCGGCTCAGATCATTGCCCTGCTCAATGCGCCGAACTTCTCGCCGGACAAACTCGCTTCGCTGCAGATGATCCTGTCGCTCGGTGCGCCCTTGTACCAGGAGCACAAGGATCAGCTCAATAGCCTGCTGCCCGACCGTTTTTACGAACTCTATGGGCTGACAGAGGGTTTCTGGACCATCCTCGACAAGACACAGTCGGTGCGCAAGGCCGGTTCGGTAGGTTCTCCCCCCTGTTTCTACGAGATGCGCATCGCCCATGAAGACGGTAGCGACGCGCCGATCGGTGAAGTGGGTGAGATCGTCGGCCGGGGTCCGTCATTGATGGGCGGCTACTACGGCCGCCCCGACCTGACCGCCCAGGCGATCCGCGACGGCTGGCTGTTCACCGGCGATCTCGGGTATATGGATAGCGAGGGTTACCTCTACCTGGTCGACCGCAAGAAAGACATGATCGACAGCGGTGGTGTCAAGATCTATCCGAGGGACGTCGAAGAGGTTGCTACGCGTCACCCGGCAGTCAGGGAGGTCGCCGTGTTCGGGGTGGCGCACGAAAAATGGGGCGAGACTCCGGTCGCCGCGGTGATCCTGCACGCTCATGCCTCGGTCAGCGCTGCCGAATTGCGCGACTGGATCAACGAACGCGTCGGCGCCCGTTATCAGCGTCTACACGCACTGCAGATCCTGGACGAATTCCCCCGCAATGCCGCCGGCAAGACGCTGAAGCGGGAGATGCGCGACACTTACCAGACGACGCCCGGCGACGGTGGCTGAGGGCGGCGCGGAAGACGCTCAACTCAGGCCTTCGCCATCTGGCCGCTACGATGACTTGGCAAATGGTCCACTTCTCAGAGATCGAGTCACTTCGTGCCTCGTTACAGTTTCTTGCATTCTCCGAGGCATATCTTGATGCTGCCAAGCTACTCTGTGGTGCACTCGCTGCATGTTCGGCTGAGTCAACCTATCCCAAGGGAGCCGTCGTCATGTCCGTCACCCTTCATGGCATCGAGCTATTTTTGAAGGCGGCGATCCTCGAGAAAGCTCCAAATGAACAATTTGGTGGGAACGTCGGCCATGACCTGGCGCGTCTTCACAAGCGGTATGCAAATCTCTACCCCGGAAAGAAGTATGCTTTCGAGGTTCCTTTCCGTGACGAAGAGGTAGTTCTTGCCAACACTGATTCGCGCATTCTCGAAGAACTCAAGCTTCGAATTGCCGAGCACAAGCGAGCCACACCGGCCGATCAACTGCATCGCTATCCCCGAGACACTGACGGAAATCCGTGGAAAGGCTTTCACTTTTTCGAAGCAAGCTCATTTGCTGGCCTCATCGGCCAGGTGCAAGAAGATATTGCACGCTTGAAGGAGTTGATTTTCAATGCCTAACCGCGCGTTCGAGAATGACGGCCTGCGAGCGTCGCTCGCACCGGCATCTCGCCGCGAACGCTAGGTGGAACCAAATAGATGCTCATGCAGTGCACCTCCAGAACTCTCGGAACCCGAGGCTACGCTGAACAGGCGGGGACGTTGATTCTTCGGTACGAGTCAATCTCGTTCGCGGAGCGCCATCGCGCTGAGATGCATCTCCTGCCAACGGTTCCAAGTCGCATCTTGGATGTTGGTGCTGGCACTGGCGTTGATGCGGTGTGGTTCGCCGAACGAGGGCATAGCGTTGTGGCGGTCGAGCCCACAGTGGAGCTTCTTGCGGCGGCCAAGGAGCTTCACCGCTTTGCTTCGATCGAATGGCTCAATGACGCTCTGCCAGAGCTCGAGCTGGTTCTGTCCCGAGGACAAGTGTTCGACACCATCATGTTGAGCGCCGTCTGGATGCACCTCGACGAGGCCGAGCGACGCGCGGGAATGTCGCGACTTGCCTCGCTGCTGGCCCCGGACGGCGTTTTGGTGTTTTCCCTCCGGCATGGACCTATTCCGGAAGCGCGGCGCATGTTCCAGGTCTCAGGCAGCGAGACAGTCGAGCTTGCCGGGCAATATGGTTTGCGGCCAGTGCTCAACGTGCAAACCGAATCCATTCAGGCGGTCAATCGCGCGGCGGGTGTCACTTGGACGCGCCTCGCCTTCAGGAAATCGGCGTAGCGTTCCACGAATGAAAAAAGCCGCTTTGCGACTGGTTGTGGCGAACGGTGATGGATAAAGCACCAAGGTGGATGTGTCACCGTGCCGCCGCTAAACGAGAATCTTGAACGTCCGCTTTCGCGGACGGCCACCTCCGCTTTGGGTCGTACGGCGCCATCCAGCGCTGCACGACGTCGATGCGGCGATTCGTCTGCCTACTGCTGCAGCACATAGGTTCCCGGGCTGTCGCACAGGGGCTCATAGCCTT
>NZ_JAVTWB010000125.1:3762-10192 GCF_032229525.1 Accumulibacter sp. | reverse complement strand
GCTGCGTATTCTTGCGCTGATCGACTACCTGAACCAGTTGCAGGGGAAATGATTCCGCCGGGGCGCCGCTAGAGCCTTGTCGCCACTGTCGCCCCTGCCCTGCGTGTTTCGGCGACGATCCAGTCATGCACCGTCGCCACGCGTCGGTCGTCAAGCGCGCCGGCCGAATAAACCAGGCAATAGCGCTTGCCGGTGCGCACCGACTGCTCGAACGGTGCCACCAGCACACCGCTTTCCAGTTCATTGGTGGTCAGGGTACGGCGGGCGATGGTCACGCCCATGCCGGCGATCGCGCACTGGATGGTGATCTGATTGCGGTTGAACATGTAGCCGCGACGCACATCGACATGCGCCGCGCCGATCGCCTTCAGGTAGCCCTCCCACTCCGCATACGGCTGGCTGCCGCGCCAGGCGGTTATGTCGTGCAGGATCGGATAGTGCTTGAGGGCGTCGGGCGAGTTCAGCGGCGGCCGGCCGGTCATCAGTGCCGGTGAGCAGACCGGGAAGATCTCTTCTTCGAGCAGCACGGTGCTCTGAAATCCGGCATAGGCGCCGTCATTGAGATCGATCGCCAGATCGAAATCGCCGTCGCGCAATGAGCGATTGCTGTCCTCCGCTTCCACCCGCAGTTCGATGGCCGGATAGTCGTTCATCAGGGTCGGCAGCCGCGGCACTAGCCAGGTAGCAAGAAACGAGGGCAGCGCGCGCAGCCGAACGACGCCACTCAAGGGGCCGCCACGCAAGTGGCCGATGGCCAGGTCGACGGCGGCAAAGGCCGGGGCGACGGCGGCCAGCAGGTGTTTCCCCTCATCGGTGAGCTCGATATGGCGCGGCAGGCGACGGAACAACTTGAAACCCAGCCAGGCTTCCAGCAGCTTGATCTGCTGGCTGACTGCGCCGGTGGTGATATGCAGCTCCTCACCGGCGCGGGTAAAGGAAAGATGACCTGCCACGGCGAGAAATACGCCCAGCCGCGCATGGACCTGAGAAGGGGCTGTCAAGCTCATGGTTTAACTATACTAAACCGCGGACAAAAAATCATCGATTGAAAACCCACATCATGGGCGACAGAATGCCGGTCGACACGCAGCTTGGCTTTTTTTGCATTAGCCATCCTAAAGACCGTGACATCAAAACAGGATTACCATGTCGATCAGTGTTCTCGATCTGTTCAAGATTGGCGTCGGCCCGTCGAGCTCCCACACCATCGGCCCGATGCAGGCAGCACACGACTTCGTGGTCGACCTGGAGGCGAGAAAGCTGCTGAGCGCGGTCCGCCGCGTCGAAGTCAGGCTCTACGGCTCGCTCTCGGCGACCGGGATCGGGCACGGCACCGATCGTGCCGTGATCGTCGGGCTGATGGGCCAGCGCGCCGACCAGATTGATCCCGACTTCATCTCCCCTGCCGTTACCGAAGTTCAGCGCAGCGCCAGCCTGCAGCTCGCCGGCAAGGTGGCGGTAGCTTTCGACTGGGACCGCGACATGCGCTTGTTGCCGGTCAGCCTGCCCTACCACCCGAACGCCTTGCGCCTCAGCGCGCATGGCGACGATGGCCGCGTTGTGTCCAGGAACACCTTCTACTCGGTGGGTGGCGGCTTCGTCATCGACGAGGCGCAGGCCAGGGCCGGCGCGAACGCGATAAGCGCCACGCCGCTGCGCCACGAGTTCAATAGCGCGGCGCAACTGCTGGCGATCTGTCGCCGACATTCGCTACGGGTCAGCGAAGTGATGCTGGAGAACGAAAGCGCCTGGCGCAGTGAGGACGAAACACGCGCGGCGCTGCAGCGCATCTGGGAGGCCATGCGCGCCTGCGTTGCCCGCGGCATCACCCAGGGCGGCGTGCTGCCGGGTGGCCTGGAGGTGCGCCGCCGTGCGCCCGCGCTGCACACCAAGCTTCGCCAGCGGGAGGCCGGGCGCAACCTGATCAGCGACACCATGGCGGCGCTTGATTGGGTCAATCTCTATGCGCTGGCGGTCAACGAGGAAAACGCCGGCGGCGGTCGCGTGGTCACCGCGCCGACCAACGGTGCCGCCGGCATCATTCCCGCCGTGCTCCACTACTACATGGAATTCCAGCCCGGCAGCTGCGCCAGCGACGTCACCGACTTCCTGCTGACAGCGGCGGCTATCGGCACCCTGTGCAAGAAGAACGCCTCGATCTCGGGCGCCGAAGTCGGCTGCCAGGGCGAGGTCGGCTCGGCCTGCGCGATGGCCGCGGCGGGACTCACCGAAGTCATGGGCGGCACCCCGGAACAGGTCGAGAATGCCGCCGAAATTGGCCTCGAACACAACCTCGGCCTGACCTGCGACCCAGTCGGCGGCCTGGTGCAGGTGCCGTGCATCGAGCGCAATGCAATGGCGTCGATCAAGGCAATCAACGCCGCCCAACTGGCACTGCACGGCGACGGCGCCCATACCATTTCGCTGGACCACGCCATTCGCACCATGCGCGACACCGGCCGCGACATGCTCGATAAATACAAGGAAACCTCGCGCGGCGGCCTGGCCGTCAGCTTCACCGAGTGCTGAGCGCGCGCTGAGCGCCTGTGGCCAGGGCCACGGTGCCAGCGCCAGACAAGGCTCTTTTTCCTGGCTTCACCGACCAACCACAACAGGAGACAACAGATGACCACTGCAGCAAATCCATTGACCCGATGCGTGCGGGAAACCAGCCTGATCGCCCAGATTTCCATCGGTCTGGTCTGCGGCATCGTGCTGGCGATGCTGGCCCCCGATCTGGCCCGCGCCACCGGACTGCTGGGCGATGTTTTCATCGCCGCACTGAAGGCGGTGGCGCCGGTGCTGGTTTTCGTCCTCGTGGCCGCCTCGATCGCCAAGCACAAGAGCGGCCAGCCGACTCACATCCGCCCGGTCTGATGCTCTACGTGCTCGGTACGCTCGCCGCGGCCGTGGTGGCCGTGATCGCCAGCTTCGCCTTTCCGACCACGCTGGTGCTCGACGCACCGCAGGTCGGTGGCACGCCGCCCGGCGGCATCATCGGCGTCTTGAAGAACCTGCTGCTGAGCGCCGTTGCGAATCCGCTCAAGGCGCTGATGGAAGCCAACTTCATCGCCATCCTCAGCTGGGCCATCGGTCTGGGCATCCTCTTGCGGCACGCGGCCGAAACCACCCGCGTGATGCTGTCGGATCTTTCCGACGCGGTATCGAAAATCGTCAAGGTCGTCATCCGCTTCGCGCCGCTCGGTATCTTCGGGCTGGTGGCCAGCACGCTGCTGGCCGAGTCGGGGATGGGCGCGCTGCTCGGTTACGGCCGCCTGTTGCTGGTCATCGTCGGCAGCATGGTGTTCGTCGCTCTGGTCATGAATCCGTTGATCGTTTTCTGGAAAACACGCCGCAACCCGTATCCACTGGTCTTCACCTGCCTGCGTGAAAGCGCGATCACCGCTTTCTTCACGCGCAGTTCGGCAGCCAACATCCCGATCAACGTGACGCTGTGCAAACGTCTGAACCTGCACGAAGACACCTATGCGATCTCGATTCCGCTTGGCGCGACGATCAACATGGCCGGCGCCGCCATCACCATCACGGTGATGACGCTGGCCGCCGCCCACACCCTTGGCGTCAGTGTCGACATTCCGACCGCGTTGCTCTTGTGCATCGTCTCGGCGCTGGCCGCCTGCGGTGTCTCCGGCGTGGCCGGCGGTTCGCTGCTGCTGATTCCGATGGCCTGCAACCTGTTCGGCATTTCGACCGACGTGGCCATGCAGGTGGTGGCGATCGGCTTCGTCATCAGCGTCGTCCAGGACTCTGCCGAAACGGCGCTCAACTCCTCCACCGACGTTCTGTTCACCGCCGCCGCCTGCCCCCAAGCGGACCAGGAAAGCCTGGTCGCGGCAAGCGCCTAGGCTGTCACGCCGACGGCGGTGCGCAGCTCGACCAACGTAAGCACCGCCGTCAACGACCGCCTTTCCGCCGACCCGGGAAGGCGTTTCCGCGTCCTGGCTTCGCAAGTTCGACACCTGGGCAGAACCACGGACCCTCAAGAATCCGCGCAACTGGCCGTAGAAAGAGGTTCACGAGCAAGCAATCATTCGGGAGTGGAAGGTCATGGACGTATCAGGCATCGCCGCAGCGGCGACGGAAATGAGCCAGGCCAGAACTGGTGACGCGGTACAGGTGGCGGTATTGAAGAAGGCGCTGGACATTCAGTCGCAAAACGCCGCGCAACTTGTCGAGGCAGCCGCCAACGTGATCCCCAGCAACCCGCCTCACCTCGGCAACCAGATCGACGCCTTCGCCTGACAGATGCAGCGCACCGCCTGCGCCAGCGGCAGGCGCAAGCTGCGCGTCACGAACGCACCGGCCCCGAACCGGGTCTGCTTATTGCGCGCCTGGTTTCCGTTCCTCGGCGTCAGCAGCTTGGCCGTACTCCTACCGCTCCTGCCCAGATTGCTGCCCACACTGCTGCTCGGGTTGCACCGCTGGCGTCTGCTCGTCGACCATCTGATCCTGGACCGTCTGCTCGTCGACCATCTGATCCTGGACCGTCTGCTCGTCGACACGCGGATCGAGCGCGGCTGTCAGCGGCGAACTGCTGGTGCTGTCAGGCATCGCGACATGGTGTAGCGGCGCACCCGCGACCGCGTGCAAATGGCTGACGCGCCACGGCTGCACGCGCCAGGCCAGGATCACGGCGCAGGCACAGACAAAGGCGTAGAGCATGTTGGCGCCGAGAAAGCGCATCATTACGCCGGCCAGCAGCGGCCCGATGCTGGCCCCGACGCCAAAGGTCAACAACAGCATCGCCGTCAGCGATACGCGCCGTTCGGCGCCGACGTGATCATTGGCCAGAGCCACCGCCAGCGGATAGAGACTGAACTGCAGCATGCATACGGCAGCGCCGACGACGAACAACAGCCACCGAGGTGCCTCCGGCAATACGGCCAACGGCAACGCAGCCAGTGCGAGAAGCACGCCACCGCGCCCGATCAACCACACCCGGTCGCGCCGATCCGACAGCCAGCCAAGCGGCCATTGCACGAGCAGGCCGGCAAGAATGCTGCTCCCCATGAACAGGCCCACCTGCTCGGTAGATAGCCCCATTCGCGTCCCGTACAGGGGCGCCAGCCCGTAAAAGGAGCCGATCAGCAGACCAGCCACGGCGACGGTAATCAGCGACAGGGGCACGCGCGCAAAAAAGAAGCGCGGCTCCAGCGGCGCCGGGTGAAGAGCAGCGGGGTGCAGCTTGCGGGTCAAGGCGACCGGCACCAGGCACAGGGAAAAACACAAGGCCACCAGCATCAACAGCTCGAGACCAAGTTGCGGGGACGCCACCAGCACCAGTTGGCCCAGAACCAGACCAAGATACGAAGCGGCCATATAGCCGGAGAAGACCTGGCCACGCTGATCAACACTGGCCTGCTCGTTGAGCCAGCTCTCGATCACCATGTACTGGCACATCATGCACAAGCCGACCAGCATGCGCAGCAATACCCACGCCGGCAACCAATCGGTGATTCCGTGTCCGAGAGCAGCAGCGGTCACCACACCGGCACAAGCGACATAGGCGCGAATATGGCCGACACGCGTGATCAGGCGATGCCCGACCTTGCCACCCAGGACCAGGCCGAGGTAGTTGGCCGTCATCAACGCGCCGGCCCACAGGCCGTCCGCCATCTCGGCCACGCGCAAGCCAAGGTAGGTGTTCAGCAAACCCGAGCCGAGGAGCATCAGCAGGGTGGCGAAGTACAGCGAACGGAACGACTTCAGGATCATGAACATTCTGCGGGTGCTCGGAAAAGAGAAGACCCACCCGCTCTGTAGCAGGTGGAAAACCGGCACAGAAATTCACCGCGGCGATGGACCGATCGACGCATGGCGGCTATTTCCACAGCTCGCCAAGCGCGGTTTCGGGTGTGAAGCGGTGGGCAATCTGCGCCTGCAGCAGCTCGGCCGACGCCAGCGCATCGGTCAGCGCGTGATGTAGTCGATAGCGCGGCAGCGCATAGCGGCAGCGACTTGCGGCGAGACGGATGGACGGCAGCGGCTGGTGGCGAAAGATGCGCGCGATCAGCCCGGGTGACTTGCGGCGGTGCAGCCGCGCTTCGAGTTCCATGGTGTCGATGACCGGAAACTCGATCGCTTCGCCGATACGCGCTCTGAGTGCATTGTTCAGGAACTGCCGTTCGATCGCCCGGCAGTGCACCACCACGACATGACCGGCGATCGCTGCCAGTAACGCGTCGAGAATGTCGATCAGGTCGGGAGCAGAAACAAGCTGCGAATGGGTGATCCCATGCAGAGCCACCGACTTCTCGAGCAATGGCGAGCGCGGCTTGACAATCCACAGTCTCGACTGGCTGGCGAAAATCCGTTCAAGGCGCATCGGCACCAATCCAATGCTGACGATCCCGTCGCGCACCGGGTCGAGGCCAGTCGTCTCGATGTCGAGGGCCATTAACGGCACCGT
>NZ_JAVTWB010000125.1:0-3662 GCF_032229525.1 Accumulibacter sp. | reverse complement strand
AAGGCATCGCGCAGGCTCCTGCGCTCGAAATCCGACAGGCTTTCGGGCTCGATATTGTTGTCGGGATCGATACCGGCGGCCAGATCGTTAGCCTGGTTGCGGATGCGCACCGTCGACACGAACTCGAGGGCATCGTGCAAATCCTGGCCGCGACCACGCGGCAAAATGTCGGCATCGATGATGTCGCGCAAGCGTTCGAACGAGTTTCGGGTTGGCGACCCGATCGCCAGCGCATGCACCCGGATCAGATCCGAGAGCGGCGCTGTCCCTCGCCGCTTGAGATTGATGGTGCCGCTGTGGCGACCGTCCGACTCGACGACGAAGTCCTTGAAGAATCCCAGCGGTGGCGTGCGCAACAAGGCATTGCGCGCCATGCAGGCAAGAAAACGCGCATTGCCTTTGGCCTTGCGCGAAACCAGGGCTTGCAGCTGCTCGATCCACTCGCTTTCGCCCCAGACGCCATCGAGGTCGAAGAAGATGGCACTATTGAGCAGCGATTCAGGCGTCGGTTGCTCGATCCATTCGCTGAAATAGCGTTCCCACTGCCGCAGCGGCTGACGCCATTTGGCGTTGGTCGCCATCACCCCGCCGGTGCAGCAGCTGTAGCCGCAGCGCGCCAGCCCGTCGCAGACGAAATTTGCCAGCGCACTGAAATAGTCGTCGTGCTGCGCCGGCTCAAAGCTGTTGTCGAGCACCAGCGCGTTGTCCTGGTCGGTGACGATCAGCTGCTCCTGTCGGGCCATCGAACCGAGGGCCAGAAAACAGTAGGGCAGCGGTGGCGCGCCGAGTTGCTCTTCGGCGAGTTCGAGCAAGCGCTGTTTGAAGCTGCGTCCGATCACCGCCATCGCACTGCCGATCATCCGCGAGCTGGCATCCTCGCTGACCATGCGCGAGAAGCAGGCATGCACGTCGGGGATCAGAGCGGCAAGTTCATCGACACTGCGTTGACGGAAAATGCTGCTGACAACGAACAGGCTGTTGCGCGACTCATAGCGCAGCAGGTCGGACAGGGCGATCACGCCGATCGGCCGCTGCTGCTTGAGGACCGGCAGATGGTGTACGTTGTGGCGCAGCATCTGCAGCATCGCTTCGAAGACGAGCTGGTTGTGCTCCACCGAAACCGGGTCACGAGACATGATTTCGCTGACCGGCGTGTCGTAGCCGAGACCCTCCGACACCAGCCGGATGCGGATATCGCGATCGGTGATGATGCCGGCCATGCGTGGCGAGCCCCCCGCTGCCGCCGCTCCATCGATGATCAGCAAGGACGATACACCCTCCTCGCTCATCCGCCGGGCGGCGTCGACTGCAGTCGCCTCGCGCCCGAGCATCACCGGCGAGCGACCAATCAGGACGCTGACCGTCGCCGACATCAGCTGATTCGCATCCTCCCGGCGTGACACCACCTGCCGAAGGCGCGTCCGGTCCTCGATCTCGACCGCATCCGCGAACTGTTCGTTGTTCTCGAAGAGTTCGGTAAACACCGGCTCGGGGATCAGGTACAGCAGGCTGTCTTCGAGGGCAATCGCCGGAAAGCGCACGCGCTTGCGGTGCAGCAGGCCGAACTCGCCGAAGTAGCCACCGTCGGTCAGCCGATTGTAAAGCGTGCCGTTGCGGCGGTAGATTTCGACCGCGCCGCTACGCACCACGTGCCAGGCCAGCGCTTCCTCGCCAAACTCGACGATGCGCGTACCGGCCTGGCAGTAGCGCACGTCCACCGACCGGGCGACGTGCTGCAGGGTTTCCTCCGGCAGCTCCGCAAACGGTGGATAGCGGCGAAGAAAGTCGAGGATTTCGATCTGTTCGTCATGCATTCTATGAACCGTGGCCTGAAGGGGAGAAAGGAAACGAGCAAGAAATGGGGCAGGCAGGCAAGCGCGTTTCGCTACAGCGCCCGCCCTTCAATGACCGTCAGTCGGGATCACCGGGGTTCGGACATCAGGCCCTTGATCACCGACACCGTAGACACCAGCAGCACGAGCGCAAACGGGAAGCCGGTCGAAACCGCCATCGCCTGCAAGGCAACCAGACCACCGCCAAGAATCAGCGAGATTGCCACCAGGCCTTCGAAGGTGCACCAGAACACACGTTGCGGCGTCGGGGCGTCGACCTTGCCCCCGGCCGAGATCACGTCGATCACCAGCGAGCCCGAATCGGACGAGGTGACGAAGAACACCACCACCAGGATGATCGCCAGGAAGGATGTGATCTGCGCCAGCGGCAGCACGTCGAGCATCAGGAAGAGCTTCAGCGGCAGATCGGCACCGGCTGCTACCTCGTAGCCATCCTTCACCAGCTGGCTGATTGCCGTGCCACCAAAAACCGTCATCCACAGGACGCAGGCCAGCGACGGCACGAGCAGTACCGAGACGATGAACTCCCGCACCGTGCGACCGCGCGAAACGCGGGCGATGAACATGCCGACGAAGGGTGACCATGAAATCCACCACGCCCAGTAGAAGGCCGTCCACCCCTGCGAGAAGTTGATGTCTTCACGTCCGGCCGGATTGGCCAATGCTGGCAGGAACTCCAGGTAGGCGCCGAGGTTGGTAAAGAAGCCGCTCAGAATGGCCAGCGTCGGGCCAACCATGATCACGAACAGCAGCAGCAGCACGGCCAGACCCATGTTGATCTCGGACAGGCGCTTGACACCGGCATCGAGGCCCGCCACCACCGAGATCATCGCCAGGCCGGTGATGCCGACCACCAGGACGATCTGCGTCGTACTGCCCAGCGGCACGTCAAACAGATAGTTCAGCCCGGCCGCCGCCTGCGAGGCGCCGAAGCCCAGCGAAGTCGCCAGACCGAACAGCGTTGCCAGCACCGCGAGGATGTCGATCACATGACCCGGCCAGCCCCAGATGCGTTCGCCGAGCAGCGGATAGAAGACCGAGCGGATGGTCAAGGGCAGACCCTTGTTGAAGGAAAACAGCGCCAGACCGAGCGCCAGAATGGCGTAGATCGCCCAGGGGTGCAGTCCCCAGTGATAAATGGTTGCCGCCATCGCCATACGCGAAGCGCCCGCTGCATCGCCGACGGCCGCAGTCAGCGGCGCCCAATCGGTGCGGACGCCGTCTTCCATGGTCGTGCCGCCAAATGCGCTGGCGAAATGCGACAGCGGCTCGGAGACACCGAAGAACATCAGGCCGATGCCCATGCCGGCGGCAAACAACATCGAGAACCAGCCGAGGTAGGTGTAATCCGGCTTGGCCTCGGTGCCGCCGAGGCGAACCTTGCCCAGCGGCGACACCGCCAGCCCCAGGCAGACAAGCACGAAGATGTTGCCCACGCTAATGAAGAACCAGTCGAGATTTGCCGTCAGCCAGGTGCGCAGGCTGCTGAACATCGGCTCAACTTCCCTCTGGAAAACCAGCGTCAGGGCCACGAAGGCGATGACCGCCAGCGCCGACACCGCAAACACGCGATTGTGGATGTCTAGGCCGAAGGGCCCGACGTTGACAATGATGTTGTCTTGACCGACCCGATAGTCGGTATCGATGGGGTTGACTTCGCCATCGGGGATCATCGGATCCCGCTTTTCCGTCATGCGTTTTCTCCTTGTCATGGACGATTGTGGGATTCGGAACTCGTCAGAACAAGAAACGAATGCGACCGGAACTAAAAGTAAACTCTAACACGCGTGTCAAATCGGCCCGCGCGAG
>NZ_JAVTWB010000124.1:8354-10204 GCF_032229525.1 Accumulibacter sp. | reverse complement strand
CGTCTCATCGGAGTGGCCACGGGCCCTGCCGCTTTCACTCAATCTGCCCCGTGAGCGTCCGACAGAACGCGGACCAGCACCGGGCTGCACGCGGAGTAAAACGGTATGCGCGAAGAAAATGTCGCCCAACTGCAACAGCTGATCGAGCGAGAACGTCAGGCCCGCAAGGAAGCCGAGCAAGTGTCGGAGGAAAAGATCCGCGAACTGACCCTTGCCAACCAACTGCTGCAGCGGCATCTCGACTCGGTACCGTGCATCGTGGTCGCGCTGGACAGCGAAGGCTGCATCTCGATGGTCAACCGCGCCGCATGCGCCTTGCTCGGCCAGCCAGAGAGCGCGCTTCTCGGGCAACTCTGGTTTGAGCGCTGCCTGCCACAACCAAGCGGCGGATCCGTCCAATTCCCCTTGTTTCGGCAACTTGTCGCCGGCGACAGGCTGGCCAGGGAAAAACTGTCCGAATATGCAGTAATCGACAGCAAAGGCCAACCGCGCCTGATGGCGTGGCACATTGGCCTGCTGACCAACCAGACAGGGGAAATCATCGGCACCCTGAGTTCCGGCGAGGACATTACCGAGCAAAAGCTGGCTGAAGCGGCAGTCGCCGAGTCGCGAAACCTGCTCCTGAAGATCATCGATACGGTACCCGCTCGCGTCTTCTGGAAGGGCCCCGATCTACGCTTTCTCGGTTGCAACACGGCATTTGCCAAGGATGCCGGAATGCAGAGCGGTGATGACATGATCGGCAAGGACGACTATCAGATGGCCTGGGCGGCGCAGGCTGATTCCTATCGCGCCGATGACCGGGCGGTCATGGCGTCTGGAGTCGCCAGGCTTCACTTCGAGGAACAACAGACCACCGCGAGTGGTGAAACAGTCTGGCTGCGAACGTCAAAGATTCCACTGGTCAACGACCACAACGAGACTTTCGGCGTGCTTGGAATCTACGAAGACATCACCGAATACCGACGCATCGAAGCGGACAACGGCGTGCATATGGCTGAGTTGACCGCCCTCAATACCATGCTGATCGAGGCGCAGAACCAGATGTTGCGATCGGTGAAAATGGCGTCCGTAGGGCGGCTGGCGGCCGGCGTGGCGAATGAGATCGACAATCCCTTCGCCTTCATCAGCTCCCATCTGGTAGCGCTCAAGGGACACGTCGCGGATCTGTTGAGTGTTCTCGAGGCCTACCAAAAGGCGGAACCGGCACTGGCCACGCATGCGGATCTTCTGGCAGCCATCGAGCAGGCGAAATCGGCGGCCGATCTTGACTTTGTGCAGCAAGATATCCTGAACCTGATTACCGAATCACTCGACGGCGTGCACCGGGTCAAGACGATCGTCGAACACCTCAAGGACTTCTCGCGAGTGGAGACCGCCGAGTGGCGCCTCGCGAACCTCGAGCAAGCCCTGGAGAACACGCTCAGCCTGGTCTGGAACGAGATCAAATACAAGGCCAAGATCAAGAAGGACTATGCCGGCATCCCCGAAATAGAATGTCTTGCACCGCAACTCAATCAGGTGTTCCTGAACCTGTTGATCAATGCCGTGCAAGCCATTGACGAGCGCGGCATCATCGTCCTGCGCACCGGCTTCGATGATAATGAGGTGTGGGTTGAGGTGGGCGATACCGGCCAGGGCATCGAGCCCGAACATCTGGACAGGATTTTCGAGCCATTCTTCACCACCAAGCCAGTCGGCACGGGAACCGGCCTCGGCCTGTCACTGGCCCACAGTATCGTGCAGCGGCATGGCGGCCAGCTTGAGGCGCGCAGCAAGATCGGCCAGGGAACCGTGTTTCGCGTCACCTTGCCGCGCGAGCGACTGATTGACAAGGACGACTGACGAGT
>NZ_JAVTWB010000124.1:0-8254 GCF_032229525.1 Accumulibacter sp. | reverse complement strand
TCGCTGTAGGCCTGCGTGCGCCCGTTGTCGACCAGCACCAGGTGCACCTCGCTGGGGCCGTCCTTCTCGCCCGGCTTGCGCGGACCGCTGATCATGTTGAAGTAGGTGGTGATCGCCTGCCCGGTCGCCGAGCGCGTCAGCAGGGCGAACAGCGGCGGCACGTGTTCGAGCTTCTCGACCACTTTCTCGATGCCGGTGATGGCGATGTGAACGTCGGGCACCGTGGTGCACATGCGGCCGTTGCCCTCGTTCTCGACCAGGCACAAGGTACCGGTTTCGGCGACCGCGAAGTTTACACCGGACATGCCGACCTCGGCGGTCATGAATTTCTCGCGCAGGACAGCGCGACCGATACCGATCAATTCGTCGACCGAGTCGGTGTAACTGGCGCCCGGCACCTTGTCGGCGAACAAGCGGGCGATCTGCTCCTTGGTCTTGTGGATCGCCGGCATGATGATGTGCGAGGGCTTCTCGCCGTCGAGCTGGACGATGTACTCGCCCATGTCGCTCTCCAGCGCTTCGATGCCGGCGTCGGCCATGGCATGGTTGAGCTCGACCTCCTCGCTGACCATCGATTTGCCCTTGACCATCAGCTTCGTCGAGTGGCGTTGCGCAATGCCGACGATGATGGCGCAGGCCTCTTCGGCATTCTCGGCCCAATGTACCTGCACACCATTGGCGGTCAGCTTGCGCTCGAGTTGTTCGAGCAGCTCGGGCAGACGCGCCAGGCTGTACTTGCGGATGTGCTCGGCGAGTGAGCGCTGACTTTCCAGCGCTGCCGGGTCGGGAAACTGCGCGGCGCGCTTGGCAATCAGGAAGTCCATCGCGCCGCGGAAGCTCTTGCGCAGATGCGGGTCGGCGACTGCCTCCGCAGCGCGTTGCTTGAATTCGCTGGCTGGGACGAAATTGAGCGGCTGGGGGGCGTTCATGGCAGCTCCTCTTCATTGACCAGCAGCAGAACGACCAGCTCCTTCGGGCCATGCGCGCCGTAGGCCAGGGTAACCTGGATGTCGGCCGTCTTCGACGGACCCGACACCAGCAGCGCGTTGGTCGGCATGTCGTCGCTCCAGCGCTGCACGCTCATGGCGTCGAAGAGCGTGTCGTGGAGTTGGTCGGCGTCGAGCACGGCAAAGTGGATCGGCGGCACCAGTGACATCAGGCGCGGTTCGCTGGCGTCCGGCCAGACGATCAGCGTCCCGGTTTCGGCGATGCCGCCACGCGTCGAGGTCAGTCCGGCATCGGTGTCTTCGAAGAGCTCCTTCTTCCACTCGCCAATGGGGCGGTCGTAAGGCTTCAGTCCTGCGATGCCGGCGGCCTCAAGCGCCGCCGCGTGCACACTCTGCTCGCCGTAGAGCAAGGATCGCACGCCTTTCGCTGCACACAGTTCGCGCAGCTTCTGTGGCCAGTTGTCACGCGTTGCGCGGACGACTTCACCGTGCCAGAAAGCCATTTTTTTGCAGAACAGCGCGATCCGCGAAGCACGTGTGCTCGGCGACGCAGCGGCAGCCAGCGCCGCGTGGAAGGCGGCTACGTCCGGCGCCAATACCGCCTTGCCTTGCGGCGCTGCTCGCAAGCGCTGCAGGATGTTGTCACGCGCGCTCATCGCTCACCCCCTTCGCCGTTCGTCCGCTGCCAGAGGAAAGTCGCCAGGTGCTGCCCCTGAAAGCCATCCCGCCGTTTCTGCAAGGTGTGGTTCAGGCTGAGCATGCAGCCGCAGTCGGCCGAGACAAACGTCTCGGCACCGGTCTCCTTGAGCGCGTCGACCTTGTCGCCGGCCATTGCCGACGAGATCGCCGGGTGTTTCAGAGAGAAGGTCCCGCCAAAGCCGCAGCACTCCGATTCGTGCTCGTGTACGACCAGTTCGACCCCGGGCAGCTGCGCCAGCAGCGCGCGCCCGTGCTCAAGCGTCCCCATCTCGCGCCGCGCCGCGCATGAGGTGTGCAGGGCGACACGTGCCGGCGCACCCTGGTCAACCAGGCTGACCCTGGCCACATGCACCAGAAATTCGCTGAGTTCGAAAACGCGATCGGCGAGTGCCGTCGCCTCGGCCAGCAGGCCTGGATCGTCGGCGAACATCTCGGGATAGTGGTGGCGCATCGTGCCGGCACATGAACCGGACGGAACGATCACCGGCCACGGCTCGGGGAAGAGCCGCAACTGCGCCCGGGCAACGGCGCGCGCCTGCTCGGGAAAGCCGCTGCTATGCGCCGGCTGCCCGCAGCAGGTCTGGTCGGCGGGGAAATGAACCTCAATGCCCTCGCGCTCGAGTAGCCGGAGGGCGTTCATCCCCGCTTCCGGGCAGAACAGATCGATCAGGCAAGTCCCGAAAAGGTAGACCTTTGCCGGCTTGTCCGGGTAGTGGCGGCTGCCTGTTTCATCCATGGCTGGCTCCTGCTGGATCAACGAGAGAAAGTGGTCAGACCACTTTCGCGTACACTAATTAGGCCATCGGACTTTGTCAATCTCGCTCACCCAAGCCGGCCATGTCGAACCAGAAGGACGAAAGCGCCATGCCGGGCAGCGGCATCTTGCCCCTGAAGCGAATTGGTAAGACCACTGGATACCTGCAATAATTGACGCATCCAGCCGCAGGAGCCCCGCAGATCAACATGAGTTACCCCAAGCTAAAGCTTCCGCGGATCCCCGACGCCATTGCCCATCAGCTCGAGACGCGGATTCTCGAGGGCTCGCTGAAACCCGGTGACCGCCTCCCGGCCGAGCGCGAACTGGCGATCGAACTTGGCGTTTCACGCCCGTCGCTACGTGAAGCGATAAAGAAACTCGTCTCCCGCGACCTGCTGGTCAGCCGTCATGGTGGCGGCACCTACGTCACCGACCGGCTCGACACCAGCTTCATTGATCCATGGCAGCAACTGATGGATCAGCACCCTTCCCTGCAGGACGACGTGCTCGAGTTTCGCTATCTCCTCGAGGCCTCGGCAGCCGAACTGGCCGCGCAGCGGGCGACTGACGCCGACCTCGAGCGTCTCGAGCAAGCTTACGCCCGGCTCGACGCCGCCTATCTCGGGGATGATCGCAGCGCCCAGGTGACTGCCGACGTCGCTTTTCACCTGACGATCGCCGAGTCTGCGCACAATGTGTTGTTCGGTCACCTGGTGGCGAGCGTCATGCGTCTACTGCACGAGCACGTGCGCCGCAGCCTGCGTGAAATCGCGGTCAGCCGCGAGACCGGCGGTCTATTGATGGCCCAGCATCTGGCGATCCGCGATGCGATCCGCTCGCGCCGGCCGGAAGCAGCCCGGCTGGCCGCCCAAACACATATCAGCTTCGTTCGACAGCGGCTTGGCGAAGCGGCGGACTCGGAACAAAGACAGCAAAGATCCTTGCGACACTTCAGCTGACGGCGGCCCGCCTAGACTTTGGCGCGCATTAGCCGCGCCTTCTCGCGTACCCAGTCGCGATCTTTGTCGGCTTCGCGCTTGTCGTATTGCTTCTTGCCCTTGGCCAGGCCGATCTCGACCTTGATGCGACCACGCTGAAAATGTAGATCCAGCGGCAGCAGCGTGTAGCCGACTCGCTCGACCTGACCAATCATCTTGCTGATTTGCTTGGCATGGAGCAGCAACTTGCGGGTGCGCACCGGATCCGGTTTGACATGCGTCGACGCCGCCATCAGCGGCGTGATGTGCATGCCGAAAAGGAAGACTTCGCCCTTGCGCAGGAGGACATACGCTTCCTTGATGCTCGCCCGCCCGGCGCGGATCGCCTTGACTTCCCAGCCCTCCAGCGCCATGCCAGCCTCGACCTTCTCTTCTATGAAGTAGTCATGAAAAGCCTTCTTGTTGGCGACGATGCTCATGGTACCGTTTCTCGGGGAATTGGGAGTCGGGAGTGCTAGAATAGTCGATTCTACAGGATTCACGAGGCCCGGCAGCGAATGGCCGTAGTCAAGAAATCGGTACTGATCGAGCGCTCGTCGCAACAGATGTTCGACTTGGTCGACCGTGTCGAGGACTATCCCCAGTTCCTTCCCTGGTGCAGCCAGACGCGCTGCGAATTCCGCAACGACCAGAAGACCGTCGCCACGCTGCACATCAACTACCGCAGCGTGACCTCGCACTTCACCACCGAGAACGACAAGGAATCACCATTCTGGATGAAAATCAAGCTGGTCGATGGCCCGTTCCGCCAGCTTGACGGCTTGTGGCACTTCAAGCCGTTGGCCGATTACGCGTGCAAGATCGAGTTCCAGCTGTCGTACGAATTCTCCAGCAAGATGTTCGAAAAAGTGATCGGCCCGGTTTTCAGCCAGATTGCCAACTCTTTCGTCGATGCTTTCGTGAAACGCGCCAACGAAGTGCACGGCCAGCCGAATGGATGAGACGCTGCGCATCGAAGTGGTCTACGCCTTGCCATCGAAGCAGCAGATTGTCTGCCTGACGCTGCCGCCAGCGAGTACGGTGCGCCAGGCCATTGAAGCGTCAGGGCTGTTGCAGAAGTACCCGGAAATCGATCTCGCAAAAAACAAGATCGGTGTGTTCGCCAAGCTCACCAAGCCCGACGCGCTCTTGCGCGATCAAGACCGCATCGAAATTTACCGGCCGCTGATTGCCGATCCAAAAGAAGTGCGCAAGCAGCGAGCCGCCGAGGGCAAGGTCATGAAAAAGGGTGCCGGCGACGGCGAGAGCGAGTAGAAGGCTCTACTTGCAGTTGTCCTGCACTGCCTGACGCGCTCTCGCCGCCTGCTGTTCACGCTCCGCGCCAACCACGTAGTAGCGTTCGCCCTTGCTGTCCAGCATCGTCACCCGTTCACCGGACTCGAGGATCTGCAGTGAGCGACGCGCGGAATCGCAGTTCCCCTGTCTTTCGGCCGCCGCCTGTTGATCCTTCGAGGCATTTTCGGCGCTGTCCTGGGATTCCTTCAAGCGCTTGCGGAACTCCATCTCGCGGTCGGCCGCGCTCTTCGCGGCGGCGTCGCCCGATGGCGGGGCTGCCGCATCGATCTGCCGCTGCTGCTGGACGTTGCTCGTTGGTGGCCGGTCGGAAAGCACCGTCTTGTTGTTTTTATCCTGCCATTGATAGATCTGCGCTTCCGCCACCAAGGCTGCACACAGCAGCGCAGCAGCAACCGTCATCGTTAAGCGTTTCATGGCCGTTCAGCGGTAAGTGAGCACACTGTATAATACGTTTTTGTGACCTCGGATCAAAGGCCATGCGTTTAATCCAACGGGCGTTGACGTTCGACGACGTCCTCCTTGTTCCTGCCCACTCCTGCGTAATGCCGCGCGACGTTACGCTCAGGACACGTCTGACACGCAACATCAGTCTCAACCTGCCGCTGGTGTCTGCGGCCATGGACACCGTCACCGAGAGTCGCCTGGCAATCGCCCTGGCACAGGAAGGCGGTATCGGCATGGTGCACAAGAACCTCAGCCCGAAGGCGCAAGCGGCTGAAGTGGCCAAGGTCAAGCGTTTCGAATCGGGGATTCTGAAAGACCCGATAACCGTTCCGCCAAACATGTTGGTGCGTGACGTGTTGGCGCTGACCAGCCTGCACAAGATCTCCGGCGTACCGGTACTCGATGGTCGAGTCGTCGTCGGCATCGTGACCAACCGCGACCTGCGCTTCGAGACAAATCTCGACCAACCGGTCAAGAACATCATGACCCCGCAGAATCGGCTGGTGACGGTACCCGAGGGAGCGACCGTCGAGGAAGGCAAGGCGGTGATCCACAAGCATCGCCTTGAACGCGTGGTGGTGATCAACGACGCTTTCGAGCTGCGCGGCCTGATCACCGTGAAGGACATCATCAAGACTACCGAACACCCCCACGCCAGCAAGGACGCCACTGGCCGCTTGCGCGTCGGAGCGGCCGTCGGCGTTGGCCCGGGAACCGAAGAGCGCGTCGAACTGCTCGCCGAAGCGGGTGTTGATGTGCTGGTGGTTGACACCGCCCACGGTCACGCGCAAGGCGTGCTCGACCGCGTGGCCTGGATCAAGAAGAATTTCCCCCTCGTCGAGGTGATCGGCGGCAACATCGCCACCGCCGACGCGGCGCGGGCGATGCTCGACCATGGCGCCGACGGCGTCAAGGTGGGTATCGGCCCCGGCTCAATCTGCACCACGCGTATTGTCGCCGGCGTAGGCGTACCCCAGATCACCGCCATCCAGAACGTCCACGAAGCCCTCAAGGGCAGCGGCGTGCCGATGATCGCCGATGGTGGTGTGCGCTACTCTGGCGACATCTCGAAAGCGATCGCCGCCGGCGGCAACACGGTCATGCTCGGCGGTCTGTTTGCCGGTACCGAAGAAGCGCCCGGCGAGGTTGAACTGTTCCAGGGGCGCTCATACAAGTCTTACCGTGGCATGGGCTCAATCGGGGCCATGGCGGCGGGAGCAGCCGACCGCTACTTCCAGGAGGAAACAGCCAACGTCGACAAGTTGGTACCGGAGGGCATCGAGGGACGTGTTCCCTACAAGGGTTCTGTGTTGGCGGTCGTTCACCAACTGATGGGCGGCCTGCGCTCGTCAATGGGTTATCTGGGCTGCCGGACGATCGACGAAATGCACGAACGCGCCACCTTTGTACAGATCACCTCGGCCGGTGTCCGTGAGTCACACGTCCACGACGTACAGATCACCAAGGAAGCTCCCAATTACCACGTCGATTGATCACTGATCGACGAACAACGGGCGGCTGCAGGCCGCCCGCGTCATTTGAGGCGTCGTCATGTCCCATCAAAAAATCCTGATTCTCGATTTCGGTTCGCAGGTCGCCCAGCTGATCGCCCGCCGCGTCCGCGAGCAGCAGGTCTATTGCGAGCTGCATCCGTACGACGTCGACGAGGAGTTCATTCGCAACTTCAAGCCACAGGGGATCATCCTTTCCGGCGGTCCCAACTCGGTCTACGAGGTGGAGGATTTCAAGGCACCGGCAGTGGTGTTCGAACTCGGCGTGCCGGTGCTGGGAATCTGTTATGGCATGCACCTCATGGCCGCGCAGTTGGGTGGCAGCGTCGAAAGTTCCACCACACGAGAATTCGGCTATGCAGATATGCGCGCCCGTGGCCACTCCGCCCTGTTTCAGGGCATTGAGGATCGCCGCAACGACGAAGGCCACGGCCTCCTCGACGTCTGGATGAGCCACGGCGACAAGGTCACCGCCTTGCCGCCCGGCTTCAAGCTGATCGGCAGCAACGAATCGACCGCCATCGCCGCCATGGCCGACGAAACCCGGAAATTTTACGCGGTTCAGTTTCACCCCGAGGTCACCCACACCCTCAAGGGCAAGGCCATCCTCGGCCGCTTCGTACGCGACATCTGCGGCTGCGGGCACGACTGGAACATGCCCGACTACGTCAGCGAGGCGGTCGACAAGATTCGTTCTCAGGTAGGCACAGAACAAGTCATCCTGGGCCTTTCCGGCGGCGTCGATTCCTCGGTGGCAGCAGCACTGATCCACCGCGCGATCGGCGATCAATTGACCTGCGTTTTCGTCGATAACGGCCTGCTACGCCTCAACGAAGCCGAGCAGGTGATGCACACCTTCGCCCATAACCTCGGCGTCAAGGTGGTGCACGTCGACGCCACGGCACAGTTCATGGGCCACCTGCAGGGAGTCTCCGATCCCGAACAGAAACGCAAGATCATCGGCCGCGAGTTCGTCGAGGTTTTTCAGGCAGAGGCAGCCCGGCTGGCCAACGCCAAGTGGCTGGCGCAGGGCACCATCTACCCCGATGTGATCGAGTCCGCAGGGGCCAAGACCAAGAAGGCGCATACCATCAAGAGCCATCACAACGTCGGTGGCTTGCCGGAAGAACTCAATCTGAAACTGCTCGAACCGCTGCGCGAGTTGTTCAAGGACGAAGTGCGCGAACTCGGTGTCGCCCTCGGTCTGGCGCATGACATGGTCTATCGCCACCCCTTCCCGGGCCCCGGACTCGGAGTCAGGATTCTTGGCGAGGTGAAGCCGGAGTTCGCAGACCTCCTGCGCCGTGCCGATGCCATCTTCATCGACGAGTTGCGCGCTGCCGGCTGGTACGAGAAGACCAGCCAGGCCTTCGCCGTATTCCTGCCGGTGAAATCGGTCGGCGTCATGGGCGACGGGCGCACCTACGAGTACGTGGTTGCCCTGCGCGCCGTCGAAACGCAGGATTTCATGACCGCGCAGTGGGCAGAACTACCCCACAGCCTGCTCGGCAAGGTCTCGAACCGGATCATCAACGAAGTGCGCGGCATCAATCGGGTGGTCTACGACATCTCGGGCAAACCACCGGCGACGATCGAGTGGGA
>NZ_JAVTWB010000123.1:0-10212 GCF_032229525.1 Accumulibacter sp. | reverse complement strand
TGACCAGAAGAAGGGCCTGCTGTTTAGCCGGTCACAATATGGGTTTTCGAAAATAATGGTCGACTCATCAAGGATGCAGATCATTTTCTTTGACGAAGATGGCGACAGGACGGCCCGGTACGCGGTGGGCAGAAAATGCTCCGGGGCGGCTTCTGTCTGTCTCAAGAACGCGGCGCCAAGCACCGACGACAAGAAGTGAGGTGTAAATTATGAATAACTCTGTCCAACGCAGCTTGAGTAAAGTGCCGGAAGTCACGTTGCTTTTCTGGGTTGTCAAGATCGCCACCACCACCCTGGGCGAGACCGGCGGTGATGCGGTGTCGATGTCGATGAATCTTGGCTACCTGGTGGGAACTACGATTTTCGCCGCGATTTTTGTGCTTGCTGTCGCTGCTCAAATCAAGGCCAGGCGCTTTCACCCCTTGCTCTACTGGACAACGATCATTGCCACAACGACGGTCGGTACGACGCTGGCGGATTTCCTGGATCGTTCGCTCGGAATCGGCTACGCGGGTGGTACGTCCTTGCTGATTGCCCTGCTGGTGGCCTCGTTGGCGATCTGGTACCGAACGCTGGGCTCGCTTTCGCTCGGGACCGTCAGCTCGCCAAAGGCCGAGCTGTTCTACTGGACGACGATCATGTTTTCTCAGACGCTCGGTACCGCACTTGGCGACTGGAGCGCCGGCAGCGCCGGCCTGGGATACACAGGCGGCGCAATGGTCTTTGCCGCTCTGCTGGGACTCGTCGTCGCGGCCTATTTCTGGACAGCCATTTCACGAACCATCCTGTTCTGGAGCGCGTTTATCCTGACGCGGCCGTTGGGTGCCGTTGTCGGTGATTTCCTCGACAAGCCCGTACGTTCCGGTGGGCTGGCGATGAACCGCTATTCGGCATCTGCGGTTCTTGTGGCATTCATTCTCGCCAGCCTCTTGCTGTTCAAACACCGGCTTGCAACGCGAGGGCATTGATCAAGTCGCGGGCAAGTGATCGGCTTCGGCGTTTGGCTAACGGTCATGACATGTCGAGATACCCCAGATCATGAAAGTCATGACCGTCCCCCTCCACTTGCAGTGCGCATTCCGGCTTGCACGCCGGAATCGTTCGACGGGCAGGGCGCATGCTCCCTGAATTCCCCGCCTCACCCCAGGCCCTCCCGCGCTGAGGAGAAGGGAAATTCGTGAGTCGCGTACGCGACTTTCACATTAACGCCAGTGCACGCCGCGCGCCGGCCGGCGCGCGGCTTCATGGGGAAGGTATTGCCGAGTTCGCCACGGCTCAGCGCTTGTGCGACATCGCCGCTTCCACCCCTGCGGTGTTGTCCAGCAAACTCCTGGTGGCGATTTGCAGGAAGGCTTCGAGCCTGGCTTTCAACTCCGGGGCGAGGTCGATGGGGATCCGTTCGGCTTTCGGATCGGCACCCAGCTGGTAGCTGTAGAGGCGTGGCTCGAACCCCTTCGGCTCGATCAGTATGCGTTGCGGCGTAACCAGGGCCACCGTCAGGTCGCCGCCCGAGGGTTTGATCACGCCGATGCCGAGGTCGCCTTCCGGCAGATTCAACAGATCGCGTCCCCAGCACTGATGGCGCACCGTGCCGCCGAGGCGGCCCATGATCGTCGGCACGATGTCGACCTGCGTGCCGACGTTGTGATTGTGGCTGCCGAACTTGTCCTGAATACCCGGAGCGATCAGCAGGAGCGGGACGTTGAAGCGGAAAAGATCCATTTCGGTCAATTGCTGGTCGCTGCCGAACCCATGGTCGCCGACGATGACAAAAAGGGTGTGCTTGTAGTATTGCGACTTGCGCGCCTTCGCGAAGAACTGGCCAAGCGCCCAGTCGGCATAGCGCATGGCGGTCAGGTGTTCGCTAAAGGTGCCGCCATCAGTCACCGGCTCCACCGGAAGCGCTTTCGGTAGCGCGTAGGGCGTGTGATTGGACAGCGTTTGCAGCAGCGCATAGAAAGGTTTGTCGGCAGGCATCTTGTCGAGCTCGCTGGCCGCGCGGTCGAACATGTCCTGATCCGATACCCCCCAGGTCGGGTCCATGTACACCGGGTCGACGAAATCTTCACGGCCGATGAAGCGGGTCATGCCCTGGTTGCTGAAGAAGCCCGACTGGTTGTCCCACTGGAAGCTGCCGTTGTACACGTACAGGTTGTCAAAACCGCGGGCGCTGAGCAGTTGTGGCAAGCCGGAGAATTTGTTCGCGCCTTGGGGGGTGCGCATCAGGTATTCGAAGCCGGGCAGATTGGGAAAACAGGCCATGGTGGCGAACATGCCCTGGTGGGTGTGGGTGCCGTTGGAGAAGAAGCGGTCGAACAGCAAACCTTCTTTGGCCAGCTGGTCGAAGTGCGGGGTGATATCGCCGCGGCCCCCGAGCGCACCGACAAAGTGGCCGGCGAAGCTTTCCATCAGAATCACCACGACGTTGCGAATCGGCAAGGTGCCGCTGGCTGGCGGGGTGAAATCACGGCGAATCGCCGCCGCGTCGGCGTCTACCAATTGGTCGTGGGGTGTGAGCAGCAGTTGGCGCACGGTTGCCAGCGCCTGCTGGTCGGGCATGGTCGATTGCCAGGTATTGCTCCGCTGCGAGGACAGGCTGGCCTCGGCCGCGGAAAGCAGGGTCAGGGTGCCGTTCAGGCCCAGCTGGTTGGCAAACATCGAATCGGTGGTGTAGGCATCGCCCCAGCGTAGCGGCGGACCCTGGCGCAGGTGGCCGCGGGCAGCGATGACCGCCGTCAGCAGGCACAGGACGAAGACACCGGTGCGCCAGTACCAGGCCGGTGCGGCTTGCGGCTGGTGCACCTCCAGCGGCCGGCTGAGCAGGTCGAGGCTCCTGAACAGCCGGGCCAGTAGCCAGGTCGCAGCAGCCCAGGCAAGCAGGTAGCGGCCGACCGGGAAGCCGTTCCACAACATGCTCGCGACGGTGGCGAGGTCTTCTTCGAAATACTGGAACACCAGGCCGTTCAAGCGTTGGTGGAACTCGTGATAAAA
Source organism: Accumulibacter sp. (assembly GCF_032229525.1). Classification (GTDB taxonomy): domain Bacteria; phylum Pseudomonadota; class Gammaproteobacteria; order Burkholderiales; family Rhodocyclaceae; genus Accumulibacter. The sequence goes on along the minus strand of NZ_JAVTWB010000123.1, from coordinate 7,221 downwards.
ATCCAGCTCGGTAAGGCCGAGGAACAGGGTGAAGCTGGCGAACGCCGTCAGCCACCAGCGCAGCAGGCCGCGGGCGGCCATGGCGCGGACGCTGAGCAGGGCCAGCAGGAGTGGCATGATGGCGTACACCACCAGGCGCAGGTCGAAACGCAGGCCGTTATGGAAAGCCTCGACGAACGTCGCCACCGGGGTGCTGCCGATCAGCTCGCGGTTGTAGATCAGCAGCGCGACGCGCAACAGGCTGTAGAGCGCCAGCAGTGCGCTGGCGCTGAGCAAAGTGAAGGCGAGGTGACTTTTCAGGGTCGGGTGATTGATGCGTGGGCTGGCCGGCGAGCGGTGCGAGGCGACTTCGGCTGTCATGGCTGATCAGAGTTTGGCTAGTGGCTAGTTGCCGGTGAAGTTTCAGTGTGCGCTTGCGCTGCGCGTTTCGACCCGTAGCGGGTGGTCGAAAGCGGGGGTGACGTTGGTTTGTGTCGAGCGCAGGTGCGTGATGATACGCTGAAGTCTTCGGCTATGGGCGAGTCGGGGTACGCGCGCGATATGGCCGGCAACCGAGGTGATGCGTGACCGTGGGTCGTGCAAGGCACACGCCTGGAGGCCCGGCGGCGTGGGTGTCAGGTTGGCACCGGTTCGGCGCACGTCGATTGCATTCCAGGCGTCGCCAGTTTCACCCGCCAGAGCAGTATGCCGAGAAAACCAAGGGTCATCAGGGGGTTCCAGAACTTGCCGAACTCATGGCCGCCTTGTTTCCCGACGAACAGCCCGATCAGGTCCGGTAGAAACATCATCGTTACGCACATGGCCGCCATGACCTGGAATGTTCGTGTTGCGTTTTGTTCAACGTGCCACCAGGCCCAAAGGCCCAGCGCCGGTGCCAGCATCACGTAGCTGTTGGCTTCGTTCATCGGTGTGAAGAGCATGATGTAGATGCCCGTCAAGGCGAGCCAGAGCAGGGGCAGAGGGATGCTGGAGCGTCGCCCTCGCAAAAACCAGCACGCCACGGCCATTACCACTCCGGCAGCCAAGCGAACAAGGAAGGACGGCGTACCGGTGAGTTCGAGGTCGACAGCCGCCAGCACGCCATTGAGATCAGCGAACGTACGACCACCGGCGTCCGCACATTGAGCGAGATTGTCGGCGAAGGCCAGGTAGAGGGTATTCACGTAGTCTGGCGGGGCAAAAAGATAGGGCCCCACCAGCACGACAGTCACTCCGAGTGCCGTTCGCCACCACAGGCGGGGGAAGGCCATTACGGCCAGCCCGATTGCCGGAATGCCCAAGGGCTTGCAGACCAGTGCCAGGGAAAGCCATAGCGTCGCCGACCACCAACGTTGTCGGTGTAAACAGCAGGCCGCCAGGACCAGGCAAGCTGCCAGTTGGGCGCTTGATTGGCCGTTGCGCAATGCGCTGACGGAAAGCGGCAGGGAAAGCGCCGTTGCCACCGCGAAGGCGCGTTGCTGGTTCGTCGTCGTCAGGAATCCGCAATAACGCCAGAGACCCGAATAGAGGCCGAGCATGGCCAGCAGGCGCCAGAGCAATTCGCAAGCAACCACCGGTAACCAGGCAAAGAGGCCGAAAACTGGCAGGAACGCTGGCAGGTAGTTGAAGCCCGTCGGGTCTGTATAGACCGGTTGGCGTGCCCACCAGTGCTGTACCGCATCGTGGTATATCGGCGTCATGCTCCGCTCGAGCGGGTGCGTCACGATCATGCCGGCGAGCACCACCAGGGTGATCGACCAGAGCGCCCAAGCCAGCCAAATCCAATTCCGTTCAAGCTTCACCATGACTCACCAGACTCGCCACAAAAAAATGCATCGCGCGTAAATGCGATGCCAGGTCATGAAAACGTCGGATGCTCCAATATTCGCAACACATTCCCACGGGCGCTTGCGCTGGAGCGGAAAATCCGCGCCACTCCCGGGCATGCGAATCACCCCCGGCAGCCGTCGCTAAGTCTCAGCTAATTCTTGGTCGCTATCTTCATCCCCACGCAAACCAGCGCGTGACTCGAAGGCAGGATCTCCCGTCGACTGCCCGCCGCTCAATCTGCAAATCGGCGCCGGCTTTCTGACCGATGTCCCCGGCGACGACGCTGAAGGCGTGGCTGGTCTTGCATTGCACGGCCATGTTTTGCGCCCGTTGCCAAGCCGCCGGGTACCAGGTTCTTGCCGCATCGCGCATTTTAAGCCAGGTCAGGCTGCGGCGCGGCAGAGTTGTTGATCACTATTTTTCAAAGGAAACATTGCAATGAGCGTAAGCGCCACCGTCCCCAAACACGCCTTCGCGACGCGGCTGGTTCATGCCGGCCTGGCCTTGGCGATCATCCTGCAGCTGTTGACCAGCTTGCCAATGGAGCCGCCCGAACCGGACCGCGCCGGCAACTGGTATTTTCAGGTGCACCAGTATTCCGGCCTGGCCGCGTTCTGTTTCATTTTCGCATTCTGGCTGGTCCTGACCCTACGATCGAAGGGCACTGCGCCGGGCGCGCTGTTCCCCTGGTTTTCGCGCGCCCGTTTGACGGCTTTGCGAACCGACGCCAGGAGACACCTCTCCGCGCTGGTCTCGCGCCGGCTCCCTCCCCACGATGAGCACGCGCCCTTGCCGTCAGCCATCCATGGTCTCGGGCTGCTGCTGATGTCGGCGATGGCGCTGAGCGGCACGATCTACTATTTCATCAACAGTGGCGATCCGGACGCGGGCGGTGCCGTCGGCGCCGTGATGTTTGTCCATCGGACACTCGCCAACCTCGTTTGGGCCTATCTGATCGGCCACGCCGGGCTGGCCCTTGTCCATCACTACCTTGGCGACATGCGCCTCGGTGAAATCTGGTCCCTTGGCCGCGACACGGCGCCGCAAGGCAACGAGTCATTAGCGTCTGGCGAACAGTCTGCATCGGTAGCGGCAGCGCGAGGGCGTTGAGCCGGCTCAAGGAAGTCGGTCACGCGTCAGGCGTTCGCCTGTCCGGCTGCCAGCCCAATCCGGCGAATGCAACAAGGCAAAAAATCGCGCCGGCATGGAAAGTGGAGGATGCGCCGAGCCGATCCCACAGCAGCCCTGCCAGCACGCTGGCGCACAGCATCGCCAGTCCGCTGACCAGGCTGAAGAACCCGAACGCCGTGCCGCGCAGATCAGCCGGCGCGGTAGCGGCAACCATGGTCGCCAGCAAGCCCTGGGTAATGCCCATGTGGATGCCCCAGAGGGCGACGCCGGCCAGCACGACGCCCCAGTGGGTGCCGGTCGCCAATAGCATGTCGGCGGCGATCAGGAAGAGCAGGCCGAGGGCCAGCAGTTTCCTGTGGCTCATGCGGTCGGAGAGCTTGCCGAATGGGTAGGCCGAGAGGGCGTAGACCAGATTCATCGCCACCATCACCAACGGCACCAGGGCAACGGCGACGCCACTTTGCTGCGCGCGCAGGACGAGAAATGCCTCGCTGAAGCGGGCCAGGGCGAACACCGCGCCGATACCGACCACCCACCAATACGAAGCACCCAGACGTTTCAGGTTCTGTCGCTGGAGCGGATTGCTTCGTTTTGTCGTCGGCGGGTGTTCCGGTTCGCGCAGGCCAAAGAACAGCAGCGCGACCGCCAGGAGTCCAGGAATCACGGCCACCCAGAACACTGCGCGGAAGTCGTTGGCCCACAGCAGCATCAGGCCGACCGCCAGCAGAGGGCCAAGGAATGCGCCGACCGTGTCGAGGGATTGCCGCAGGCCAAATGCTGCGCCGCGCAGATGTGCTGGCGCGATATCCGCGATCAGTGCGTCGCGCGGTGCACCGCGTAGGCCTTTGCCGACGCGATCCAGGAGGCGGGCGGTGAGCACCACGCCGGTGGTCGACGCCACGGCAAAGAGCGGTTTGGTGAGGGTGCCCATGGCGTAGCCGAGGACGGCCAGGCCCTTGCGCTTGCCGAAGTAATCACTCAGCGCGCCGGAGAAGACCTTGACCATCAGGGCCGTGGATTCGGCCAGTCCTTCCACCACGCCGACCGCCAGGGCGCTGCTTCCCAGGGTGGTGACCATGAACAGCGGCAGCAGGCTGTGGATCATCTCCGAGGAAATATCCATCAGCATACTGACCACGCCGAGAACCCAGATGCCTGACGGCATGTCCTGCCAGTTGCTTTTTGTCGGTGTGCTGGTCATCGATGTCAGGTGGCCGCGGAGGGGGTCAAATAGTTGTCACGAGATCAATGCATTGCGCGTTCAGTTGCCGTTGGCGAAGCTCGCGTACGCAGCCGGCGCCACAGCCAGAAGGCCAGGCCGGCTACCACAATGACGACCAGAACGACCTCCTCAATCGTCTTCAGGTCGGCGATCAGGGCACTGATGGCGACCCCGACGCTGTATCCGGCGCCGGTGATCGTTGCCGCCCACAGCGCGGCGCCGATGGCATTGAGCAAGGCGAAGCGAAGCAACGGTATGCCGCTCGATCCAAGCAACACGGGCCCGGCGATGCGCAATCCGTAGAGGAAGCGAACGCCGAGGATGAAGATGACATGGTGGCGTTGCAGCAGATCGTCGATGCGAGGTTTTTGCCGTGCCAGGGACGGAAAACGTGCGGTCAGCGCCGGACCCTTCCAGCGACCGAGCAGAAAGGCCAGCTGGTCGCCCAGCGTTGCGCCGAGCATGGCCACCAGCGCGACCAGATGCCAGTCCAGCAAGCCGCGATGGGCGGCAAACCCCGCGGCGATCAGAATGCTCTCGCCTTCGAGGAGCGTGCCGACGAAGACCGCCAGATAACCGTACGAGGCGACGAAGGCGCTGATCACTGCTGGCGGTCTTGCCGGTAGCGGAAGAGCAGGCCGCGGCCGTCCGGCCGGTCATGCAGGCTGACGACACCGCCCAGACGGCTTGCCGCTTCCCGGGCGATGGTCAGCCCGAGGCCGCTGCCTTCGCCGCCGGCACCGGGCAGGCGGTAGAAGGAATCGAAGACGCGCTCGCGCTCCGCGGCTGGAATCCCGGGGCCATCGTCGACCACCTCGATGACCGCGCTCTGGCCCTCGGAGAGCAGCCGAAGCGTCACCTCACCGCCTTCTGGTGTGTATTTCAGCGCATTTTCGAGCGCATTCTTGAGGATCAGCCGAAGCGTTTCCGGCGCGCCGCGAACGGTTGACGGCGCGATTTCGTCGAGCCCGAGGTCGATCCCCCTGGCCTCGGCGAACGGCAGGAGTTCGGCGATCACTTCGCGGGCGATCGACGAAATCTGCACTGCCGGTCCGCCGCCGGTACCCGCTTGTGTCCTGGCCAGGCTCAGCAGTTGTTCGGTCAGCTGGCGGGCGCGCTCGATACCCGCCTGGAGCGGCAGCACGCGGTCGCGAACGGCCTCGAGCGATCGCGCATGCGCGAGATTTTCTGCCTGCACCGACAGCGCCGTAAGCGGGCTGCGCAGTTCGTGGGCGGCATCGGCGATAAAGCGCCGCTGCTGCCCGAGCAGGTGATTCACCCGCTCCAGCAAACGGTTGATGGCGTGCACGAACGGCGTGATCTCCGCCGGCAGGCCGTCGTCGTCTATCGCCTGCGGCCGGTCGGCGGGCTGTTGATCCAGGCTGCGGGATAGCCGGGCGATCGGCGCCAGCTCGCGGCGGACGATTCGCACCAGCAGGGCGGTCAGCAGGGGGACCAGCAACAACAAGGGGATCAGGGTGTACAACGCACTGTTGACCGCGATCTCGTCACGCGCTTCGGTTGGTTGGGTGACGACCGTGCGCTCGCCCGAAGGGGTGTCCTGGATAAACACGCGCAGGAGCCCGGCGTCGGTGGGCAGGGTGTGAAAGCCGCTGCGCAGATCGGCTCCTAGCCAGGCCGGTCGCGCATTGCCTGGCAGATGGATGATCGTGATTCGCGATTCCGACTCTTTGATCCTGACTTGCCGGGCGGCTTGCGGCGGCACTTCCGGCACCCGGCGTGCGACCGGTGAGCCGGCGTCCAGCTTGGCGATCTGCCGCAGCATGTGGTCCTGTAATTCCTTCGCCTCGGAATAGCCGAGCGCAAACGAGGCCACCGCCGCCGCCAGCCCGGTGAACACGATTGTGCTTCCCAGGATCAGCGACAATTGCTTCTGCAAGGATCGTTTCATGTCGGCTTGTCGACCATCCAGCCGGCCCCTCGGACGTTCTTGATGATCGCAGCGCCCAGCTTCCGGCGTACGCCATGTATCAGCACATCGATGACATTGCTCTCCACCTCCTCATTCCAGCCGTAGATGCGCTCCTCCAGCTCGTCGCGTGTGAGAATGGCACCGGGCCGCAGCAACAAGGCATGCAGCAGGGCAAACTCGCGCGCGCTGAGCAGCTCTACCACATCGCCGCAGCGCGCTTCGTGGCTGGCCGGGTCGAGAGTGACTGTGCCGTTGCTCAGCACGGGTGCCGCCTGTCCGCCCTGGCGGCGGATAATCGCGCGCAGTCGGGCGAGCAGCTCGTTGAGGTCGAAGGGCTTCACCAGATAGTCATCAGCACCGAAATCAAGACCCTTGATCCGATCGTCGACCCCGTCCCGAGCGGTGATGACGACAACCGCTACGGTGTTGCCCGCCCGGCGCAGTCGACGCAGGACTTCCAGTCCATCGCGCCCGGGCAGTCCCAGATCGAGCAACACCGCCTGATGCTCACCATCCTGGAGCACGTTGTTGGCGGTGGCGCCATCCCTGACCCAGTCCACGGCATACGCCGCGTCCTTGAGGGCAACGGATACCGCCTCGCCGATCATGGCGTCGTCTTCGACAAGCAGGATACGCATCAGGATTTCCGCGGTTCCGAATGCTTCATTGTCTCACCCGGTGGCGCCGGATCAAATCGGCGAATGGCGGCCGTCAAGGGAGAGCAACAAGGGGGTTGCACGGCGCACCCGGGCTACACGCGCGCAGCGATAGGGCCAGACATGCGGCGTTCCGGCAAGACGACCGCGAAAATGCAGCGCAGGAGAAGGGGCGTCAAATGGCATCGTTTGGTGCAGTGCTCTCAATGTCATTCCGGTTGGCCGACAGATAGAGCACCAGGCCGGCAATGCTCGCCAGGAAAATCACGCTGGTGACCACGGTACCCAGACCCAGGCCGCCATCGGCAGTCGCTTGCGACAGGTAGTCGCCGAAGGATGCGCCGAGTGGCCGCGTCAGGACGTAGGCAATCCAGAAGGCCAGGACGGCATTGGCCTTGCAGACGTAATAGGCGAGCGTGACGGCGGCGATCAGCGCGACAAAGATCAGTGAATAGACGGTGACTTCCGGG
>NZ_JAVTWB010000122.1:0-10334 GCF_032229525.1 Accumulibacter sp. | reverse complement strand
GCACTGCGCCTGAGCGCCGAGTACGAGCTGCTGCTCACGCAACGCCTGGTCCTTCAGCCGCGCCTTGAAATCAACGCTTACGGCAAGGATGATGCCGCCCGCGGTATTGGCAGCGGCCTCTCCGACGCCGTCGCCGGCGTCCGTCTGCGCTATGACATCTCCCGCCAGTTCGCGCCTTACGTCGGCGTCGAATGGGTCGGCAAGTTTGGCCAGACGGCCGACCTGGCCAAGGCCGAGGGCGCACCAACAAGCGACACCCTGTGGGTTGCCGACGTTCGTTTCTGGTTCTGAGCACCTCTCGTCATACCATTCCGCAGCACAGCCATCGACGACAACCACGAAAGACACCGCTGACCATGAAAAAACCAATCGCCCTTCTTCTGATGAGCCTTGCGCCGGCTTTGGCGCTGGCGGCCGGCGACCACCAGGGCGGTCATGCGATGCACGGCGACCCGCAGGCGAGTGCGGTCGGCCAAGCCGGGAAAGCAGCCGACGTGACGCGCACCGTCGAAGTGAGCATGGACGACTCGATGCGCTTCGTTCCCGACAAGGTCACCGTCAAGGCCGGCGAAACTGTTCGCTTCTTCTTGAAAAATGTCGGCAAGGTGCCGCATGAAATGGTCATCGGATCGATGGCCGAGCTCAAGGAGCACGCCGAAATGATGCGCAAGTTCCCGACCATGGAACACGAAGAACCGAACATGATCACCCTCAAGCCGCGCCAGCGAGGCGGCCTGATCTGGAAATTCGACCAGCCGGGCAGCGTCGATTTTGCCTGCCTCGTTCCGGGGCACATGGAAGCAGGGATGATCGGCAAGGTGACGGTGAGCAAGTGACGTTGGGCAGGCTGCTTCGCTTGCGCCAGCTGTCCAGCGCTTGATCTGGCGCGTCAGTTCGATACAGCACGCGAGGGGTGCCGTCGCCGGCTGAAGCGCATTGACCACAGCCGTCGCCGGTAGAGAGCTCGGGCAATGGTTGCGCGTGGATTGTTCGCTTGCTGACGAGTTCGCCAGCAAAGCAATTTTTCGCCACTCAAGGTCTCCGACGAGCAGCTTGAGCGACTGGGCTTGCGCGCCGAGCGTTATTTCGGCGATGACCGCGCTCACCCGTCCGCGCGAGTTGACCGGCAAGCAAGCGAGAGGGAGCGGCGTCGCTCGTGCTTATCGGAGGTCTCTCGCGATCGGCCGAGCAGCCAACGGCAATCGCCGCTACTCCATCGGCACTACTTCATGCTCTCCAGCCAGTGCACCAGGACCTGGTCGAAGGTATCGACCCGGATCAGCCCCAGTCCGTAGAGCAGTACGAAGGTCACGATTGGGGGATGCATCTCTGCGGCCGTAGTCCGGCTGGTGGTGATCTCGATCATCTGGTTCAGGGCCGGCAGGAGCAGCATGTTGGCGGCGGGCGGCGCCTCGTTGATGCCGGCGGCGGCGACTGCCTGGCGCCAGATTTCTCCCTGCAGCTTGTTTGAACGAGCCAATTCCGCCCAGGCTGCCTGGATGTCGGGCAGCTTCCGCTAGACCTGCAGCCGGGGACCGACGTAGCGTCGGAACAGATCGCGCAGCGCCGGCAGTGCGCCGGGAGGCAAGAGGTCGAGCAGTGCCACCATGTCGACGAACCCGGATAGCGTGATGAGCGAAGCGAAGGCTGTGTCGCTCGTGGAGCTTCGCTGTTGGCCGGTAATTCCGCGCCATTGCCGTTGAAAATCGGCGCCCCTGTATAGCGCAATCCGTGGCGGCCGGGACGAGTGCGAGGCGATGCTCGAGCTGCTGGCCGAAGGCTGCGATCGCTCGCCACTTGAGCTGTCGCCCGGCTTCGCCGAAGAGCCGATTTGTCGGGCTGGTGCGGGGGGACGCGGACCGGCAGGCTCTACGAGTCACTCCGAGCAACAACACTTCAGCCCAGGCGTTCGAGCAGCCTGGCGGCTGACGTCTCGTGCAGGACGAGGATCAGCTTCATCGAGCTGCGCGTGGCGCCGACGAAGAGCTTGCGCACCGCCTTGTCGTCGAGTACCTCGAAATCGATCTCGGTGAGGATGATCGCGGGAGCGGCCTGGCCCTTGAAGCGGTAGACCGATTCGACCAGCACGTCGCCCTCGCTGTAGACCGGCTGCCCGAACAGATCGTAGTCGCCGGTGAAGTGGCGCAGGCTGGTCTGGCCGAGTTTGTCGAGCGCCAGCAGCTGCGACTGCTCGCGGCCGTGGTAGCTGACGATGGCCAGGTCGTGTTTCCTGAAGCCGGCCGAGTAGCACAGCCGGATGGCTTGCTTGACGCGGGCGAACATGCCCGGGGTGTCGGCGTATTCGAGGAACTCGATCTCGTCGGCGGCGATCGGCGAGGCGGCCTCGATATCGAGATCGTCGGGCAGCAGGCGACGCAGGAAGTCGACGATCGGCCGCGGGCTGCGGTAATTGCTCTTGGCATGCAGCGCGACCCAGCCGGGCAGAGGCGTCGGTGGTCGCCCGTAGAGATTCTGCAGCGGGTCTTCCAGCCACAGGAGGCGGGCATCGGCACGGGCGTGGCGGAAGATGGAGTCGCGCCATTTCTCGGAGATATCCTGGCCTTCGTCGACGATCACGGTATCGAACAGGAAGGTGGCGCTGACCGGCACTTCGGCGGCCCGCTTCTGCAGGCGCTCGAAGGCATCGGGCAGGGTGAAGTCCGGCGTCTCGCCGGCATGGCGCAGGCGCTGGTCGCAGAGCTGGTGGTAGGTGCAGGCCAGGCCGCCGGCCGGTGCGATGCGGTCGAAGTGATCGGCCAGCGGGCGGTTGAAGCAAACGTAGAGCGGGCGCTTGCCGGCGGCGAGCGTGGCGCGGTATTCGGCAAGCGCCAGCTGGGTTTTGCCCGAGCCGGCGGTGCCGGTGATGCGCAGGTGGAAGGGCTCGAACTCGAGCTGCCGTGCCCAGTGCGCGAGGCCGCCGGAGACCCGGGTGACCAGCTCGCGGGCGTGGCCCATCAGGGCGCTGACGTCGCTGTCGAGCTGGATCAGGTCGCGCAGGAAGGCGTGGATTTTCGGGGCGGCCGGTGCTGTCTCGCAGGCCGGCAGGAGGCGCGCGATGATCTGGCAGAGCTGGTCGCGGCGGTTGGCATCGACGATACGCTCGGCGACCAGGCCGGCGGTTTCCGGGGATCTGACCCTGTAGTCCGGGCAGTAGAGGAGGGCGTCGGTATGCACCGAGGGGATGTCGCCACGGAGCGCGAGTTTGCCGCGCAGCTTGCTGACCATGCGCGAGATCTGCACCGCTACGCTCTTTGACTTGCCCGGGTATTGCTTGACCAGCCCATCGGCCGTTTCGTCGAGGAAGCCGCTCTTCTGTTCGATGAGCAGCAGGTCGCCGGCGAGATTGACCACGGCGAAATCGATTTCCCCGTAGATGGCCTGGCGCCCGTCGATGCCGGTCCAGTGCACCGCGTGATAGACGCTGTAGTCGTCCGGCAGGCCCTCGGCGAGGACAGCCAGCGTTTCGATCTCGCGCTGCGCGGCGCCGGTGACGGAGAGTTCGCGCCAGCCGTCGGGAATGATGCGGGCCATGGGAATCCTGAGCGGGTCGGATGCCGACAAGCTTAGACTATTCCTCTGCAGGGTGCATTTCCCGGCGCCCTGGAGTGACATGCTGAAAGGCTTTGCACCCCGGCGGGCGTCTTTCGTTTCCAATCGGCGGGATAAACGAGACCCTCGCAGGGATCAGCGCCGCACCTGGGGGGTGCCTGCTGCTGAACAAGTGTCGGTCGTCGTCCCCGATGATTTCGACCCAGTTGTTGTTTTTGTCGACCGGCGAGTCAGGGCTGGGCTGGGGCTGGCCGGCTGCGCAGCATTTCGCGCCGAGTGAAATTCGCCCGAATGCGCCTCGATTTGCCTGCCGAGCCGGAAGGCCGCTATAATCGTGGGTTTTCCACCTTGCTCTACCGTTGGCATGGCGGGGGGCTCAAACCACAAGGAGTGTTCATGCGTCATTATGAAATTGTTTTGATCATCCATCCCGATCAGAGTGAGCAGGTTCCGGCGATGGTCGAGCGCTACAAGGCGCAGATCGTCGCGCGTGCCGGGCAGATCCACCGTCTCGAAGACTGGGGACGCCGCCAGCTCGCTTATCCGATCCAGAAACTGCACAAAGCACATTACCTGCTGCTGAACATCGAGTGCGATGGCGAGACGCTGACCGAACTCGAGCACGGCTTCAAGTTTACCGACGCCGTTCTGCGTCACCTGACGATCAAGACCAAGCGTGCGGTCAGTACGCCGTCGCCGATGATGAAGGACGACAAGTCGAAGTCCTTGCTGGAAGTCCGCGAGCCGGCGCCGGCGGAAGCTGCTGCCGAACCAGCCGCCTGATTGTTGACGAGGCTCTGCTGAACCGCGTTGAACTCACTGGAACCCTGATCGAGCGCAAAGCGCTGCGTTTTACGCCAGCCGGTGTGCCGGTAGCGGAATGTCTGATCGGGCATCAGTCGGAGCAGGTTGAAGCGGGTAGCCCACGACACGTCGAGTGTGAAATCCAGGCCATCGCCCTGGGGGCGACGGCACAGTGGCTGCAAGCGGCAACTCCTGGCGCAGCGCTTCATCTGACGGGCTTTCTTGCCGCGAGGAGCCGGAACAGCAAGCAACCAAGACTGCATGTAACTACGATCGAATTTGTCGAAGGAAAAGAAAATGGGAAGATTCTTCAAGAAGAAGGATGACAAGAATGTCAAGAAGCGCGGTAGTGGTCTGTTCAAGCGGCGCAAGTTCTGCCGCTTCACCGCCGAGAAGATGGAAGAGATCGACTACAAGGATGTCGACCTGTTCAAGGAGTACGTCGCCGAGAACGCCAAGATCATGCCGGCGCGTCTGACCGGCACCAAGGCCGGTTACCAGCGGATGCTGTCGGTGGCCATCAAGCGTGCCCGCTTCCTGGCGCTGCTGCCGTATACCGACAATCACCAGTAAGCGAGGACAACGAGATGCAAGTAATTCTGATGGAAAAGGTCGGCACCCTCGGCGGCCTCGGTGATCTGGTCAATGTCAAGAATGGCTATGCCCGCAACTTTCTGATCCCCAAGGGTAAAGCCACGCGGGCAACGCCGAAGGCCATGAAGGAGTTCGAAGCGAAGCGCGCCGAACTCGAGCGTGCCGCGGCCGAGAAACTGGCTGCCGCGCAGGCGTATGCCGAGAAATTCGAAGGTGTGATCGTCAAGATCGCCCGCAAGGCCGGTGTCGACGGACGTCTGTTCGGTTCGGTGAGCAACTTCGATGTTGCCGATGGCTTGCGTGTCCTCGGTTTCGAGGTCGAGAAGTCCGACATACGCATGGCTGCGGGCCCGTTGAAGATGATCGGCGAGAGCCAGTTGGAAGTCTCGTTGCACAGCGACGTCCTGGCAACGATCACGGTCGTTGTTGTCGCCGAACAGTTCAAGCTGTAGGCCGTTGATTCGGCGCCATCTTCTGGTGCCAGGGAAAAAGCCTTGCCCCGAGGGCAAGGCTTTTTTTTGTCTCGGTGCCGGAAAAGACCTCGGCAGGGTAGACTCGCTGCTTTGCTCGTCCCGTTTCTCTTAGCTGATCCGCCATGCCCAAGTCGTTCGATTCAAATTCATTCGCCTCCGACGGTACGCAACGCGCGAACAGTCGCGGCGCACGGCCGCAACGCGGCCCACAGGCGGATCCAACCCTCTCAGCGCTACGCGTACCGCCGCACTCGATAGAGGCCGAACAGTCGGTGCTCGGCGGCTTGCTGCTCGACAACGCCGCTTTCGACAAGATCGCCGACCTGATGGCCGAGGGCGACTTCTATCGCGACGAGCACAAGCGCATCTACCGCCAGATTCGCAAGCTCCTCGAACGCGGCAAACCGGCCGATGCGGTGACGGTAGCCGAAAGCCTCGAGCAGGCGGGTGAGGGCAACGATACCGGTGGTCTGGCCTACCTTGGCGAACTGGCGGCAAACACGCCGTCGGCGGCAAACATCCGGCGCTATGCGGAGATCGTCCGTGAGCGGGCGATTCTGCGGCAGCTGGTGACGGCAGGTGACGAGATCGCCGGTAGCGCGCTCAATCCGCTTGGGCGCGAACCGAAAACCTTGCTCGATGAAGCCGAGGCGAAGGTCTTCGCGATTGCCGAAGGCGGTTTTCGCCACCAGAGCGGCTTCCAGCACATCAACCCGCTACTGACGCAGGTGGTCGAGCGCATTCAGGAACTGCACGATCGCGACAACCCTTCGGACATCACCGGCGTGCCCACCGGTTATCATGATCTGGACGGCAAGACTTCGGGTCTGCAGGCCGGTGATCTGCTGATCGTTGCCGGCCGACCGTCGATGGGCAAGACTTCCTTTGCGCTGAACATCGCCGAACACGTGGCGATCGAAGTCGGGCTGCCGGTGGCCGTATTCTCGATGGAAATGGGCGGCACGCAACTGGCCATGCGCATGCTGTCGTCGGTCGGTCGGCTGGACGCCCATCGCGTCCGTACCGGTCGCCTCAACGACGACGAGTGGTCGCGCCTGTCTTTTGCCCTGGGCAAGATGCACGAAGCTCCGATTTATATCGATGAGACGCCGGCGCTCAACCCGATCGATCTGCGGGCTCGGGCACGTCGTCTCCACCGTCAGTGCGGCAAACTCGGGCTGATCGTCATAGACTATCTGCAGTTGATGTCCGCCACCAGCCACGGCGAGAATCGGGCGACCGAAATTTCCGAGATTTCACGCTCGCTGAAGGGTCTGGCCAAGGAGCTCGGGGTACCCGTGATGGCGCTGTCGCAGCTCAACCGCTCGCTGGAACAACGGCCGAACAAGCGCCCGGTGATGTCCGACCTGCGCGAATCCGGGGCCATCGAACAGGATGCCGACATCATCATGTTCATCTATCGCGACGAGGTCTATAACCAGGACACGGCCGAGAAGGGCGTTGCCGAGATCATCATTGGCAAGCAGCGCAACGGGCCGATCGGTACGGTGCGTCTGACTTTTCTCGGCGAGTACACGCGCTTCGAGAATTTCGCTACACCGGGTTCGTACTGATCGCCGGCAGGCTGACGCGGTGCGCTTCAGCCGTCGACGACTCGGCTGGCGTTAACCGTGTAGTGGAAGCGGCTGCTATCCGAGCTGTTGAAAAGCTCCGCGGCTACCTCGGCCTGCGGCTGGACCAGGAACGGTAGCACCTGGCCGTTGGCGCCGCGCAGCCTGACATCCTGAGCCGTATTGAAAGCGACCCAGTTCATCTCCCAGAAACCAAACAGCAGCTTCTGCAGCACGACCAGTCGGGGGTCGTTGCTGCTCAGATGTTCTTCGTCGATGGCCTTGCGTACATCTGCCGGATTGACCGGAATCCAGCCGTAGCCCGGCGTGTAGAACTCGGCACGGCATTGCTGTGCGGTGCTCAGGTTGCCCGTGGCGCCGAGACCGGCGAGCAGGCGTGAGCTATCGATGCGTTGGCCGAAAATTGGACGCGCCGGAATGCCGATCGAGCGGCACAAACCGACAAACAAGAGCGTGATGTCGGCACTTCTTCCGCTCAAATGGCCGCTGTCGAGCATGGCCTCGACATCGCCTCTGCCGATACCGCTGCCCGATGGATTAAATGAGGTGTTCTCCACCACCCAGTCGTAAATGGCCTTGCCCCGGGCCACCGGATCCTTGATCCGACCGACCGCTCGCTCCGCGGTATGTCGCACCAGGCCATCGGTCGGGACCAGGTTGGTGGAGTGCAGGTAGCGGCGAAGCACGTCGCTGCGTTCCGTGGCCACGCCGCGCTTGGTAATGTCGAAATGGCGGTCCCGCTTGGCGATCTGGCTGCTGATCTGCAACTGCGGCGCGTCGCCCCCCTCGTTCCAGTCGGCGTAAAACACGGCCAGATCCGCGACCGGGTCGCGGTAGATGCCGGCTTTGACAAAATTACCCTGCCAGCTATGGCCCAGGGAACGCTGCCAAGGGGTGTCCATGTGCTGCGCCAACGGTAGCCACACGCGCACCTTGCCGTTGACATTGTCGAGCGTGATGGTCGAACTGACCTCATAGGTTCGCCATTGCGGTAACGGTTCGTCCGGCAGACCGGTGGCGTCGCGCTGTTCGACTTCTTCCGGTGCCGGTGTGGCAGGTTTTTCGACAACAGGCGTCGCAGGTTTCCCGCTGGTTTTGCTGGTTCTCCTGGGTGCCGGTTTAGCATGCGGGCGAGCGCTTGCTTTCTTCTTGTTTACGGCGCGCGCCGATGATGGCGCCAGTAGTGCGAGGACCGCCGAAGCAGCAAGGAAATCGCGTCGTTTCAATCGACTCTCCGGTAAGCGCAGGATCCTTGTCGCACGGACCGCTGGCCAAAAACGACCGAGCCGTGTCATGGACACGGCTCGTTAACGTCCGGAAAATTATAGCACCTCGGCGGCGTGGTCCGCGAGGCGGGAGCGTTCGCCGCGTTGCAGGGTGATGTGCCCCGCGTGCTGCCATCCCTTGAAACGATCGACGACGTAGGCCAGGCCCGAGCTGCCTTCGGTGAGATAGGGGGTGTCGATCTGGGCAATGTTCCCGAGGCAGATCACCTTGGTGGTGGGGCCAGCGCGGGTAATCAGCGTCTTCATCTGCTTGGGCGTCAGGTTCTGCGCTTCGTCGATGATCAGAAACTTGTTGAGAAAAGTGCGGCCGCGCATGAAGTTGAGCGATTTGATCTTGATCCGGTTGCGAATCAGGTCGTGAGTGGCCGCACGCCCCCAGTCGCCGGCATCCTCGTCGCTCTTGTTGAGGACTTCGAGGTTGTCTTCGAGGGCGCCCATCCACGGTCCCATCTTTTCTTCTTCGGTCCCGGGCAGAAAACCGATGTCCTCACCCACCGGCACGGTGACGCGAGTCATGATGATTTCGCTGTAGCGCCTGGTTTCGAGCACCTGCGTGAGTCCCGCAGCCAGCGCGAGCAGTGTCTTGCCGGTACCGGCCTGGCCGAGCAGGGTGACGAAATCGATCTCCGGATTCATCAGCAGATTGAGGGCGAAGTTCTGTTCGCGGTTGCGGGCGGCGATTCCCCAGACGCTGTTCCTGGCATGCGTGTAGTCGGTCAGGGTCTCGATCTCGGCCATTGTCGCCGACACCTCGCGGACGATGGCATGGAGGGGTTTTTCGCCTTCCTGGATGAGGAACTGGTTGGCCAGCAATTGCGCGCAGAGTGGCCCTTTGAAGCGATACATCGTGCGACCGTCCTGCTTCCAGGACTCCATACCCTGACCATATTCGTCCCAGAACTCGGGGGTCAGTTCGCGCATGCCGCTGTACAGGAGATCGGTGTCTTCCAGCACCTTGTCGTTGAAGTAGTCCTGTGCCTGCAGCCCGAGTATCCGAGCCTTGATGCGCATGTTGATGTCTTTGGACACCAGGATCACCGAACGCTCGGGATAGCGGCGTTGCAGGTGGATGACCACCGCCATGATCTGGTTGTCAGCCTTCGCGGTTGGCAATCCTGCCGGGAGTTCGCTGGCGATCGCTTCGGTCTGCAGGAAAAGACGACCACTGGCCAGTTTGCGCGAAGGTTCGTAGAGCGCGATGCCCTGTTCGATCCCCTCATTTGCGCTGGTGACGATCTCGTCGAGCGTGCGCGTCACCTGGCGGGCGTTGCGGGCGATTTCCGATAGGCCCTTCTTGTGGTCGTCGAGTTCTTCCAGGGTCATGATCGGCAGGAAGACATCGTGCTCTTCGAAGCGGTAGACACTGGTCGGATCGTGCATCAGGACATTGGTGTCAAGGACGAAGAGCTTGCACGCTGTGGCGGCAGCGTCGTTGTTGGCGCCGATTGGGGATTGATGGGCCATGCGAGTGTTTTCCGGGTGAGAGTTTGTCGGCCAGGGAAGACGATCAGAGCTTTGCGACGAAATCCAGTACTTCCTGCGCATGGCCGGCCACCTTCAAACCACGCCATTCGCGCCGCAGCACCCCCTGGCCGTCGATGACAAAGGTGCTACGTTCGATGCCGCGAACCTGTTTTCCGTACATCGTTTTCATCTTGATCACCGAGAAGCGGGCGCACAGCGATTCATCGGCGTCGGAGAGCAGATCGAAGGGCAGGTCCTGTTTGGCCTTGAAGTTCTCGTGCGACCTGATGCTGTCACGTGAGACGCCGAGCACGATTGCTCCAGCCTTGACGAACAGCGGGTGAAGGTTGCGGAATTCCTGTGCCTCGGTGGTGCAACCCGGTGTGCTGTCCTTGGGGTAGAAATAGAGGACGACAGGGCTGCCCTGGCAGGCCGATAGGGTGAAGCTGCGGCCGCCGGTGGCCGGCAGGCTGAAGTCGGCTACGGGCTGGTCGATCATTGGGCTGGCTTTCAGGGAAGGGAAGCCGGATTGTTGTAAGAAACCGGATCATCGGTCAAGGCGCTTGACTCAG
>NZ_JAVTWB010000121.1:47875-64032 GCF_032229525.1 Accumulibacter sp. | reverse complement strand
GGCCTCACGCCGCCCCGCAGCAGTTCTTGAACTTCTTGCCGCTGCCGCACGTACAGGGGTCATTGCGACCGACCTTGGCGGTCTCGCGGCGAACGGTCCTGACCGCGCGTCGCGCGGCCCAGAAACGATAGATGTCGGCCACCACCTGCGGCAGCCTGGCCTCGCATTCGTCCTGCAGACGCTCGAGTTCCTCGCCTGACAACCAATCATCGCCAGCCGCAGCGGCAGCAGCTTCGGCGTCGCCGGTGAGCATGAACAGCGTGAACAGCTGCTCGTCGAGGAAGCAGATATCTTCGCTGTCTTCCTTGCCTTCTTCTGCCCCAAGGAACTCGAACCAGCCGTCGACCGCGGTATCGATCCCGTGCAGATAGGCCTGACACCAGGAAACGAGGTCACTGGGCCCACCTTCATCGCCGTCTATCGGATAGAGGAGAAGCACCGGCGCTTCACCACTGGCCAGCTCCGCTTCGAGTGCGGCGGCAAGAAGGCGCAGCAGTTCCGCAGCCTCGCGACCGGGGCCGTCGCCATCGGCATCAACGCCGCCCAGCACTTCGCTCAACCACTGCGCCTCGGGCATCGCCTGCGGACCCGACAGGGCCGCACAGAGGTAGGCTTGCACTTCGTCAAGCGGCAGCGCCTGATCCAGCGCGGGGTCGCCGAGCAATTGCTCCAGGCGCAGCAACTGGGGATCGGTGAGAGGAAGGGTCATGCGCTCAGCCCCTGGTCGTGGACTGACTATCGAAGCTGGCAAGCTGCACCGTGGGCAGGGGCGTCCAGCCGCGTTCGCGGTGTTCCGCCACGATCGTCGTGAAGATGCCACCGCGGACGTAAAAGCGGGCGGTCAGCTTCATGTAGCGGGGTTTGGTGACGCTGACCAGGTCGTCAAGGATGCGGTTGGTGACGTCTTCGTGAAAGCAGCCGGTGTTGCGAAACGACCAGATGTACAGCTTCAGGCTCTTCAGTTCGACACAGCTCTTGTCGGCTATGTAATCGAGAATCAGGGTGGCGAAATCTGGCTGCCCCGTTTTCGGGCACAGGCAGGTGAATTCGGGGATTTCCATGTGAATATGAAAATCCCGCTGCGGCGCGGGGTTGGGAAAGGTGGCAAGGGTTTCGGCCGGCGGTGTGCTCATTGGGGTTCCGAGTGGTGGTCCGGGAAGGCGAATCGGGCAGGCAGAGTGCTATTATAGGCGACCATTTTTGTGCCCCGCTGGAATGTTTCCTTGTCATGAGCTGGCCGGGCACAGGGCGTCACTCGTTCTCGGGACAAGGCTTTTACCGATTTCTTCCAGCGCGGCTGTGCAGGCCGCGCTTTAGTTCATGCGCCTGACAAAACTGAAACTCGCCGGCTTCAAATCTTTCGTCGACCCAACGACCATCGCGCTGCCCGGCCAGCTGGTTGGTGTCGTCGGTCCGAATGGTTGCGGCAAGTCGAACGTGATCGACTCGGTGCGCTGGGTGCTCGGCGAGTCGAAGGCATCGGAGTTGCGCGGCGAGTCGATGCAGGATGTGATCTTCAACGGTTCGGGATCGCGCAAACCGGTGTCGCGAGCAGCGGTCGAACTGGTGTTTGACAACTCGCTTGGTCGGCTCTCCGGTCAGTGGTCGCAGTATGCCGAACTCTCGGTCAAGCGCCTGCTGACGCGCGCCGGTCAGTCCGAGTACTACATCAACAACCTGCACGTGCGCCGCAAGGACGTCACCGACCTCTTTCTCGGCACCGGTCTGGGCCCCCGCGCTTACGCGATCATCGGCCAGGGCACCATCTCGCGGATCATCGAGGCCAAGCCGGACGAACTGCGCGTGTTTCTCGAAGAAGCTGCTGGCGTCAGCCGGTACAAGGAAAGACGCAAGGAAACCGGGCATCGGCTGGCCGACACGCGTGACAATCTGACCCGCGTCGAAGACATCCGTCTCGAACTCGGTTCCCAGATGGAGCGGCTGGAGGGCCAGGCCGGTGTCGCTCGCCAGTATCGCGAGTACAGCGATGATCTGAAACGCAAGCAGCAGTTGCTGTCGCTGCTGCGCCGTAACGAGGCCCAGAGCGAGCGCGATCGACTGGCGCGCGAGATCGAACAGGCGACGATCGATCTCGAAGCACAAACCGCCGTCCTGCGCGATCTCGAAGCGCGTCTCGAGGAGTCGCGCGAGGCCCATTTCGCCGCCAGCGACGGTGTCCATGCCGCGCAGGGTGAGCTGTTTGCCGCCAATGCGGAAGTGGCGCGGCTGGAAGGCGAAATCCGCCATCGTCGCGAGTCGCAGCGCGAGTACGAGACGCGTCTCGCGCAACTCACCAATGACCAGCAGCATTGGCAGGCGCAGGCCGGGAAACTGGCCGATGACGATCAGCGCTGGCAGGATTTGCTGCGGCTGGCGGACGAACGCGTCGAGCAAGGGCAACTGCGCCTCGAGGCAGGGCAGGAACGCTTGCCACTCGCCGAAGAAAGGCAGGCCACGGCGCGCCAGGCGGTGAGCCGTCAACGTAGCGAGATTGTTCAGGCCGAACAGCGGCTGCATGTCGAGCAGACAAATCGCGCGCACGCGCAGCGTTCGCTGCAGAGCATCGCCAGCCGCCGCGAGCGTCTGCTGCTCGAGCGCCAGGCGATGCCCGTCCCCGATGAAGGCGAAATGGCTGACCGGCAGGCGGAACTAAGCGAGTTGAACGAAGGAATCAGGGTCGCCTTGCAGGCCCAGAAAGCGCAGCAACAGGACGTGCCGCGCCTTGAGCAGCAGCGGCGCGAAGTCCTCGCCGAAGTGCAACATGTGCAAAAGGAACGCGCCGAGGCGAACGCGCGCCGGATTGCCCTGCAGCAACTGCAGCAACGCCTGCAGGCCAACGGCAAACTGGAGGACTGGTTGCTGCGGCACCGGATGCAGCACGGCGAGCCGCTGTGGAAGTCGCTGCAGGTCGACGCCGGCTGGGAAGCAGCGGTCGAAGCCGTCCTGCGCGAGCGACTCGGTGCGCTGCCAGCGGACGCGGCCGACCCGGCGTGGAGCAACGATCGGCCGGGCAGCAAACTGACCTTGCTGTTACCGCTGCTCGGTACCAGCAAGGTCAGCGAGGTGGTCGAGGATCGCCTGTTGTCGCGCATCAGCTGCGCCCATCCGCAGCTGATGGGCATTCTTGCCGACTGGCTCGGCGAGGTGCTCACCGCGCCCGACCTGGCCAGCGCTCTGGCGCGCCGCGGCGAGCTGTCGGAGGCTGCCTGTTGTGTGACGCCCGGCGGCGATATCGTCAACCGGCAGAGTGTGACGCTGTTTGCGCCGGATAGCGGCGAGCATGGGCTACTCGAACGACAGCGCGAGATCGACGCGTTGGCCGACATCATCAGCCAACGCGAGGAGAAGGTCGCAGAGGCGCAGGAGAAGCTGGCCGACGTCGAGCAGGTGCTGCTCGAGACGCAGCGTGGCTTGCAGGAATCCCGCCAGCAGCTCGGCGTTCTGCAGGATCGGGCACACGCGTTACAGGTCGAAACGCTGAAGCTCGCGCAGGCCCTTGAGCGTTTCCGCGAGCGACAGACGCAGATTGACGATAGCCAGGGCGAAATGTCGGCAGAGGAAGAAACCGAGAGCGAACGGCTGTTCCTCGCTGACGAGGCCATTAGCGGGCAGGCCGAACAGCTGCGCCAACTGCAAACGGTGATGGAAGAGGCGCGGACGCTGTTTGAGCAGACCGAGCTGGCCCTGCGTGACCAGCGCCAGCAGGTCGGCGATGCTGAACGTGAACTGCGCGAGGCGGAGTTCTCGCAGCGCGAATGCCGCACCAAGTTGCAGGAGCTGGCCAGCGGCCGCGACCTGGCGCGCCAACAACTCGAACGCATCGACGACGAACTGAAGCGCTGCGAGGACAACGCCAGCGCCATGCAGGCGGAAGATCTCGAGCCTCGCTTGCAGGAAGCGCTCGATCACCGCGTCGCCCGCGAGCACACCCTGGCGCACGCCCGCGATGCGCTCGAGGCGGCAGCAAACGGCCTGCGCGCACTGGACGAACAACGACTCAAGGTCGAGCAGAGCCTCGACCCCCGGCGAGAGCGGATTGGCGAACTGAAGCTCAAGGAGCAGGCGGCAAGCCTCAATGTCGAGCAGTTCGCGGCGCAGTTGACCGAGGCCGACGCCGACGAGCAAGCGTTGACCAGCCAACTCGCCGGCCTACGTGCGGCCCCGCTGCAAAGCGCGATCAGCGCGCTGCTGCGTTCGATCGATGGTCTCGGCGCGGTCAACCTGGCAGCGCTCGACGAACTCGAAGCGGCCCGTGAACGCAAGAGCTATCTGGATGCCCAGTCGGAAGACCTGACGCAGGCGATGGAAACGCTGGAAAATGCGATTCGGCGCATCGACCGCGAAACACGCGACCTTCTGCAGACCACCTACGACGCGGTGAACCGCAGCTTCGGCGAGCTGTTTCCTGCGCTTTTCGGCGGTGGCGAGGCGCGACTGATCATGACCGGCGAGGAAATCCTCGATGCCGGCCTGCAGGTGATGGCCCAGCCGCCGGGCAAGAAGAACTCGACGATTCACCTACTTTCGGGCGGCGAAAAGGCACTGACGGCGATTGCGCTGGTATTCTCGATGTTTCAGCTCAACCCGGCGCCGTTCTGTCTGCTTGACGAAGTCGACGCGCCGCTTGACGATACGAACACCGAACGTTTCTGCACCATGGTGCGACGAATGTCGATCCATACGCAGTTCCTGTTCATCAGCCACAACAAAATCACGATGGAGATGGCGCAACAGCTCGTCGGTGTGACCATGCAGGAATCCGGCGTCTCGCGTATCGTTGAAGTCGATATGGAAGAAGCGCTGCGAATGCGCGAGCAACTCGTTTAGGGATAAATATGACCGACTTGCAGATGGGTTTGATCGGCCTCGGGGGCGTCGCCGTGATTGGCGTCCTGGCCTACAACAAGTGGCAGGAACACAAGCACCGCAAACTGGCGGAGGAACTGTTGAGCGCACGCCAGACTGACGTCTTGCTCGATGAAGTTTCTTCTGGCGAATCGGCGGGCGAGTTTTCCGGTACCAGCGCCGCGGCGCCGCCGACAGGGGGCGTCGGCCGGGCTGGCCAGGAGCGGGTCGAACCGCTGATCGGACCAGATCCTGGCCATGACGAGCCAGCGCGAGAAACCCCGCCGTCGACCGACCGCGCCGGGGCCGAGGCAGGGCAGGCAGCATCCGAACCGGCCCGTTCGGCGCCACCGGCGACGACGCCTGCTCAAGCTCCACACGAGAAGTCCGATACCAGGGAAAGTCCGGCGCCGCTTTGCGTACTGTCGCCGCTGATCGATTACATTGCCGCGATCCAGGTGGTCGAACCGGCTGCGGCGTACCGCATTCGTGAGGCGCAGCGCACCGCCATCGGGCGACTGGGGAAAGCCGTCAACTGGATCGGCTACGACGAGGACGCGCACCTCTGGGAACCCATCGTCGAGGAGAGCGAGCGCGAGTACCGGCACATCCGTATCGGCCTGCAGCTGGTCGACCGTAAAGGTCCGCTTCCGGACCGCGAGCTGTCGATGTTCAAGGTCGCCATGCAGGATCTGGCAACCGAGCTGATGGGCGTTGTCGAATTGCCGTCACGCGAGCCGGCGTTGCAGGCGGCAGCGCAGCTTGACGAGTTTTGCGCCGGCGTCGATATCCAGATCGGTATCAACGTCATCAGCCAGGGGCAGGTTTTCCCGGGTACCAAGCTGCGCGCCCTGGCCGAGTCAACCGGCATGACGCTTGACGCGGAAGGGCGCTTTGCCCGTTGTGACGATGCCGGTAGAGTCCTTTATGTGCTGGTCAACCAGGAAACAAATCCTTTCTCGGCCGAGTCGATGAAGACCCTGACGACGCATGGCGTGACTTTCCTGCTCGACGTTCCACGCGTCGCCAACGGCGATCGTGTGCTGACGCAGATGATCGATCTGGGGCGGCGCTTTGCCGAGACCTTGAACGGTGCGCTGGTTGACGATAACCGCCACCCGCTCTCGGAGGCGGCGATCGAACCGATCCGCCGTCAGGTGGCACAGTTTCAGACGGCGATGGCGACCAACGAGCTGCCTGCCGGCGGACCATTGGCGCAGCGCCTGTTCTCCTGAATGCCGGCGTGCCGGGGATGAGCGTCAGCGATCGCGCGCACGCTTTGCGCGCGGCGATCGAGCAGCACGACCACCGCTACTACGTCCTCGATGCGCCCCTGATCAGTGACGCCGAGTACGATTGCCTGTTTGCCGAGTTGCAGGCGCTCGAAGCGGAACACCCTGGCCTGCTAAGTGCAGATTCACCGACGCAGCGGGTCGGCGCCGCGCCGTTGCCGGAATTCCGTGCGCTAAGCCATGCCACGCCGATGCTCTCGCTGAGCAATGCCTTTGCCGACGACGACGTCGCCGCTTTCGATCGCCGGGTGCGCGAGGCGCTGGCCAGTGTCGGCGACGTCGAGTATGCGGCCGAACCCAAATTCGACGGTCTGGCAGTCAGCCTGACCTACCAGAACGGCCTGTTGGCCCATGGTGCAACGCGCGGTGACGGCACCACCGGCGAGGAGGTGACGGCCAATCTGCGCACCCTGCACAGTATTCCCCTGCGCCTGCAAGGCAAGGGCTGGCCGACAGAGTTCGAGGTGCGTGGCGAAGTGCTGATGTGGCGTAGCGACTTCGAGCAGCTGAACTCGCGCCAGCTCAGCAAAGGCGAAAAAGCGTTCGTCAACCCGCGTAATGCCGCTGCCGGCAGTCTGCGCCAGCTCGACCCGAGAATCACCGCCGAGCGGCCGCTGCGCTTCTTCGCCTATGGCGTCGGCCTGGCCAACAGTGCCGGCTTGCCGGCTACCCATTCGGAATTGCTGGAGCTGTTCGCCAGCTGGGGGTTTCCGGTGGCGCACGAACGGCGCCGGGTGACCGGCCTCGCTGGCCTGCTGGCCTACTATGACGAGATCGGCAAACAGCGTTCCACACTCCCGTACGACATCGACGGGGTGGTCTACAAAGTGGATGATCTGGCTGCGCAGGCGCGCCTTGGCTTTGTTTCGCGCGCA
This sequence comes from Accumulibacter sp., assembly GCF_032229525.1. Taxonomy (GTDB): domain Bacteria; phylum Pseudomonadota; class Gammaproteobacteria; order Burkholderiales; family Rhodocyclaceae; genus Accumulibacter. The sequence continues at coordinate 57,020 of NZ_JAVTWB010000121.1, read as the reverse complement.
CCGCGTTTTGCCCTCGCCCACAAATTTCCTGCCGAAGAGGCCGTCACCGAGCTGGTGGACATCACCATCCAGGTCGGTCGCACCGGAGCGCTGACTCCGGTGGCGCGGCTCAAGCCGGTTTTCGTCGGTGGGGTTACCGTGACCAACGCCACCCTGCACAATGAAGACGAAATCTTGCGCAAGGACGTGCGCATCGGCGATACGGTCGTCGTTCGCCGCGCCGGTGACGTGATCCCGGAGGTCGTTCGCGTGCTGCCGGAGCATCGTCCGACTGACGCACTGCGCTTCGTCATGCCGAAAGCCTGCCCGGTCTGCGCCTCGAACGTCGTTCGCAGCGAAGACGAAAAGGGCATGGCGGCGGTGGCGCGCTGCAGCGGCGGCCTGTACTGCCCGGCGCAACGCAAGCAGGCATTGCTGCACTTTGCCTCGCGGCGGGCGATGGATATCGAAGGCCTGGGCGACAAGCTGGTCGAGCAACTGGTGGACAACGATATCGTGCGCACACCGGCCGATCTCTACCGGATGGGCCTGCTGGCCCTGGCCAGTCTCGAACGAATGGCCGACAAGTCGGCGAGCAATCTGCTGGCGGCGATCGCGAAAAGCAGACAGACCACCCTGGCGCGCTTCATCTACGCGCTCGGCATCCGCAACGTCGGCGAAGCAACCGCCCGCGATCTGGCGCGCCATTTCGGCAGCCTGGACCGCCTGCTGGCTGCCGATGAAGCGCTGCTGATGCAGGTCCCTGACGTCGGCCCAACCGTCGCACAGTGCATTCGCCAGTTCTCTGGCGAAGCGCACAACCTCGAAGTCATCGCGCAACTGCGTGCGACCGGCGTGACGTGGAGCGAAACGGAAGCGCCGACGCCTACGGGCAGTGCCATCGCCGGCAAGACATTCGTCCTCACCGGCACGCTGCCCTCGCTGACCCGCGATGCAGCGGGGCAAATGATCATGGCGGCGGGCGGCAAGGTGAGCGCTTCGGTATCGAAGAAGACCGATTTCGTCGTTGCCGGCGCGGAAGCCGGCAGCAAGCTCGAGAAAGCGCAGTCGCTGGGCGTGCCGGTGCTCGACGAAGGCGCTCTGCTGGCCCTGCTGAACACGACCGCAGACGAGCAGCACGGCTGATGGACAGGGATCCGGTAAAACACCTGCTGGCCACCGCCGAGCTGATCCATTCGGCGGATACGGTCGTCGCCGCGGTGGCGCGGGTCGCCGGCGAGATCACCGAACGACTTCGCGACAGCAATCCGATACTGCTCTGTGTGATGAACGGCGGCGTGCCTTTCGCCGGTCAACTGATGACACAGCTGAGCTTTCGACTGGACTTCGACTACCTGCAGGTCGGCCGCTACGGCCGGGAGACCGCGGGGGGTTCGCTGTCCTGGCGGGTCGAACCGGCGATGCCGATGACCGGGCGCAGCGTGCTGGTGGTCGACGATATCCTCGATGAAGGACTGACGCTGGCCCGGATTCGCGAGCGACTCCTGCAACTGGGGGCGAGCGCGTGTTACACGGCGGTACTGGCCGACAAGCTGCATGGCCGGGAAAAACCGATCGCGGCGGATTTCGTCGCACTGAGCGTTCCCGATCGTTTCGTTTTCGGTTACGGCATGGACCTTCGTGGCGCCTGGCGTAATCTGCCAGCGATTTATGCCCTGCGGGAGGATTGAGATGCTGGCGATCATCGGCGGCAGCGGACTGACGCAACTCGCCAACCTCGAGCTGTCGCGCAACGAGCGGGTACTCACGCCTTACGGCGAACCGTCCGGGCCACTGAAATTCGGCCGGATCTGCGGTCGGCCAGCCGTTTTTCTGGCCCGTCATGGCGACGCACACAGCATCGCCCCGCACCAGGTGAATTATCGAGCGAACCTCTGGGCCTTGTCGCAGAGCACTCCGGTGGGTATTGTCTCGGTCGCCGCGGTCGGCAGCATTCGCCCGGATCTCGAACCCGGCGATCTGGTGATCCCGGACCAGATCATCGACTACACCTGGGGTCGCGCATCGACCTTCCACGAAGGGCCGGACAGTGCGGTCACCCACATCGACTTCACCGAGCCTTATGATCGCGCGTTGCGCAGCAGGCTGCAGGTGGCGGCGACAGCGATCGGCGTGAAGATCAGCGACTCGGCAGTCTACGCCGCCACCCAGGGACCGCGTCTCGAAACCGCGGCCGAGATCAACCGGCTCGAACGTGACGGTGCCGACGTGGTCGGCATGACCGGCATGCCCGAGGCGGCGCTGGCGCGCGAGCTGGCCATACCCTATGCCGCGATCAACGTCGTTGCCAACTACGCGGCCGGGCGCGGCGATAGTCGCGAGCGGATCAGCCTGGAAGATATCCATGCCGTTCTGGCGGCGTCGATGCACCAGGTGCATGCCCTCATCGAAAAGATGGTGACCAGCGATGATTAGACCGGTCCTCAGGATGGGCGACCAGCGCCTGTGGCAAAAGGCGCGACCTGTCGAGCACTTCGCCACCCCGGAGCTGCGCGCCCTGATCGCCGACATGCAGGAAACCATGCACCACCTGGACGGTGCCGGCCTGGCCGCACCGCAGATCGGTGTCGATCTGCGCCTGGTCATTTTCGGGATTGACGACAATCCCCGCTACCCCGACGCCGATGAGGTGCCGTGGACGGTGTTGATCAACCCCGTGCTGACACCACTCTCGCGAGAAATCGAAGACGGTTGGGAAGGCTGCCTCTCGGTACCGGGGCTGCGTGGCTGGGTACCGCGCTGGAGCCGCTTGCGCTATACCGGTTTCGATGCCTCCGGTCGGCCGATCGACCGAGCCGTCGCAGGTTTTCACGCCCGGGTGGTCCAACACGAATGCGACCATCTCGACGGCATCCTCTATCCGATGCGGATCAAGGATTTCAGTCGTTTTGGCTTTGTCGACGAACTTTTTCCCGACGGCGGCGCTGGTGCGGCCGAGTAGCCGAAGCCGCCCGTATCCTGCTGCGCGCAGCCGTGGTGTCGATTTGCGAAGGACCAGTTCTTGATGAAAACAAGCGGCGCAGCAGCCCCCTATCGAATTCTTTTTGTCTGCATGGGTAACATCTGCCGATCGCCAATCGCCGAAGCGGTGACGCGCAGCATGGCCCAGCGCGAAGGCTTGACAGCCATGGTGGAAACCGACTCGGCGGGCACGCACGGGCATTTCCACGCCGGCGAGGCACCGGATCCGCGAGCGCGGCGGGTAGCGGCCAAGCGCGGCTACGATCTCTCCAGGATCCGGGCACGCCGGGTCGCCGAGGCAGATTTTGATCGCTTCGACCGCATCCTGGCGATGGACGAGGACAATCTGGCGCTGCTGCGACGCCAGTGCCCGGAAGAAAGCCACGCGAAGCTCGGGCTGTTCCTCGCTTACGCCCCCGATCTCGGCATCACGGAGGTTCCCGATCCGTACTACGGCGGCGAAGAGGGCTTCGAGCGCGTGCTGGAGCTGTGCGAGTTGGCAGCGAGAGGGCTCTTGTCCGCCTGCGAGCACGGACAGCTTTCCCGGTAAACAGCGAGAACCGCCGACCCGCGCCGGGCGCTGTCTATTTCAGCGCGTTGGCCAGGCGAACGTAGTCGTCAACGGACAGTTCCTCGGCCCGACAACGGGGTGAAACGCCCAGCGCCGCCAGTTGCCCGTCATCCACCAGGCCTTTGAGACTGTTGCGCAGCATCTTGCGGCGTTGCCCGAAAGCCAGCGAAACCAGCTTCGAGAAACGTGTTTCGTCGTCCGCCGAGAGATCTTCGAGCGGCCGCGGAATCAGGCGAACCAGCGCCGAGTGCACCTTTGGCGCCGGATCGAAGGCTTCGGGCGGCACATCCAGCAAGCGGTCGATGACGAAGCGGTATTGCAGCATCACCGACAGCCTGCCGTAGTCGCCGCCTCCCGGCTCGGCCACCATGCGCTCGACGACCTCGCGCTGCAGCATGAAATGCATGTCGTGCAGGCAGGCGAGAAAACCGGCAAGGTGGAAGAGCAGCGGCGTCGAGATGTTGTAGGGGAGATTGCCGACCACCCGCAAGCGGCTGCCGGAATCAGCGGCCAGCCGGCCAAAATCGAAGGCCAGTGCGTCACCCTCGTGCACCGTCAGCCGCGCTGGTGAATACCCCTGCCGCAGTCGGGCGACGATGTCGCGGTCGATTTCGACCACCTGCAGATGATCGAGCCGGCCCAACAACGGATCGGTCAGCGCGCCCAGGCCCGGGCCAATCTCGACTACCTTGTCGTCACGCTGAATGGCCAGCTGGTCGAGGATGGCGGCGATGACCTGTTGGTCAATGAGGAAATTCTGGCCGAAGCGCTTGCGCGGGACGTGCAAGCTCATGGCATCATCGCTTGCCGCCGGCGCGCTCGGCCATCTCGATCGCCTGCTCGACGGCCACGAACAGACTACCCGGATCAGCGCTGCCGCTGCCCGCCAGGTCGAGAGCAGTGCCATGATCCACCGAGGTGCGAATGATCGGCAGACCCAGCGTCACGTTGACCCCGCAGCCGAAACTGGCGTACTTGAGCGCCGTCAGGCCCTGATCATGGTACATGGCGAGCACACAGTCGCCCCGTGCCAGAACCGCAGGCGAGAACATCGTATCGGCCGGGAGTGGGCCGATCAGGGTCATCCCCTCCTCTGCGCGCAGTTTCTCAAGCACCGGCGCGATCACCTCAAGCTCTTCATGACCGAGGTAGCCGCCCTCGCCAGCGTGCGGATTGAGACCAGCGACCAGGATGCGCGGCTGGAAGATGCCGTATTTCTGCCCCATCTCGCGATGAAGAATGCGCAGTGTTTCCTCGACTGCGCTTGAGGTCACCGCCGCCGGTACGTCGCGCAGTGGCAAATGGGTCGTCACCAGAGCCACCCGCAAGCCGCCGCCGGCGAGCATCATCACCACGCGTGGGGTTGCCGTCTGCTGCGCCAGGTATTCGGTGTGCCCGGTGAACGGAATGCCGGCGTCGTTGATTACCCCTTTGTGCACCGGCGCCGTCACCATCGCGGCAAAGTCGCCGTTCTGGCAACCGGCCAGCGCCCTGCCGAGCAGCGCCAGCACGTAAGGCGCATTGGTCCGATCAAGACGACCGGGCTCGGCCCTGGCCGCCAGCGGCAGGTGAAGAACGTCCAGCGTACCGGCTTGCGGCGGCAGCGCCGGATTCCAGTCGCGCAGGGTAGCGGGGAGCTGCAGCATCGACGCTCTCTCGGCAAGCAAGGAGCGATCGGCCAAAACGACGATGCGTGCCGGAAACGCATTTTCGCGTGACCGATCGAGCAAGCGCAGACAGATCTCGGGGCCAATGCCGGCCGGTTCGCCGGCAGTGACGGCGATCACCGGCAAGGAAGCGATGCTGCTCAAGGCTCCTCCAGGCGAAGCTCCAGATAGGCTCGGTCGCGAGTCTGCCGGAGCCAGTCCTGATAGGCCTCATCACGCTTGCGCTCACGCAGCACCTGGCGCGCCGCAGCGCGTTGGCGGTCAGACGACACATCCTGGACGCGGCGCTCGACCACCTCGATCAGGTGAAAACCGAAGGGTGACTGGACCGGCTGACTGAGCTCACCAGGCGCCAACAGATTCATCGCCCGCTCGAATTCCGGCACCGTGTCGCCGGGGTAGATCCAGCCGAGATCCCCGCCCTTTGACGCGGAGCCGTCTTGCGAGAAAAGCCTGGCCAGGTCGGCAAACTTCTCGCCGTTCTTGATCCGTACACGAAGACTTTCCAGCGTGTGCCTGGCTTCCGGCTCCGAGACGATCTCGTTGACCTTGATCAGGATGTGCCGGGCGTGTGTCTGCTCGACCGCCGGCAGGGTCCCGCCACCCCGCTTGTTCTGCAATTTGATCAAATGCAAGCCGTTCGAGCTGCGCAGCACCGGTGACACCTCGCCGACCTTGAGCTTGACACTTTCCTCGGCAAACATCGCCGGCAGGCGATCGAGCGAGCGCCAACCGAGATCGCCACCGCGCAGCCCGTCTGGCGCGTCTGAATAGGCGGCAGCAAGCTGTGCGAAATCCTCGCCCTTGCGCAAGCGCTCGACCACCTGATCGGCCTTGGTCCGCAGTTGCTGAATCTGCTCCGGACTCGCTGACTCGGGCGCCCGCAGCAAGATATGCGCGAGCAGATACTCCTCGTTCGCGCCACCCTGTCCGGAAACGCCCGACAGGTAGTTGTCGATCTCACCTTCGGAAATGAAAATCTTGCTGTCCACCTCGCGTTCGCGAAGGCGAGCGATGGTGATCTCGGCGCGTATCTCTTCGCGAAACGTGGCGAACGAGAGTCCGTCCTTTTCGAGAGCGGCACGGAACTGGGGAAGCGACAACTTGTTATTGGCTGCGATGCGCTGCAGCGCCTGGTCAAGTTGGGCATCGTCGACGCGCAGGCCGCTGTCCCGCGCAAACTGCAATTGCACCTTGTCCATCACCAGACGTTCGAGCATCTGTTTTTCGAGCACATCACGTGGCGGCAAGGTCGTTCCCTGTCGCTGCAACTGCCCTAGCGCCGAGTCCAGACGCGAGCGCAGCTCGTGCAGGGTGATCACTTCGTCATTGACGACGGCCACGATGCGGTCGGCCGGAATCGGTTGGCTGGCTGGCTTCGGAGAAGTCTGTGCCATCGCCAACCCGACAAGGCAGGCGGAAAGCAGCACGGCGCGAATGATGCGTATCATGGTCAGGACTACCGTTCGGCCAAAGCCGGGTCTTGCATTGGCTGGTTAGCCACGCCGTAGCCCGAAATCCGGCGCTGGAGAAGATTCAGAGGACTTGACCCGATGCGGGCAAAATCATTCAGTTCCAGTTGAACGAAAGCTCGCGTCGTCGCATTCGCCTCGCTGGTCTGCAAACGGTGACCGACCACGCGCAAGGCCCAGCAACCCGCCTGGTACTCCAGGCCGCCGATGATCTCGATCGCATTGTTCGTCTCGAAGGAATAATTGTAACGACCAACCGCCTGCCAGCGAGCGTTGATCGGCCATTGACCGGACACATCGACCTGCTTGATGGGCGTCACCGACTGGGTGTTGTAACTGTACGAGGCGTTGATCAGCTTGCCCGCTTCCGGGAAATAGCGCGCGCCCATCGAGTAGCGCTCGAACTGCTGATCCCCCATGTTGTATTGCAGGGCCGCGTCCGCGTAGACCCTGGGCAACACCTGGCCAGTGAACCCCGCCAGGAAGTCGGACTCGTTCGAATTGCGCGGGGTGGCTCCGGGCAACGTGACCTTGTCGTCCGTGAAGTAAAGCCGCTGGCCGATCATCCCGCGCATGATCTCGCTCCCGGTCAGCGGATTGATCAGGCGTGAAGACAAGGCGGCAGTCAACTGGTTGGCGTTGTTGATGCGATCCCAGCCTGAAAACTGGTTATCGGCGAAGATTTGCGCGAAGTTGAAGTCAGCCAGCGCGGTGTCGAAGATCGGGATATCGTTCTGGTTCTTGTAGGGGATGTTCAGGTAGAAAAGTCGCGGCTCCAGGGTCTGCGTGTAGTCCCGACCGAACCAGTTGCTCGGTCGCTCGAAAGTCATCCCTGAATCGACACTGGCAATCGGCAAGGTGCGATTGATCGAATCGGGCGCGGCAGCGGCTGAAGTCGGATACGACAGCGCATATTGGGTAACGTTCACCCCCACCCGCGGAATGACATACCACCCTGGTGTGACGTAGGGTAGTGAAACCTGCGGTTGCAGTACCGTGCGCTGACCTTCGACCATGCTCGAGTCGGGGTGAACAAAACTGGAGTATTGCCCGAAGAAAGCGCTGTCGGTGGAGAACAGGTCCGGCTGCCGCGCGTTGACCGTGAGCTGCGGCAAGAGGCGATAAGGTTTGGCGACCGGGTTCTGGGGATCGGGCTGCAGCGTCTGGAACGACTGAACGTTGGCCGTCGCACTCCACCACCCGGCACCGCCGTAGCTCAGCAGTCCCTGCTGCAGAAGTTGCGTCTCCGAGGTCTTCGAAATCTCGCTCGACAGGTCGGTGTAGTAGTCATTGTCGGACACGCGATTGTAATTGATCGCCCCCGAGAAGCCGTTGGCCGTCGTCTGGTTGTGGTTCAGTCCCACGCCCCAGCGATTGATATTCGCCACGCGATCATTGGGGAGAACCTCGACCCGCGCCGTGCTGGTATAAATACCGCCATAGGCGGCGTTGAGGTAGCGCACATCGGTACCGAGCAGCAGTCCGCGCTTGGTCATGAGCCGCGGCTCGAAGGTCGCGTCCATGTTCGGTGCGATGTTCCAGTAATACGGCAGGGTAAACTCAAGACCGCTGTCACTGCTCGATCCGTAAGTCGGGGTCAGGAAACCCGATTTGCGCTTATTGTTTAACGAAAAGGACATCCACGGGGTGTAGAGAATAGGCACGCCGAGGAAATGCACGGTGGCGTCGTTGCCGCTGGCCACCTCATTATCGTAGTCGAGCTTCAAATCGGCGACGCTGAGATACCAATCATCGTCGCCGGGTTTGCAGGTCGTATAGGTGGCGGAAGTCAGACGAACCTGATTCTCCCCTTCAAAATCAACGCGTTCAGCCTTGCCGCGCGCCTCTGTCACCCCGTCATTCATGCTGTCGCGATACTTGATCTTGGTCTGCCCGGGCACAATATTCAAGGCCCGCGGTGCGGCGAAACCGCTGGTGAAATCGCTGCCTGGCTCTGTTGGCGTCAAACGTGGGTCGCCGGTCTCAAGCGCCCGCGCCCGGGCTGCAGCGGCGGGCGACTGCCGTTTCATGAAGTACGTCGCCTGATCGAAGAAACCGAACTGCTCCTCAAGCTTCAGGCGCATCTTCGGACCGGAAATGAGGTCGTCTCCCTGCTGCAATCGCACGCTGCCGACAGCCTCTATCTCGTCGTCAACAGGCCAGTAGGTCATGCGATCGGCAGTCAACACCTTGTCGCCCTGGAGCAATTCCGCATCATCCTCGGCGACCACTTCCCGCTCGACAACACCCGTAATCCGCTGCCCACTGAGGAAGGTTGCCTGCGGCCCGTCACCTGGTTTAGGTCGCGGCACCGTCGCCCGCTCGGTCGCTGGCGACGCGGATGCCACATCGGGCCCAGCCTGCTTCGGCGCTGGCGACTGCGATGGTGACTCGCTGCGCGCGGACCGCTCGCTCGTTGTTGGCGTCGGCGCCGTGGCGGTCGGGGCGGTCGGGGCGGTCGGGGCGGTCGGGGC
>NZ_JAVTWB010000121.1:35511-47775 GCF_032229525.1 Accumulibacter sp. | reverse complement strand
GGCGCCGCAGGGGCCGGAGGCGCCGCCTCGGCTGGCGCCGCAACAGCCGCGGACGCTCTATCGCTCAGCGGCTTGCTCACCTCGGCATCGGCCTGCGCCGGCGGGGTCGCTGCCATCGGCGCGGTAGCGGGCGACGCGTCCACTACCGGCGCCTCGACCGGCTTGGTCTCGGCCGGCGCAGCGGCCGGCCGCTTGGGCGCCCTTGGCGGCAAGCCGAGCAGGGCCGGGTCGACCCGCAGGGGAGGCGCAACCTGCGCCTGCGCCGCACGCGGCAAGCTGCCGGCAAGGGTGCCGGCAAAACTGCAGCAGAGGATCAGCGTCAGCGGCTTGTGCCGAGAAGGGAACTTCATTCGCGAGAGGTCAGCAAAAGGTGCGGCGGGTTGTTCGCGCCGACGGCGCTTCGAAGCGCAGGTCGGATGCTAGAATCGGGGCATTTTAGCATCATCGTCCAAGGAGAAGCGGCATGCCGCGTACCGCCCTGCTGCGTGACTGGCTCCGAACCGTTTTCGCGCGCGACTTTCCCGGTGCCGACCTGCAGATCGAAGTCGCCTCGGCCGACGCCAGCTTCCGGAGCTACTTCCGGCTCAGGCTGCCGGACGACACGACGCGGATCGTCATGGACGCCCCCCCCGAGAAGGAAGACTGCCGTCCTTTCCTGAAGATCGCCACGCTTTTTCAACAGGCCGGCGTGCATGTGCCCGAGATCCTCGCCCATGATCTCGAGCACGGCTTCCTGCTGCTCTCTGATCTCGGCAGCACGACCTACCTCGGCGCCCTCAGCGACAGGCGCCTCGCCCCGCAGCTGTACCGTGATGCCAACGATGCGCTGGTCGCCATCCAGCTCGCCAGTCGCCCCGACCTACTTCCCGAGTATGACCGCAGCCTGCTCAGCCGGGAGCTCGCACTGTTCCCGGACTGGTATCTGACGCGCCACCTCGGCGTAACCCTGGACGATCGCCTGCAGGCCACCCTGCAGGCGGCCTTTGCGGCGATCTTGAGCAACAATTTGAAGCAGCCGCAGGTTTTCGTGCATCGCGACTACCACTCGCGCAATCTGATGCTGATCGGCGACCCCTCGCCCAGCTTCCCGAGCAACCCCGGCATTCTGGATTTTCAGGATGCCGTGTACGGTCCGCTCACCTACGACCTGGTCTCGCTCTACCGTGACGCCTATATCGAGTGGCCCGAAGATCAGGAGCTCGACTACGTGATCCGTTACTGGCAAGCCGCCCGGCACGCCGGCCTGCCGGTGCACGCCAGCTTCGACGATTTCTACCGCGACTATGAATGGATGGGTGCCCAGCGCCAGCTCAAGGTGCTCGGTATCTTCGCCCGCCTGTGCCATCGCGACGGCAAGGGCAATTACCTCGCCGACATGCCCCGTGTGCTGCGCCATCTGCGCCGAACCTGCGAACGCTACAACGAGCTGCGGCCGCTGGCACGCTTGCTTGACAAGGTCACCGACCAGCAAGTCGACGTTGGCTACAGCTTCTGATGAAGGCGATGATTCTCGCCGCCGGCCGCGGCGAACGCCTGCGGCCGCTCACCGACACGACGCCAAAGCCGCTGCTCGTCGCTGGCGGCCGGCCGCTGATCGTCTGGCATCTGCAGCGTCTGGCCGCGGCAGGCTGGCGCGAAGTCGTGATCAACCATGCGCATCTTGGTGAACAAATCGAGGCGGCGCTGGGCGATGGCAGCGCCTTTGGGCTGCACATCGCCTACTCCCCGGAACCGACCGGCGCCCTGGAAACTGCCGGCGGGATCGCCGCCGCGCTGCCATTGCTCGGCGAGCAGCCCTTCCTGGCGGTCAACGGTGACATCTGGTGTGACTGGGACTTTTCGCAGGCCCGGCGCATTGCGCAAACGACCGACCAACGCCGCGCACACCTGCTGCTGGTCAGCAACCCAGCGCATCACCCCGGCGGTGACTTCTGCCTGCAAGGCGAAGTCCTGCGGGCAGCCACCGCGGCACGCAGCGGAACCCTGACCTATGCCGGCATCGGCGTCTTCTGGCCCGGCTTCTTTGCCGGCGTTGCCGCCGGGGCGACGATGAAGCTTCGGCCGCTACTCGACCAAGGCATTGACCGTGGCATCGTCACCGGCGAACGGCATGGCGGCCGCTGGATCGACGTCGGAACGCGCGAACGACTCGCCGAACTCGATATGGAGCTTGCTCAAGCCGGATGACTCACCAGCCCTACAGTACCCGCCGTCAACAGGTCCTCGACCGTCTCGGCAACGGTGTCGCCATTCTGGCGACTGCTCCGGAGCGCGTGCGCAACCGCGACGCGCACTATCCCTACCGCTTCGACAGCTACTTCTGGTACCTCAGCGGTTTCCCCGAGCCCGACGCGGTAATCGTGCTGGTCGGCGGCGACGAGCCAAAATCGCTGCTTTTCTGCCGCGAAAAGAACGAGGAGCGCGAAACCTGGGACGGCTTCCGTTACGGACCCGAAGCCGCGGCCACGGCCTTCGGCTTTTCCGAAGCGCATCCGATCGCCAGCCTCGAGCAGCAGTTGCCCGAATTGATCGCCAACCGGGCAGCACTGTGGCACTCACTCGGCCACGACGCCGATTGGGATGCCCGCATCGCCGCCGCCCTCAATGCGGTGCGCAACCAGGGCCGTAGCGGCGCGCGCGCACCCGGCGAAATCCGCGATCTGCGCAACCTGCTCGACCAGATGCGACTGACCAAGGATGCGCACGAAATCGAGATCATGCGCCGTGCCGCCGACATTGCCTCGGCTGGCCACAGCCGTGCGATGCGCGCTTGCCAGCCGGGCATGGCCGAATACGAACTCGAGGCCGAACTCGGCTACGAGTTTCGCCGGCGTGGCGCCGACGGCCATGCCTACACGCCGATCGTCGCCGGCGGTGCCAATGCGTGCATCCTGCACTATGTCGAAAACAACAAACTGCTGGCCAATCGCTCGCTGGTGCTGATCGATGCCGGCTGTGAAGTCGGCGGCTACGCTTCCGACATCACCCGCACTTTTCCGGTCAATGGCCGTTTCAGCCCGGAGCAGCGCGAGGTCTACGAGATCGTCCTGGCGGCGCAGCAGGCGGCGATCGCCGCAGTACGACCCGGCGCCTCGTTCACCGACTATCACCAGGCGGCGCTGGGCGTTCTGGCGCAGGGTCTCATCGATCTCAAGCTGATCACCGGCAGCGTAGACGGTGCCATCGAGAGCGAAGCGTACAAACCCTGGTACATGCACCGTACCGGGCACTGGCTTGGTCTCGACGTTCACGACGCCGGCGAATACAAGACCGGCACGGCCGATGACGACTGGGTCAGACTGGCGCCCGGCATGGTCCTGACCGTCGAACCCGGCCTTTACTTTCGCCCCGGCAGTGATGTGCCGAAGCATCTGCACGGGATCGGTGTGCGCGTTGAAGATGACGTGCTGGTCACTAGCGAGGGCTGCTCGGTTTACACCACGGCACCGCGAACGGTCGCCGAAATCGAGGAAGTGATGCGCCATGACTGAACAGGGCAACGCCATCGGCACGGTGGACATCGCCATCGTCGGCGCTGGCCCGGTCGGCATGACGCTGGCGCTGGCGCTCGCCGGCGGGCCGTATCGCGTGCTATTGATCGATAGCCGTGGGCGCGGTGCCTGGGCCAACGACCCCCGCGCGCTGGCACTTGCGCACGGAACCCGACAGATCCTCGAACGCCTCGGTGCCTGGAATGCAGGCGCCGGCACGTCGATTGAAACCATCCACGTCTCGCAGCGTGGCGGCTTCGGCCGTACGCTGATCAACGCCAGAGACTACGCTCTTCCGGCTCTCGGCTATGTCATGCGCTATCGAGATCTTGCCGCCACCCTGGATGCACGCATCGAGCCAGGGCAATTATTGAGCCACTGCACGGTCGCCGAGATCACGGCCGGCGACGAATTTGCCGAGATCACGCTGACGGGCGATGGGGCGACGCAACACGTTGCCGCCAGACTGGTGGTTCATGCCGAAGGAACCCCGGCCAATGACCCCGATGTGCGGGTTCATGATTACCGGCAGCACGCTGTCGTCGCCGAGGTCTGTCCCGCTGGTGGACACGCGCATCGCGCTTGGGAACGTTTCACCCCGGATGGCCCGCTCGCCCTGCTACCGCTCGGGCAGGCCTACTCGCTGGTGTTTACCGCGCGGCCTGACAGGGCGGCAGCGTTGCTTGAACTCCCCGACGATGATTTTCTCGCGGCGCTGCGCGCACAGTTCGGCAGCCGCCTCGACTTCATCGGCAGCGGACCGCGCAGCCGCTTCCCGCTGGCCTTGCGTATCCGCCAGCACCTCACCGGCCGACGGCAGGTCTGGATCGGCAATGCCGCGCAAAGCCTGCATCCCGTCTCGGGGCAGGGTTTCAACCTCGGTCTGCGCGACGCTTGGGAGTTGGCCGAAGCGCTGCTGGCACAGGCCGGCGGCGATGCCGGTGAGGCAAGCACCCTCGGCGCCTACGCGCGCAAGCGGCGGATCGACCGCAGCGGCAGCATCGCCTTCACCGACGGCATTGTGCGCGTCTTCACCAACGACCTGGCGCCGCTGCGAATTGCGCGCAGCGCCGGCCTGCTGGCACTCGAACTCGTCCCGCCGCTACGCCACTTCATTGCCAAACGAATGATCTGGGGAGCGAGAGCATGGCCGTAGTCAGTTGCCGCCGACGCCGGCGGTCGAGCCGGAAACCCGCTGCAATCCCTGCAAATATCGTCGGCGTGTCGCACTTTTTGGGCGATGATTCGGCTAGACTTCCCCGCTTCGCAAGCCCTTGTCCGACATTCCAGACAACCCCATGCCGCCACAGAACAAGACCCACCAGCTGATCGAATTCAAGGGCACGACGCTGCCGATCGTGGCCATCACCCTGCGCTCGCTCCACCCCAGCGAACTTGCCGAGGCTGCCAGCACGCTGTTCGGTGACGACCCCTTCTTCGATGGCGATGCGGCGGTTCTCGAACTGTCACAACTGGGCGACGCGTCGTCGGCGAAATGGCAGTTGGTCAAAGAAGTGTTGAGGACGCACGGCCTGCACGTGATCGGTGTGCGTGGCGGTAGCGAGGACCTTCGCCAGAGTGCGGCCAAGGCCGGCCTGCCGACCTACGCGGCCGCGGAACGTTCGCCGCGCAGCAAGCCTGTCGACGACGCCGAGCCATCGCCGCCATCGCCGCCGCCAACGGTCGAAGCCCCGGTCGTCACAGAACCCCCGCCGGCCAAGCCTCCCGCCGCGGTAGCCGGCCCACCCACCGCGGCACCAACGATGTTCGTCACCCGACCCCTGCGCTCAGGACAGCAGCTCTATGCCCGGGGTGGCGACCTGGTGGTCCTGGCCGCCGTCAATGCCGGCGCCGAAGTCATTGCCGATGGCAGCATTCACATCTATGCACCCTTGCACGGGCGTGCGCTGGCAGGCGCCAGCGGCGCTGCCAGCGCACGTATCTTCTGCGCACGCTTCGACGCCCAACTGGTCTCTGTGGCTGGCCTTTACCGCACTTTCGATGGCGGCGTTCCTGCCGAACTGGCGGGCAAACCGGTGCAGGTCAGACTGATTGAAGAAGCAGGCGAAGCCCCCGGCAAACTGGTGGTCGAGCCGCTGAAGACCGACTAGTAATGATGCTGGTATTCGGGCCCAGCACCGCGTCGGCAGTGCCGGTCAACAGAATCCTCATTCTGCAGGTAGAATCTCGTCTTTCATTGGCGGAGAAACATCCGTGACACGTATTGTCGTCGTAACGTCCGGCAAGGGTGGTGTCGGCAAAACCACTACCAGCGCCAGTTTCGCTTCGGGCCTCGCTCTGCGTGGCTATAAAACCGCCGTCATCGATTTTGACGTCGGCCTGCGCAACCTCGATCTGATCATGGGCTGCGAACGCCGCGTGGTCTATGACCTGGTGAACGTCCTCAACGGCGAAGCGACCCTCACCCAGGCGCTGATCAAGGACAAGCACTGCGCGAACGATCAGCTCTTCGTGCTACCGGCTTCCCAGACCCGTGACAAGGACGCGCTGACCGAAGAAGGTGTCGAGAAAGTTCTCAAGGAACTGGAACACATGGGCTTCGACTACGTCGTCTGTGATTCACCGGCAGGTATTGAACGTGGTGCTGTCCTGGCACTGACCTTTGCCGACGAGGCACTGGTCGTCAGCAACCCGGAGGTCTCGTCGGTGCGTGACTCGGACCGCATTCTCGGTATCATCCAGGCCAAGTCGCGTCGCGCTCTGAGTGGTGGGGAGCCGGTCAAGGAGCATCTGTTGATCACCCGCTACTCGCCGAAACGCGTCAGCGACGGCGAAATGCTGTCGTACCAGGACGTACAGGAGATCCTGCGCGTGCCGATCATCGGCGTCATTCCCGAATCCGAAGCGGTACTGCAATCGTCGAACGCCGGTTCGCCGGCGATCCATCTCGCCGGTAGTGATGTCGCCAACGCCTATCTCGACGTGGTTGGACGCTTCCTTGGCGAAACCATCCCGTTACGTTTCGTTGACTACGAGAAGCCTGGCCTGTTCAAGCGATTCTTCGGGGGGAAATAAGGATGTCCCTGTTCTCCCTGATCTTCGGCAACAAGCCCAAGACGGCGGCCATTGCCAAGGAACGCCTGCAGCTGATCATTGCCCACGAACGCAATGGCAACAACGCCGGAGCACCTGACTTCCTGCCGGCCCTGCAGCAGGAGCTGATGGCCGTCATTTCGAAATACGTGTCGGTCAACCCGGAAGATATCAAGGTGTCGATCGAGAAACAGGGCAATATGGAAGTTCTCGAGGTGAACATCGTCATGCCCGAAGGCATCGGCAAACAGTAGAGGAGCGTCCGGGCGTTGGCCTGCCCTGGCGCCGGCGTCGGGCCAAGCGGCAGCCGGAGATCGCTCCCCAGCAAGATGCGTCGCCCAACCCGCGACTCGCGCGCACGCCGCTCACCTTGAGCGCGCACTCCCCCGCCAGCCATTCGAATGGCTATCGCGAATGCCATCAACAGCCCACGACTGTCTGTTTTTCGGGCAGCAATCGCGGTAGAATCCCCGTCTTGCCTTGCACCCCGGCACCTCACGGCCATGGAATTTCTCGGATTTTCGCTGCGCAATAACCTGTTTGTCGCACCAATGGCGGGTGTGACCGATCGCCCTTTCAGGCAGCTTTGCAAGAACATGGGCGCCGGCTTGGCGGTATCCGAGATGGTGACTTCAAACTCATTGCTCTACGGCAGCGCCAAGACACAACGGCGCGCCAACCATGACGGAGAGGTGGCTCCGATCTCGGTGCAGATCGCCGGTGCCGACCCCGTGATGATGGCCAATGCAGCGCGGCACAATGTAGACCGCGGGGCGCAGATCATCGACATCAACATGGGCTGCCCGGCAAAGAAGATCTGCAACGTCATGGCTGGCTCCGCCCTGCTCCGGGATGAGTTGCTGGTCGGCCGGATCCTGGAGGCGGTGGTCAGTGCGGTACCGCAAACGCCGGTCACGCTGAAAATCCGCACCGGCTGGGACACCGCCAGCCGAAACGCCCTGAGCATCCTCAGAATCGCCGAGCAGTCCGGCATCAGGGCCTTGGCCATGCACGGGCGAACCCGCGCCTGCGGCTACAGCGGTCACGCCGAATACGATACTATCCGGGCCGTCAAGGCTGTTGCGCGCATTCCGCTGATCGCCAACGGCGACATCGTCTCGCCTGAAACAGCAAAATTCGTTCTCGACACCACCGGCGCCGATGCGGTGATGATCGGCCGCGCGGCACAGGGCCGTCCATGGCTGTTCCGCGAGATTGAACACTTCCTGGAAACCGGCACGCACCTGATGCCACCGCGGGTCATCGAAATCCACCAGATCCTGCTCGGGCACCTCGAGGACCTCTACCTGTTTTACGGCAGCGAGACGGGTTTGCGCATCGCTCGCAAGCATATCTCCTGGTACACCAGGGGGCTGGTCGGCTCGGCGGCGTTTCGCCATATGATGAATCAATTAGCGACGATCGCCACCCAACGGCAGGCGGTCAATGACTTTTTTTGTGCGCTCGCGGAGCACAACGAGCATCTACCCTACGTCGCCGACGATCCTGGCGCGCCACTGAACGCGAGCCGTTGTGAGGATCTCGCCGCATGAAGCAACATCAAGATGGCGATGAGGACATTGCGACCTTTGTCCGCAAAGCGCTGGAAGATTACTTCCAGCAACTTGATGGCGAGAAACCAGCCCCGGTTTACGAGATGGTGATCAGGAGTGTCGAACGCCCAATGCTCGAAGTCGTGCTCAAACAGGCGGGCGGCAACCAGACATTTGCCGCCGAGATACTGGGTATCAACCGCAATACCTTGCGCAAGAAGTTGATCGACCACCAACTTCTTGCCTGAACAGCCTTCCTGCAACGTTCAACCACACAGTCTGCCCGCCAGCCATGAAAATACGTCAAGCCCTGATCAGCCTCTCCGACAAAGATGGCGCTCTTGAATTCGCCAAAGGCCTCGTCGCCCACGGCGTCGCACTTTTATCCACCGGCGGTACAGCGAGGATGCTTCGCGATGCCGGCCTGACGGTTACCGAGGTTGCCGATTACACGGGCTTTCCTGAAATGCTCGATGGTCGCGTCAAGACACTGCATCCGAAGGTGCACGGTGGCATCCTCGCCCGGCGTGATCTGGCCGAGCATATGACCACCATCGCAGAACACGGGATCCCGACCATCGATCTGGTTTGCGTGAATCTGTACCCGTTCCGCGAGACCGTTGCCAGGCCTGGGGTCACGCTTGAAGAAGCGATCGAAAACATCGACATCGGCGGGCCGGCGATGGTCCGTTCTGCGGCCAAGAACTACAGCGGCGTGGCGGTGGTCACCGACCCCGAGGACTACCCCGCACTGCTCGTGGAAATGGCGGCCAACGATGGCGCACTGAGTGTGGCGACCCGCTTCGCGCTGGCCAGAAAGGCATTCGTACACACCGCGCGTTACGATGCTGCGATCGCCAACTGGCTGACGTCACTTGATGAAAAACAGCAGGCACAGCCATTCCCCGCACACCTTCAGCTTGCTTTTGATCGCGTCGAAGCGCTCCGCTACGGCGAGAATCCGCACCAGCAGGCAGCCTTCTACCGCGATCCGACGCCAGTCCCCGGATCGATCGCCAACTACCGGCAATTACAGGGAAAAGAACTCTCTTACAACAACATCGCCGACGCCGACGCCGCTTGGGAATGCGCAAAGACCTTCGACACACCGGTCTGCGTGATCGTCAAGCACGCCAATCCGTGTGGCGTGGCAGTGAGCGCCAATTTGCTATCGGCTTACGAAAAGGCTTTCCAGACCGATTCGACCTCTGCCTTTGGCGGCATCATTGCCTTCAACGGCACGGTAGACAGCGATGTCGTCATCGCCATGAATGCACGCAAGCATTTCGTCGAGGTTCTGCTGGCGCCAGCTTTCACCGCGGCGGCCAAGGAATTGCTTGCCGCCAAGCAGAACCTGCGAGTTCTCGAACTGCCCTTGGCCAAGGTCCATCACGCCTTCGAGATGAAGCGTGTTGGCGGCGGGCTGCTGGTACAAACGCCCGACCAATTCAATGTTCAGGCGTCCGACCTCAAGGTGGTAAGCAAGGTGGCGCCAAGTGAGGGACAGGTCGAGAACCTGCTGTTCGCCTATCGCGTCGCCAAGTTCGTCAAGTCCAATGCCATCGTCTTCTGCGGCCGCGGCATGACCCTTGGTGTTGGCGCCGGGCAGATGAGCCGGGTCGACTCCACTCGGATCGCGGTGAGCAAGGCGCAGAACGCGTGCCTCGACCTGGCCGGTTCCTGCGTCGCCTCGGACGCTTTCTTCCCTTTCCGAGACGGCGTTGACGTTCTCGCCGCAGCAGGCGCCAAAGCGGTCATTCAACCGGGAGGATCGATGCGTGACGAGGAGGTGATTGCTGCCGCCGACGAACATGGTCTGGCGATGGTTTTCACCGGCGCCCGCCACTTCCGACACTGATTTCCGTCAGCAGAATGCTGCCAGAAATCGGAAGGCGCAAGGTATTGTGAGAGCGTTGTACAGGCTGGCAATAGACCTGCCACTGACAGCAGCAGGCAATCTCGAAAGTAATCTGGTGGGGAAGGGATTTGTATGAAGTTACTGGTAATCGGCTCCGGCGGTCGCGAACACGCGCTCGCCTGGTGTCTGGCGAAAACTCCTGGTCTCCAGAAGGTCTTCCTCGCCTCCGGAAACGCCGGCACGGCAGCAGAACACGCACTTGAAAACATCGGCCTCACCGATCTGGAGGCGCTCGCCGACTTCGCGGAGCAGGAAAAGGTCTCCCTCACGATAGTGGGTCCCGAAGCCCCACTCGCCGCCGGCGTAGTCAACATCTTTCGTACCCGAGGCCTGAAGATCTTTGGCCCGACCAAAGAGGCCGCGCAACTCGAAAGCTCGAAGGATTTCGCCAAGCGCTTCATGGCCAGGCACAACATTCCGACCGCGCGCTTCGAGACCTTCTCCGACAGAACCGCGGCACACGCCTACGTCGACCGGCAGGGCGTGCCGATCGTTGTCAAAGCCGATGGACTGGCCGCTGGCAAAGGCGTCGTAGTGGCGATGACGCTGGCCGACGCGCATGCCGCCATTGACCGCATGCTGCCGCAACCGGGCGGGTGTGTTTCAGAGAACGCGACGCCTGCCCGGGTGCTGATCGAAGAATTTCTGGAAGGCGAAGAAGCCAGCTTCATCGTCATGGTCGATGGCAAGAACGTACTGCCGCTGGCGTCGAGTCAGGATCACAAGCGAATCGGCGACGGCGACACCGGCCCCAACACCGGCGGCATGGGCGCCTACTCACCGGCACCGGTGGTCACGCCCGAGGTGCACGCCAGAACCATGCGTGAAATCATCCTGCCGACGGTCCGCGGCATGGCTGCCGAGGGCATTCCCTACACAGGCTTTCTCTATGCCGGCCTGATGGTTGGCAAGGATGGCTCGGTCAGGACGGTGGAGTTCAATTGCCGCCTGGGCGACCCGGAAGCACAACCGATCCTGATGCGCCTGAAATCCGACCTGCTCACCTTGCTCGAGCATGCCGTGAGCGGCCACCTGGACCAGGTCGAAGCGACCTGGGATCGCCGCGTCGCGCTGGGCGTCGTCCTTGCCGCGGCCAACTACCCCGACACGCCACGCACGGGAGACGTGATCAGCGGCTTGCCGAAAGCCAGCGAAGATAGCCATGTCTTTCACGCCGGAACCAGCGAGCGGGATGGCCAGATCGTCACCTCCGGTGGCCGCGTGCTGTGCGTCACAGTACTCGGTGACAATGTCAAGCAAGCTCAAAAACGCGCGTACGACTTGATCGTCGGCATTCACTTCGACGGTATGCAGTATCGCCACGACGTGGGCCATCGTGCCGTGACTCGATGAGTGGATGAATGCCAACGGCGGTAGCGCAAGAGGGATGATCGACTCGACACAGCTCAGAGAATATTTCACCGGCCTGCAAAGGCGTATCGTCACGGCGGCCGAGGCGATAGAAGGCACGGATGGCGCGAAATTCCGAGCCGACGAGTGGCAGAAGGCGGCTGACGAGCCGCTGACGGGCAATGGACGCACTTGCATCATCGAGGGTGGCCGCGTCTTCGAGCGCGGCGGCGTGGCCTTCTCGCAGGTCAGCGGGGCCACCCTGCCAGCTTCGGCAACCGCCAAACGCCCCGAGCTCGCCGGCCGCGCCTTCGAAGCGATGGGCGTTTCACTGGTGCTGCACCCCGAGAACCCTTACTGCCCGACGGCACACATGAATGTGCGCGCTCTTGTCGCGACCAAGGCCGATGCTGAACCTGCCTGGTGGTTCGGCGGGGGCATGGATCTGACGCCGTACTACCCTTTCGCCGAAGACGTCCGCCATTTCCACGCCAGCTGCAAGCAGGCGTTACAGCCTTTCGGCGACGATACCTACCAACGCTACAAGAAATGGTGCGACGAGTATTTTTTTCTCAAACATCGCCAAGAACCCCGTGGTGTCGGTGGCGTCTTTTTTGACGACCTCAACGAGGGAGGCTATGAACGTTGCTTCGCCTTGACGCGCGCGGTCGGGGAAACGTTTGCCGAAGCCTATCTGCCGATCATCGAAAAACGGCAAGCGACGCCCTACGGCGAACGCCAACGCGACTTCCAGGCTTACCGGCGGGGGCGCTACGTCGAGTTCAATCTGGTCTGGGATCGCGGCACGCTGTTCGGCCTCCAGTCAGGCGGACGAACTGAATCGATCCTGATGTCGCTACCGCCGGTGGTCAAGTGGCGCTACGACTGGCAGCCTGAA
>NZ_JAVTWB010000121.1:7334-35411 GCF_032229525.1 Accumulibacter sp. | reverse complement strand
TCGAGCTGCTTCTCGATCAGGCGCTGCGCTTCACCATGATCCCCGCTCGCCATCAAAGCCTCGGAAAAGGTATGCACCAGCCGTGGGTTACGTTCCTTGACGGGCACCTGCTGCAGGTAGTCGAGGAGCTGTCCTTGATCGCCCAGGCGCTGACGAATGCTTTCCTGGTGCGCTCTGGTCTTGATCTCCAGCGCCACCTCAAGCGGCATGGCTTCACGCTTGTCGAGCAGGCGCGCCAGGCGCAGCACCTCCGGCCAATTGCCGCAGCCCTGCTGGGCGCGGAGTTCCAGGCGAAGCGCGGCGATGTGGCGGCCGGCGATGCCCTGCAGGCGCTGTAATGCTGTCGCCGCCTCCTGGAACTGGCCATGGCCGATAGCCCCCTCGGCTTCCAGCATCAAGCGGGCCGACTCCAGCTTCGGATCATCGACACGCGCGCGATCGAGCCACTCTTTTTCCTTTTCCGGTTCGCGCAAACGCTGAGCCGCTCGCGCAGCCAGCAGCGCCGACAGGCCCCGCGACTGGCCGGCGGCATGGGCTTCGCCAGCCTTCTTCAAGGCCTGCGTGAAACGCCCTTCAAAAAGCAGGCGAATGGCCTCGTGCAGAGATGCGGCAGCCCTCTCGCGGCGGCGGCGAGCACGGAACTCGCTGACCCTGTTGGGCAGAGAAAGAGTCAGCCCGACAACGCGCAGGAGCACGTAGAGCAGGAAGAAGGCGGCAAAGAACAAAAAGATGGCCAGAGTGAAGGCCAACTCTACGCGATAGGGGGGCACCACCAGCAGCAGGTAGCCGTCGCTGAAACGCGCGGCCAGCGAGATCCCAACCGCCACCGCAGCCAGTGCCAGTAGCCACAGCAGCGCTCTCACGGCCGTTCCTCGCCAAGCTTGAAGGTCTTGATCGCCGACAGGCTTTCGTTGAGCGTCGGTAATTCGATCGTGATCTCGGTCGAGGCAAGCTGCTTCAACGACCCCTGTGCCGTCTGTAGCCCAGCATCGCGAGGGTCAAAATAGCGTTCGATCCAGGCCTGTGTATGCTCCAACTCACTGCGAAAGATCCTCTGGTCATGTGCCAACAAAGCCAACCGAGCATTGAGCAGACGGAGCTTGAGGTTCTCGCGCAGGAAGAAAGCTTGCCCTGGTGCCAGTAAGGCCGGCTCGTCACGGTCAAACTTCTGAATTCGTACCAATGATCGGATTTCGCTCCAGAACTCGCGGCCGAGTCGCTGCCACAACCCGGCGCTGGCCAGGCGCTGCCAGAATTCCGCACTGGCGACCGAAGGCCAGGCAGCTTCCGCAACAGGCTCCGCAGCGGCAGAGGTTCCCTCTTGCGGGCTGACTTCGGCCTCCCTGGGTCGCGCCTCGACAAGCAGGGGAAGCGTGTCAATAGCATTGATCACGCTTTCCAGGCGCAGACTCATGCTGGCAATATCGATTTCCGGCAAGGCACGCAGACGATCGAGGTCGCCCGCCAGGACTTTGCGCAAACGAATGAACTGCGGCCGACTGCTGCCGGCCAGACGGGCATCGGCCGTCTGCAAGGCGAGCACCGCCCCCTGTACGTTGCCGGCAAGCTGTAGCTGCTGCGCGGCCAGAGTCACACCTTGCTCGACCTCGGACAGCGCCCACTCATCACGGTTGCGAGCCAGGTCCTGGTACAGCTGGTCCAGTGCCGCCTGCTGACTTTGCGATTCGGCAATTCTCGTCTCGAGGGCACCAAGCCTGCCGAGAACGCCAGCCACCTGTTCCTGCGCCTGCTTCGCCGAAGTGCGAATCTCCGCGCCGATGGTATCGCTCTCGGCAAGACGACGAGCCAACTCCTGCTGGGTATCGGTAAGTTTTTGCCGGGTTTCCACCCACTGCCAAGCTGCCAGTCCGAGTGCCACCAGAACGACGACCAACCACGGATTGCGCCACGCTGGCGTCGCCTGACTCGCTGCAGGTGCCTGACTCGCTGCAGGTGCCTGACTCGCTGCAGGTGCCTGGCTCTCTGCTGCTGGCGACGGTGTCTCTGCTGACGACGGGGTCGCTGGCAACGTCTCGGTCGTTGGCTGCGACTGGCTTGCTGACGACGCCTGATCGGCTGGCGCTACGGCAGCCTCTTCAGGAACAGCGTCACGCGGGTCGGTTTTTTCATTCATCATGACCACCAATTATATACGTTCAGAGCATCGATTATCCCGGCATCTGCCGCTTCGGTCAGAACCACTCTTTGTAAACCAAGCTCGTGCGCCAACTCGGCGATTCGCCGGTGCGGAACGAACACCGGTGTCGTACGCAGCCGCGCGCGCGAAGGATCGTCAAGCAGGTCGAAGAGATTGCGCAGGCCCTCGCTGGACGAAACAGTCAAAGCATCCAGTTGGCCGCTGCGCCAGAGAGCCTCCAGCGGTGCCCCGTCGTCGGGCGCCAAGCGCTGGTAGCAAGCCACGCAATCGACCTGCGCGCCACGTTCACGCAAGCTGTCGGCGAGCAGCTCACGTCCGCCGTTACCGCGAAATATTACTACCCGCTTGCCGCCGACGCACTCTCGCTGCAATTCAGGAAGCTCAAGCAAGGCCTCGGAATCGAAACGATCGACGGGAGCGACAGTGTTCTCAATCCCGTAAGACGCCAGTGCACTGACTCCCCCCTGGCCAATGGCAACTGCCTGCAGACTACTGGGCCACATCCCGACGGCAAGAATGGCCGGCAGGCTGAAATCGACGGCATTCGGGCTGATGAAAATGGCCAGCGCGTAATCATCGAGTCGAGGAATCACCGACTGCAGCGGCTGCGGGTCGTCGGCCGGCGCGATCTCGATCAAGGGAAAGATCACCGGTTGACCACCTCGCTCGGCGATCCAGCCGGCCAGCCTCGCGGCTTGTGCCCGCGGTCGGGTAACGACGATCGTCTTCCCCTGCAGAGACTGGTTCATTGGCCTGCAGCAAGCTTGTCAAGGATGGCGCCGGCCCCCTGGTCACGCAGCATTTCGGCCAGAAGATGGCCAAGCGACTCGTCCTCTTGCGGCGCACCACGCAGTTCACCGCGCACCAGTTGGCTACCGTCCGGCGTGGCGACGAAGCCGCGCAACCACAGCAAACCGTTCTCCAGCACCGCATAAGCGCCAAGCGGCAGTTGGCAACTGCCTCCCAGAGCACGGGAAAACGCGCGTTCCGCTCGCACGCAATGCGCCGTGGCAGGATCATTGAGCGGGGCCACCAGAGCAAGCAGTTCGGCACGCGCGGAGGGTAACTCGATGCCAAGCACGCCTTGTCCCGGTGCTGGCAACGATTGCTCCGGTGTCAGGACCGATTTGATGCGATCGGCCAAACCGAGTCGGATCAGCCCGGCAGCGGCCAGAATAATCGCATCGTATTCACCGGCATCGAGTTTTCTGAGGCGCGTATCGAGGTTGCCGCGCAGACTCCTGATCACCAGTCGCGGATAGCGGGCGCGCAGAGTCGCTTCGCGGCGCAGGCTCGAGGTGCCGATCACGGCATCGGCCGGCATCTGGTCGAGCTCGGCGAAACGATTGGAAACGAAGGCATCGCACGGGTTCTCGCGCGCAGAGATGGCGCCGAGAATGAAGCCGTCGGGCAGTTCCATCGGCAGGTCCTTCATGGAATGCACCGCGAGATCGGCACGGCCATCCTGCATCGCCACCTCGAGCTCCTTGATGAACAAGCCCTTGCCACCGATTGCCGACAGCGGACGATCGAGGATTTGATCGCCTCTGGTGGTCATGCCGAGAATCTCTACCGTACTGCGCGGGTGCAACTCTGCCAGGCGACCACGAACGTGTTCCGCCTGCCACATGGCAAGGCGCGACTCACGCGAAGCGATGACGATACGAGACTGATCTGGGTTTGCTGAGTTCAAGGCTGAATTCCGGTCGGTTCGGTCGGTGCAGTAAGTGCGTGGCCAGCCTCAAAATTGCAGGCGACACGCAAGGGCATGGCCGCGCCCCTGAATACATCATCATCATCGAGCGATTCTAGCACGCTTGTTCACCGTCCTCGACGGCGCCGTACGCAGCAGCGCCAAGCCGCCCAGAGGGACCACGAGGACACACATACCATATGACAAAAGCGGCCATCAACACCTTGAGGTGAGCAGCGTACGGGATCGTTTGTGCAATTGCGCGCCCCCTGGAAAGCGAACAAGGCGCCTGGCTTCTCCGCTGCTACCCTTGCAACGCCGCGCAACGCCTGGCCACACCTGGCGAAGTCAGCTGTTATGCGCGACTCCCTTCTCTCTTGAGCCGGACGCGAGTGCTGGCAAGTGTGGCAGCGAGTTTGACCCTTACCGATCGCCTTCCTGGATCGCCGTCAGGTAGGCCAGGACATCCTGAATATCCCCCGCCTTCAGTGTGTACAACACTCCCGTCTTGGCGCCTTCTTCATCGTGCGGGCGATCGGCGGCGAGATAGGCATCGACCTGCTTGGCCAGGTAGTTGGTGTACTGGCCAACGAGCATTGGAAACATGCCGCGCCCCTGACCAGTTTTGCCATGGCAGACCGCGCAGTTCTTCTGATAGATGGCCCGGCCGTTCTCGATACCGCCCTCGGCACGCGGGATGATCATGATTTTTTCCATCGCCAGCAAGCGCGTCAAGGCATCGTCACTGTCCTTGAAGACGGGTGGCCGCGTCGGCAATTCGATCTGGGTCAGGTAGGCCGAAACGAGCTTCATGTCCTCATCGGGAAGCTCGCGCTCCCTGGTGTAGGGATACATCGGCAGGTTGATTCGCAGCTGGCTCTGAAATGCCTTCAACTGTTGTTCGATGTACTTGGACGATTGACCGGCGATTCGCGGGTACTCGCCTTTCTTGCCGCCAGCACCGAACGGACCGTGGCAAGCGGCACAGGGTCCGTAGATGTCTTTCGCCCGCTCGAGATCAAGCGCCGCCGCCGGCAGAACGACCGCCACCCCGAGCAGGATGAGAAGCAGTATGTCGAAACGTCTGGCGTGCCTCATGAAGACCTCGTCGGAATGAAGGCGGAATTATAAGAAACCCCTGGCCGAGCACCTTTGATAGGAGTCAAGAAGCGCGCTGAGGGCCCGTCGGGCAAGCAACGCACTCTGCCGACCAATCAACTACTCAAGTGCCGTGCATAGGACTTGAGCAGGGGCCACTGGCGGCGGCTGACGGGCAATCGCTCGGGAACGTCGCGCAAAATCGCCTGCCATTGCGTCTCTGCGTCGTCACTGCCAGGGCTCTTCTCGAAACCGGTGATCACATCCCTGGCGGCCAGCACGCTACGATGCAGGCGGATAAAGCGCTCGCCGAACTCCTGCTCGAGATGAGCGAGCGACTCCTCGAGCAGATATTCACGCTCGCGCGTGCGCGCCGCAACGTACTTCAGATCCGCCCTGAAATAGAGGATCTCGCTCACCGCAATCAGCAGCAGACGACCGCGTTCGTGGCAGGAGAGATGGCTGCGGGCAGCCTGCTGCATTGCCGCGAGCGGCGGCTGCGGGCGGCCTTGTCGCACCTTCTGCAGGGCGTCCAGCAAGCGCCTCGCGCGCACCGGTTTGAGCAGATAGTCGACGGCGTTGAGCTCAAAGGCCTGGACCGCGTAGGCGTCATAGGCAGTCACGAAAATTACCGACGGGGGGTGTTCGAGCTGCGACAAATGACGCGCGAGCTCAACGCCGTCCATCTTGGGCATGCGAATATCGACCAGCGCCACGTCCACCCGTAAGCCTTCGATCGCGGCCAAGGCGAGCAGACCGTTGGCGGCTTCGGCGACCACCGCATTGGGAAGTTCCGCGCTGATATCGGCCAACAGATCGCGCAAGCGTGCGCGCGCCGGAGCCTCGTCGTCGCAGATCATCACCGATAGCACGGGAACGGTCGCCGACACGCTCATGACGAACGTCCGCGGCAAGGAAGGACAATCCGCACCCGATACTCCCGCTGGCCGTCGGCAAGCGCTACTTCACCGGTCTCCAGGCGCGCTTCAAGATCGTAGTACAGGGCCAATCGTTCGCGGATGTTGTCAAGAGCCATATGGTTACCGCGCTGGTGTTCGGCGCCTCCGCCGCAGGGATTGGTCAGATCGATGAGCAGTTGATCGCCGCGACATGCCAGGTGAACGCGGATGGTGCCCTTGTCGCCCGAAGGCTCGATGCCGTGATAGACGGCATTCTCCAGCAGAGGTTGCACCATCAGCTGCGGCACCTTGAGTTCGCTCGGCAGATCGGCGGCCAGGTCCCATTCGACGTTCAGGCGCTCGCCAAGACGCAGCTTTTCGAGATCCAGATACTGCCGGCAAAGGGCGATCTCGTCGGCCAAAGGCACCAGTTCCCGGTGATCGCGCATCAGAACCCGGAACAGTTCCGCCAACTCCTCGAGCGCTGTCTCTGCACGTTTTGGGTCTGCGCGGATCAGGGAGAGGACAGCATTCAGGCTGTTGAACAGGAAATGCGGCCGGATGCGTGCAGTCAGCGCCTGTAATCGCGCTTCGACAAGCGCCGGAGAAAGCGCTGCAGCGCGTAAGGCAAAGTAGGAAAGCAGGCACCCGGCCGCCGCTCCGCCCAGCAGACCCGCCCTGATCAGGCGCTGCGTACCACTATCGTCAAAGGCCACCGGCGACAAGAAACTTGACAGGAGGATTGCTGAAGCGGCGGCCAAAACCAACACCACCGCGCACCCGACCCACGCGGGCCAGCGCTGCAAGGCTTTCCCGATCAGTGCCAGGAGTGCCAGGTTGAAGACCAGCAAGGGTTGTACCCGGCTTGCCATGTCGATGTAAAGTTGGAGACTGTCGCTCACTCCCTCGCTCTGAACCAGAGCGGCGGCGAGGGCCAACAGGTTCACCCCAAGCATGATGCGTAGGATAACTCCGGAATTGCGGAAATCCGGCAGCGGCTGACCGGCCAGGTTTTGCTTTATACTTGCCATCACTCAAAGTGGCGCCTGTCCAAGGTTCTACGAGAGATTTTAGCCCAGGAACCTGTCCCGCATGAGCCAATCGGATTCTTCCCAATACACTTGGGCCGGCCGCTTCTCCGAGCGGATGTCCGACCTAGTCAAGCGTTACACGGCCTCCGTGAATTTCGACCGTCGGATGTGGCGCCAAGACATCCGCGCCTCGGTGGCACACGCCACAATGCTTGCCAGGCAGGGCATCATCGGCGCCGACGATCTGGCGGATATCGAGCGCGGCATGGCGCAGGTAGTGCGCGAAATCGAGGAAGACCGCTTTGTCTGGTCACTCGACCTCGAAGACGTCCACCTGAACATCGAGAAACGCCTGACCACACTCGTTGGTGACGCGGGAAAACGTCTGCACACCGGACGCTCACGCAACGACCAGGTGGCAACCGATATCCGCCTGTATTTGCGTGACGCAATCGATGACATCCTCCCCCTGCTGCGTCAGTTCCAGAGCAGGTTGCTGGATCTGGCTGAAAGAGAGGCCGCCACGCCTTTACCCGGGTTCACTCATCTCCAGGTTGCCCAGCCGGTGACTTTCGGCCATCACCTGCTCGCCTATTTCGAGATGATGCAACGCGACGCCGAGCGCTTTGCCGACTGCCGACGACGCACCAACCGTCTGCCCCTGGGCGCCGCAGCCCTGGCCGGCACGACCTACCCGATCGACCGTCATTTCGTCGCCGACCTGCTGGGCTTCGACGGCGTCTGCGAAAACTCGCTCGATGCTGTGTCCGACCGCGACTTCGCGATCGAATTCTGCGCCGCCAGCGCGCTGTTGATGATGCATCTTTCGCGCCTGTCGGAAGAGCTGGTGCTGTGGATGAACCCACGCTTCGGTTTCATCAACATTGCCGATCGCTTCTGCACCGGCAGCTCGATCATGCCGCAAAAAAAGAATCCTGACGTTCCGGAACTGGCGCGCGGCAAGACCGGCCGCGTCTACGGTCATCTGATGGCGTTGCTGACGCTGATGAAGGGCCAACCTCTGGCCTATAACAAGGACAATCAGGAAGACAAGGAGCCGCTCTTCGACGCCATCGATACGGTAAGTGACACCTTGCGTATTTTCGCCGAGATGATCGCCGGCATCACGGTCAACCCGACGAACATGCGCGCTGCTCTGGCTCAAGGATTCGCCACCGCCACCGACCTGGCCGATTACCTGACTCGCAAGGGAGTACCTTTCCGTGATGCCCACGCAATCGTTGGATTGGCGGTACGTCACGCCGAGGACCTCGGCGTCGACCTGGCGCAGCTGTCCCTCGCCGAACTGCAAGGCTTCTCGCCATTGCTGGACGACGACGTCTTTGCGGTACTGACGATCGACGGGTCGCTGGCCGCTCGTAACCATGTCGGCGGCACGGCGCCGGCGCAGGTTTTGGCCGCAATCGACCGCGCCCGCCACCGTTAGGCTTGCTGCGAGCGAGGCCGGCAGCGTAATGGAGAAAGTTGGCAAATATGAGCTTGTCCGCGAAATCGGCCGCGGCGCAACGTCCACCGTGTACCTGGGTAACGACCCGTTTACCCAGCGCGAAGTGGCAATCAAGGTGGCGTTCCCGGCAATTCTGAAAGACCCGAAGCGGGGCAGGCTGAATACGCAGCTGTTTCTCAACGAAGCAGCACTGATTGGCAAGCTGTCGCACCCACACATCGTGCAGATTTACGACGCGGTGGTCGACGACAATTACTGCTACATCGTCATGGAGTACGTACCAGGTGGCACGCTGGAGAGTGTCTGCACGCCGGACAAACTGCTGCCAGTCCAACGCATCGTCGAGATTATCTTCAAGTGTACGCGCGCGCTCGATTTCGCTTTCCGGGCTGGCATCATTCACCGTGACATCAAACCAGCCAACATCCTCCTCACCAGTGCCGATGCAAAACAGGGCGACATCAAGATCTCCGATTTCGGTGCGGCAATCATCGGCGCCCCCGACCGGACCCTGATTCTGGGGATCGGTTCACCCGCCTACATGTCCCCGCAACAGGTGCAGGACCGCCGGCTCGATCAGCAAACAGATATCTACTCGCTCGGCGTGGTGATGTATCAGCTTTTGACCGGACAACTGCCTTTTCAAGGCCGCAACAGCTACGACATCATCTACCAGATCATCAATGCCGAGCCACGCCGGCCTTCGGCTCTGCGCAGCGATATTCCGGCGGCGCTGGAGGCCATCGTGGCGCGTGCGATGAGCAAGGAACTCGAAACTCGCTACCCGAACTGGGAGGAGTTTTCAGACGATCTGGCGCAAGCTTTTCGTACCCGGCAAGCAAAGGTATCGGTCGGCCAGATGGCAGATCTCGAGAAGTTCGAGACGCTACGCTCGTTCCCGTTTTTCGCGGACTTTTCCGACGTCGAGATATGGGAAGTGGTACGTTTTTCTCAATGGACCCGCGTTTCGCCCGGCACGGTCATCATTCGAGACGGTGATCGCGGCGATTTCTTCTGCTTCCTCGCCGAAGGCGAACTGAAGGTACTCAAGAACGGAATGGTTCTGGAAATGCTGACGTCCGGCGAGTGCGTCGGAGAGATGGCAGTAATCGGCAAGGCACAACCCAGACGAGGCGCCGACATCGTCGCCGTGACCGAGGCCGCCCTGGTGCGGATCAGCGAAAGCGCTTTGCAGGCTGCTTCAGACGCCTGCCGGGTCCACTTCTACCAGTCCTTCCTCGCGGTATTGAGCGAGCGGCTGGCGGCGGCAAACGTTCGGCTGGTCTCCTTCTGAGGCGGCGGCGAGCCGCCCTGGTGGCACCCGCCGGCGAACACGCCGGCCTTTGAAACTGGTTGCCCCGAGCCGTACCGCGGATGTATATTAGCGTTTTCTGATTAGATACACAGGGCGGAAATGAGCAAGTCTTTCACCACGATCACGCACGATGTTGCCAAGGCACTCGGCACCCTGCGCAACGAAATTCCGGAGACGATTCAAGGCTTCAACGCAATGGCCAAAGCGGCACTTTCGCCGGGGGCGTTGTCGGCGCTCGACAAGGAACTGATCGCCCTGGCGATCGGCGTTGCCAGTCGTTGCGATGCCTGTATCGGCTTTCATATCAAGGCGCTGATTCGTCTCGGTGTGAGCCGTGAGCAATTGATGGAAACGCTTGCCGTGTGCACCTACATGGGTGGTGGCCCGACCCTGATGTATGCCGCTGAAGCAGTCCGCGCCTACGAGGAACTGAGCTCCGGCAAGCCCGCTTCTGCCAGCACCTGAGAACCACGCCGGCGACAGCACCCGGTCCGGACAGACGGGGCGACATGTCGTCGGCGCAGGCGACCAGCTTCCCGACAAGAAAAGCCGGACGCGTCGAGCCTGTTGAAAAAGCGTACCGTCAAGCGACCGGATCGACGAGGCCTTCGAGGAGTTTCTGTAACTCGCCATCCTCGTACATCTCACGCAAGATGTCGCAGCCCCCGACAAACTCGCCGTTCACGTACAGTTGAGGAATGGTCGGCCAGTTGGCATACGACTTGATGCCGTTACGTATCTCTGGATTCTCCAGAACGTTCACGCTGAGGAAAGTCGACACCCCACAGGCTTTGAGGATCTGCACGGTGACCGACGAGAAACCACACTGCGGAGCCTGCGGCGTTCCCTTCATGTAGAGCACCACCGGATTAGTCGTGACCTGCTCCTTGATCAGCTGTTGAACATCCATCACAAAACCTCGCAATTGCTAGTAGTAGTTAAAAAATCAACCGGGCAGTCTACCGGTTAGCGGTAGGCGCCGTCAATGCAAGCGTCCGCCGCTGACGCGTTCTATCATCGACAGGTCGCGCCACGAAGCAACGTCGGCCAGTCCCTGCCGGTGCAGCAGTTCGCGCACCGCGCCCGCCTGATCGTATCCGTGTTCGACAAGCAACCAGCCACCCGGGCGAAGATGGACTGCTGCGCCGCCGACCACCAAGCGGATGCAGGCCAAGCCGTCACCGCCGACCACGCCATCGGTCAGCGCCATCTGCGGCTCGAAAGGCAAACCGTTCTGCTGCAGATGCGGATCACCCTGTGCAACATACGGCGGGTTGGCCACGATCAGGTTGAAACGCTCTTCTCCCAGCGGCGAGAACCATTGACCGGCACGGAAATCTATCTCAACCGCATGGCGCGCCGCGTTGGAACTGGCCACTGCGAGTGCCGCCACCGAGAGATCGACTGCCGTCAGCCTGGCTTCCGGGCACAGGCAGCCGAGAGTCACCGCCAAGACCCCGGAGCCCGTACCGAGATCGAGAATGCGTGCTCCCGAGTGTGGCTGCACGCGTTCGATCGCGAGTTCGACAAGGAGTTCCGTCTCCGGGCGCGGAATTAGAACCGCTGGAGTGACCCAGAATTCGCGCCCGTAGAACGCTGCCGATCCCAGCAAATAGGCCAGCGGCTCCCCGCCTGCACGACGACCGACGAGCGCATCCAGCCTGCTCAACTGATCCGTCGAGAGGGACCGTGCCGGGTGTGCAAGCAGATCGGCGTGGGTACAAGCGGTCACCTGCTCGACCAGCAGACGCGCATCCAGACGATCGATGCGCTGGCTGGCTGCATGCCAGGCGCCAGCGATAGTCATCGCCGCCCCGGTCAGCACGCGGCGCACGCGTAGCTGGGAGAGCGGTGGTCAGAGAAAGAGGTCGGGCAGAGCATTCGCTAGCGCGGCGTCCACTCACGCGCTCTCGGCGAGCATGGCCAATTGATCCGCCTGATACTCGGCGATCAGTGCGCCAAGCAGATCGTCAAGGTCGCCATCCATGATTGCGTCAATCTTGTACAGGGTCAGGTTTATACGGTGGTCGGTAACTCGCCCCTGGGGAAAATTGTAGGTCCGGATTCGTTCCGAAC
Source organism: Accumulibacter sp. (assembly GCF_032229525.1). Lineage (GTDB taxonomy): Bacteria > Pseudomonadota > Gammaproteobacteria > Burkholderiales > Rhodocyclaceae > Accumulibacter. Next base: position 23,673 of record NZ_JAVTWB010000121.1, on the reverse strand, counting down.
GGTCGCCGCTACCGATCAGATCCCGGCGGGTGGACGCGATGTTCGCGTGTTGCTCGCGCTCCTGCGCGTCCCTGATCCGTGCCGACAGTACCGACAGGGCCTGCGCCTTGTTCTTGTGTTGCGACCGATCATCCTGGCATTCGACGACAATCCCGGTTGGCAAATGGGTAATCCGTACGGCCGAATCCGTCTTGTTGATATGCTGCCCGCCTGCGCCGGAAGCGCGATAAGTATCGACGCGAATCTCGGACGGGTTGATCTGCACCTCCTCCAGGGCGTCCGCCTCGGGCATTACGGCCACAGTGCAAGCCGACGTGTGGATGCGGCCCTGCGTTTCGGTGTCCGGAACGCGCTGCACGCGATGCGCTCCAGACTCGAACTTGAGCTTCGAGTAGACGCCATTGCCGATGATGCGTGCGATCACTTCCCGGTAACCACCGAGGTCCGACACGCTCGCTGACACCACTTCGACTCGCCAATGCTGACGTTCGGCGTAGCGCGTATACATGCGGAACAGGTTGCCGGCAAAGAGAGCCGATTCCTCACCGCCGGTCCCCGCACGGATCTCGAGAAAGACATTGCGACCGTCCTTGGCGTCTTTCGGCAGCAACAGCTTCTGCAGATCGCCCTCGATCTGCGGCAAGCGCTCCCGGATGGCGGCCACCTCCGCTTCCGCCAAGTCTCTCATTTCCGGATCGGCCAGCATCTCGAGCGCGGATGCGAGGTCGGACTCACCATGACGCCAGGTCTGGTAAAGCGCAACCACCGAACCCAGTTCGGCATGCTCGCGCGACAACTTGCGGAACTCATCCATATCCTGCGTCGCTTCGCCGCTGGCCAACATGCGTTCGAGTTCGTCGAGGCGACCGCTCAGATGCTCAAGTTTGTCGCGAATGCTCTGGTTCATCGGGAAATAGGTTCAGTGCGCGAAGATATGGGAAGAATAATGGTCAGGGACTGGCATCGCGCACCAGCGACTGCTACTCGCCGAAGCGCGTATCCGGATGCAAGTGAAACAGGCGTGCGGCCTGTACCTGCAATTGGTCTCGATCACCGCCAGCCTGGGTCAGCGCCTGCGTCGGCGCGTGCAGAAACTTGTTGGTCAGACGGCGCGAGAACTGGTCGAGCACCTGCGCCGGATCCTGGCCTTTGGCCAGCAGCTTCAGCGCGTGCTCCAGCTCGTGGCGGCGCGCACGTTCCGCAGCATCGCGCAGTGAACGAATCACCGGCACTGTACCACGCGTGGCCAGCCAGCGCAGGAAGCCCTCGACACGCTCGCTGATAATCGCTTCCGCGTCCAGCACCGCGGCCTGCCGCGACTCGCGCCCGGACTCGACCACTTGCGCGAGATCGTCGACCGTATACAGAAAGACGTCGTCCATTTCGCCCACCTCGAACTCGATGTCACGCGGAACGGCGAGGTCGACCATGAACATCGGGCGGTGACGGCGTACCTTGATGGCCCGCTCGACCATGCCCAGGCCGAGGATTGGCAGAGGACTGGCGGTGCAGGAGACGACGATATCGAACTGCGACAATCTTTCCCCGAGATCCTCGAGCCTGATCGCCGTTCCGCCCAGGCGATCTGCCAGCGCCAGGCCGCGCTCGACCGTCCGGTTGGCGATCACCACCTGCTTCGGGTGTTGGGCGCAGAAATGTGTGGCACACAGCTCAATCATCTCGCCCGCGCCAATCAACAGGATCTTCTGATCGGCGATACGCTCGAAGATGCGCTCGGCCAGGCGCACCGCAGCAGCAGCCATCGAAACGCTATTGGTACCTATCGCGGTCGTCGAACGTACCTCCTTGGCGACCGCAAACGAGTGCTGAAACAGTTTGTGCAAAGTCGTACCGAGTGTCCCGGCCTCCTCGGCGACACGCACCGCCTCCTTCATCTGGCCGAGGATCTGCGGCTCCCCGAGCACCATCGAGTCGAGCCCACTCGCCACGCGAAACGCATGGCGGACTGCATCGCGCTCGGGATAAGTGTAGAGGTAGGGTTCGATCTCGTGGCGCGTCAGGCGATGATAGTCAGCAAGCCACTGCGTAGCCGCATCCGGCACCTCGGTGGCGAAGTACACTTCGGTCCGGTTACAGGTCGAGAGAATCGCTGCTTCATGGACTGTTTTACCAGCGGCCAGGTCGGCTAGCGCCTGGGGCACACTTTCAGCCTGAAACGACATCTGCTCGCGAACCGCGAGTGGCGCTGTGTGGTGGTTGATACCAAGGGTAAACAGCGCCATGCTTGACAGACGGTAGGCAAAGGTGGTGGCAAGTCAGCGGCGCATTATATCACTGACACCACCATGCCCCCTGGCGCGAGCACTGGCGGTCGCCCAGCCACCGTCAGGCAACATCCGGCCCTGGCTTGCCGATGAAGTATCCTTGCGCGTAGTCCACACCGAAAGTACGCAACATGTTCAAGGCACGTTCGTCTTCGACGAACTCGGCGACGGTCTTCTTGCCAAAACCGCGCGCCACCTCGGCCAGCGCCCGCACAAAAACCTGGTCATCCGGACTGTCAACCAGGGTACGGACGAACGACCCATCGATCTTGACGTAATCCACAGGCAACTGTTTGACATAGTTGAACGATGAAAACCCGATCCCGAAATCATCCAGCGAGAACGCGCAACCGAGTTCTCGCACCGCATTCATGAACGTGCGAGCGGCCGAAAAATCCGATACAGCCGAAGTTTCGGTGATCTCGAAGATGACGTGACTTGACAACAGCGGACTGCTGGCAAGTTCATCACGAATGAACGAAAACAGCCGCGGATCGTTGATACTGACGCCGGACAGATTGATCGAAAACTTGTAGTGCTTGCCGGCGGCAAACAACGACACCATCTTGCCGAACACTTCATGGATCACGTAACGATCGATTTCGCGGATCGATCCACTGTTCTCGGCTACTTCCATAAACATGCCGGGCGGGATCAGCGATCCGTCTGCCGCCCGCATGCGCACCAGCGCCTCGTAGTGACTGACCTGTTTGGCACGGATATCGAGTATCGGCTGGTAATGGACAACAAAACCCTGCTCCAACAGCGAGCGGTTGATCATCTCCTCCCAGTACAGGCGGCTCTGCATTTTCTCCTGTACGCCTTCGCCCTCGGAGTAGAGGTGCCAGCCAGCACCGCCTTTCGACTTTGCTTGGTACATCGCGATGTCGGCGTTGGCGAGCAGCTGCTTAACGTCCATCATTCCCTCGGCAAATATCACGATCCCGATGCTGGCGGAAACGCGATGGTTCGCACCTAATCCGGGGAACTTGATTTCCGCCAGCCGATTGTTGATTTTCTCGGCTACCTGAATGGCCCCGTCGCGATCACATTCGTGTAGCAGCACACCCAGTTCGTCGCCGCCCAACCGCCCCAGCAAATCGCTGGCCCGTGCCACGTTGCCGACTTCGTCGGCAACGATCCGCAGCAACGAATCACCGGCCTGATGTCCGCTCACATCGTTGACATACTTGAACCCGTCGAGGTCGAGATATAGCAGTGCACCATCATGCGCCGAACGGCGAGCGCTGTTCAGCGCGCGATCGAGCTCGTGCTGGAAATGCTGGCGGTTGACCAAACCCGTCAGCGGATCGTGCTCGGCCAGATAGCTGACGTGTGACTCGGCGCGCTTGAGCTCGGTGTGGTCAATGCCGACCGACAGGATTATTGTCCCCTCGCCCGCCCCCTCGGAAAGACGCGTGTGGTTCCAGGTGATTTCGTACGACTGACCTTTCGTGCTAACCAGAATTGATTCCAGCTGAACGCGCCGACGAGCGCCGGCGGCAATCCCCTGCACCGCCTGCTGGACCGCCACCTCAGACGGCCCGTCCCGAGAGACCAGCTGGAAGAAGCGCTTGCCCGGCACTTCTTCCTCTGCCCAGCCCGACAGCAAGCGCCCGTGGCGATTCAGCGTGAGAATCTGCCCATCAGCTGACTGTGTCAGGATGATGACTTGTGCGGTCTCGAGCAGGTTCTTGCTGAAATCTCGTTCGACGGAAATACGCTGCAGCATTTCTTCCATCTGGGTGGAATGCGCCGCAACATCCCGCTCCAGGGTCTCCAGCCGATACGACAGGGCTATCGCGGCTTCGTCAAGGCTGTCTATTTCATCATCGACCAGCCGCCGAACGCGGGGCGCAATTCGCGTGCGTGCCTCGGCAAAAGCGCTGCGCCCGAGCAGCGGGATGGCGCGCACGGCCCGGGTCATGCGCTGCAACGGCGCATGCACCAGCAGCGCCAACAACAGCAGCGAGAACAAGGAGGCCGCCAGCTCGCCCTGTAAGCGACTCCAGACTGATTTCCGAATATCGGCCAACGCTTGCGTGAGATCGTCGATAATCACCAAGAGGGCAGGCGATGCGCCGCCATCGGGCGCGTCGAGGGCCAGGAACGACAACTCGAATTGCTTTTCATCGTGAGACAGCAAGCGCCAGGCACGTCCACCGGGCAGCGGCGGAACCGCCGTCAGTTGATGCAGGAGGGACAGATTTCGTTCCGCGCTGCTCAGGGCAATCACCTGCAACCCCAAGTCTGACAATACGTTCTTGCCCTCCCGGTTGCCGCCCGGAATCAGTACACCGAGATCCGCGCCAGATAAACGGTGGAACGAGACCACCACGTCTGCCAGAGAGCTGCCCAAGACCACCGCCCCCGCCACCCGCCCCGCCGACAGGATCGGCGCCGCCGCGAACTGGGTGCAGACCTGCTCGCAGCGTGTCCACTGCATGGCCCGCTCATTCTCGATCACCGTACGTACCTGGGCGTTGTGATCGAGTTCCGTCAACGCATCGGTCCTCCAGGTGACCAGAGGAGGACCGGTCTTCGCGTAGACCTGCAGCGAGTCAAGGCCAAGATCCAGTTGCAGAACCGACCAGTAGCTATCAAAGTGTTGGTGCAGCAGCGCATTACCCGCACGCGTCTCGAACAGACTCACCCCGACCGAGTCGAGAGCAGCCAGCATGCCGGCCAGCGCCTGCAAGCGAAGTCCGAAGTCGCTGCGCAAGGCAAAAGCTTGGGCTACAAGGCGTTCTCTGGTCGCAGCGCGTTGGACTTCGAAGCGACTCGTCAAATCGTGGAAGTGAAGCCAGGACAAGCCGCCGTTAACCGTCAGCATCACCCCGCCCAGGGTCAACAGAACCTTCCATTTGAGGCTCAGAAATCTGGAACCGCTACGGGTTTTCGGCGGGGATAGCGTATCCGGCATTCGCGGGCATTAGAACCGGAAGGATCCGAGCAACATGAAGGTGTCCCAATACTGGCGCAGATCCTGCGCGTTGGGATTGTCCTGCACGGGCAGGAAGCCGGTGCCGTTGACGCGATGCGCTTCCGCCCGCAACATGAACTGCGGAGTCACGTCAAAGCGGACGCCAACCGTCCAGTCCCTTGCGAAACGAGTGAATCCGGGCAGACGGGTGGCCGCCGAAAAGTCCTTGCCATCGCGGTCAGCCTTGTCGGCGTAATAGGCATCGTAACGTAGAACCCCTTCCCACTTCGGAGCCAGTCGATAGGTTCCTTGCAGATAATAGCTCTCGCCAACGGTAGTGCCATTGTAGAAAAACGGGCCGAAATCCTGGGCCGAGATGCGACGGCTTGCGTACTCACTCGTCAGGCTCCAGTCTTCGGCGTTGTACTGGGCAGAAAATATCAGCGGCGTCAGCCTATGCGTTCCGGCCTGCAGCCGGTCTCCAACACCGGGCTTGTAGCTCAGTTCGAGATGCACAGCAGTGAAACCCAGAACATACCGGCCGCCTGCCCCTTCATACATGACCTGGAGATCGGGCGCCAGCTTGGAATCGATGTGACCAGGCCGGTTCGAACCAATGACGGCCGTCTGCGCCGCCTCGGTGTCCGTCTGCGGTTGGCCCAAGGCGAAACTGGCGGAAAGAGTGCCATTTTCGCCGTAACGCTCGACGTATAACTCCCCGCCATCGGCGGAAACGGTCAGGTTGCGCGTTCGCTCGAAATAGATCGATTGCGGCAGGATGATGCTCGGTCGAGTGAACGCGACGTCGCGCGTCTTGTTGTACAGGCCATAGGCGGTTTTGAACCGTCCCAGCCGAATTCCGCCCCGCCCTGCTTCGCTCGACACTGCCGTCCAGTCGACCAGGCCGTAATCCAGGCGCGCGTCGCCATCATCAGTCCCACCCGCCGTATACGAAAGCGCCTGGGCTGACAACTGTACGTCGGGCGTCACCCGCCACGAAGCATTTGCACCTATTTCCCAGTAGTCCTTGCTGATCTGGTCATCGCTCTTGCCGAACCAATTGTTGTCGCTCGTGTTCACCAGCGTTCCGGTGGCAAAACCGTGCACCTGGAGATCGCCGTCCAGGAAATCCACTGCTTGCGCGAGCGCTGCCGAGAGCGACAGGGCGCCAAACAGGGCTATGCTGCGCGCGGCCTTAGCGAATCTTGAGTACACGCACATTCTGATCGACCTCGCTTGCCTTGACGTAACCAATTGCCCCCGGGGTTGACGCCACTCGTGACAACATCTCCTGGGGCGAACTCACCTGCTCGGGGTATTGTCCCTGACCCGAAAAGACCTGTCGGTCCCAAGCCATCCGTAACTGGTGCGGGAACACTTGCAGCACACTCTTGCTGAACGTGGCATGCTCGGACGCGTCATCCCTCAGAACGAAGACCTTGACCGGCTTTCTGCCAGGCCATTGCTGCAAGAGCATGCCGAAAATGGCGCGCAAGGACGCTCGGGGAATCCCCTCTTCACTGGTCGTCGGATGCGTGATCACCACCATCACCGGCTCAGCCGTCTGCGCAGCCGCCGTGGCGACAGGCAGGACAGCCGCCAGCACACAGAGCAACAACAGTCGCCCGCGCGAAGTCACGAATTTAATAGGGAGAAGCTTTTCCATCACGGCGCATGCTACCAGACAAGGCGGCCAAACCAATCGCAATTTGTCGAGCGCCGCGGGTCGTGGGTTCTATGTTGACAATCACGCCCAGAACCCTTCAGCGCGCTTCCCCCAACGACCTTTTTGCCGCATCGCCCCGCGCGCAACCCCCACGCGCCGGGGTTCGCCCCGCTTTAGCCGTTGTCAGTTGCTGCGTGACAAGCGCCAGTACCGTGGGTGATGGCGTGGCCCATCCAGCTCAAGCAAGGCCGAAACGGATGCCGGCTCCACTCACGACTGCAGTCAACCGGCCTTTACATCTTTTCCAGGCGCGACGACTTCGATCCGACGGCGGACCATCGACACCTGGTCGCCGGCTCGAGACCTGGAGCAACGAGCGAGCCACCGTCTGGGGGAAAAAACCACGGCAGGGCCGTAGCTATCAGCCCGCACGACAGATCAAGCGGGACTGGGCTTGCCCGATACCGACGCGCTCTCCATCCAGCGTTTGATGCGAATAGCATCGCCAATGCGCGTTTGCTTGCCGACTGAATCAAGCAGCACGATAACCACCGGCTTGTCGGCAACGGTTGCCTGCATGACCAGGCACTTGCCCGCTTCCTGAATGTAGCCAGTCTTCGACAGGCCAATTTCCCAGGTCGGGCTCTTGACCAGCTGATTGGTATTGCGGTACTCGAGCTCGCGCCCTCTCACTTCAGCCGTGGCGCCCGAGGTCGTCGAGAACTCACGGATCAATGGATAGCGATATGCGGCAGCAACCATTCGTGCCAGGTCGTGTGCGGTGGCAACGTTGTTGCTGGTCAGCCCGGTGGGATCCTCGAAGTGCGTCCTGGCCATCCCGAGCGAGGCCGCCTTGCGGTTCATAGCCGCCACGAAAGCCGGCAAACCACCCGGGTAGTGACGGCCAAGTGCGTTGGCCGCGCGGTTCTCGGAGGACATCAGCGCCAACAATAAAGCCCTCTCGCGCGTCAGGACGGTTCCTACCTGGAGACGCGATCGACTTCCTTTCAAGTAATCGACGTCGTCATCGGTGATGGTAATCGGCGCCTGCAGATCAGGCATGCTGTCGAGCACCACCATCGCCGTCATTATCTTGGTGATCGAGGCGATAGGGACGACGGCTCTGGCATTCTTCTCGTACAGCGCCTGCCCACTATCCTGCGCAATCACCAGTGCCGAACCCGAGCGGACCGCCAGGTGCTCATGGTCTTGCCACAGATCGGCATCGCTGGCAAAGGCCGGGCTCACCTTCTTCTTCTGACCAACCGGCGCGTATTTGCTCTTTGCCACCGGCGAAGCCGACTTGCTACTCCTGGCGACGCGAGTGGACTTGGACTTCGACTTCGACGCCTTCGGCGCAGCCTTCTCCTTTTTCGTCGCCGCTGCTTTGCTCTTGTGTAATTCGGCCTTGCTCTTGGCCTTGTCCGCGGCGTGCGCGGCTTCCATTGACATCAGCCCGGTGCCCATCAGGGCCCCCAACAGCATCACTGCTCTCAGCATCATCCGCATCGCAAACCTCCTGCACGATCTACAATTTGTCATGATTCTAACGCAGCCCATCGTCCGAAAGAACCATACATTCAAAAAAATAAGAAGATAGCTCGACTATGTAATGTAGCACATGAAATGTCTTCAGGCATCAAGAAAAGTCTTTACATCGTCCTGGCGAACCATCGCGTCCCGATAGCCGAGATCGATCAGCGCGCCGGTGTAGGATTGCTCAAAGAGCAGATAGCTGGTCAAGGCGCCACCGCGCCGGTTCATTGCGCCAAGGCCGCGAAGCAGCATTTACACTGCCCATGGAAGTGCACGTGCATGTCCGGCAATCTGGGCCAGGGTCGGGTAGCGTCGGAAGCTCTGCCGCTGCCTCACCTCACTCATTCGGCCGACACCGATGACCAGAATTTTTTCGGCGCCGAGAGGAATCGCCGGGAAAATCGGCGCCAGTTGGCGCATTGACCCGTCTCCGAAATACTCGCGGTTGAGATGTACGGCCGGGAAAATGAAAGGAATGGCGCTTGACGCCATCACATGGTCGACTGACAACTGCGCCCGACAACCGATGCGCTGCCTGCGCCGCCATGCCTGCACCTTCGGATGCGCCGGAAAGAAACGCACGCCGTCGCCCGTGGCATACCGGGAGGCCGTGATGCTGACCGTGTAGAGAGTACTTTTGGCTAGCGAACGCTCACTGTTGCGACAGCGAAGTTTCTGCTCAAGCAGTCGGCGCAGGGGCTGATTGTCGAACAGGGACCGCGGACGACACTTGACCGCCCAACCGAGCAGGAAAGCGCCCAGCCAAGCAGCGCCGGTGCGGCCAATGCCGATCGGATCGGCCCGGTAGACCTGCCCGACATGAATGTTGCGCCAGACCTCGTCGATCGCTTCGACCGCAGCGCGAAAGTTGTAGGCGTAACCGGTCAGGGTGGCCGTGTTGACAGCGCCAGCCGAAGTCCCGCACAAGATCTGAAACGGGTTCCGGGTCGAGTGGCCGAGGAATTCTCCTACGGCGCGCAAGGCGCCGACCTGATACGCGGCACGCGCGCCCCCTCCGCCGAGAACCAAGGCGATTCTACCGTTCGCCATCAGGCTTCATGGTGGCGGTTTGCCGAGGAAGCGGCCATCGGTATCAACGGCAGGAGGGCAGCGGTCACCGCTACGCATCAAATGGCGCCGGTCGATGCGCAGCGATCAACGCTCGTTCATCAGTTTGTCGACGACGGCCAGAGCTGTCATGTTGACCACCCGGCGAACCGTCGCCGTCGCCGTCAGAATGTGCACCGGCTGCGCCGCCCCGAGCAAGATCGGCCCAATCGTCAGGTTGTCACCGGCGGCGATCTTCAACAGGTTGAAGGAGATGTTGGCCGCATCAAGCGTGGGCATGATCAGCAGGTTGGCCTGCCCTTTCAGGCGCGCATCCCCGGGAAAAACGCGCTGGCGTATCTGATCGTCAATCGCCGCGTCGCCGTGCATTTCACCTTCGACTTCCAGGCGCGGTGCGCGCTCCTTCAGCAAGCGCAGCGCTTCTCTCATCTTCAGGGCCGTCGGCGTGTTCTCGGAACCGAAGGACGAATGCGATAGCAGGGCAACTCGCGGGGTCACACCGAAGCGACGAACCGCGTCGGCGGCCAACAAGGTCATATCCACCAGCTGCTCGGCAGAAGGTTCGTAGTTGATATAGGTATCGGCGATGAACAGCGTGCGATCGGGCAACAGCAGCGCACTCATCGCGTACAGGCTGCGCACGCCTGGCGCCAAGCCGATGACATTCTCGACGTACCCACGATGCACGGCATGACTACCGAGCGTGCCGCAGATAAGACCATCGGCGTCACCCATGCGGACCATCAGTGCGCCGAACAACGAGGGACTACGCCGCACCTCGCGCTTGGCGAAATCGGCCGAAACGCCTTTGCGCTCCATCAAGCGCCGATACTCCTTCCAGTAGACCTCGAAATGATCTTCGACGAAGTCGTTGTAGCCGGTGTAGATGATGTCGAAGTCAACACCCGGCCGCACGCGCAGGTTAGCCGCCTCGAGCTGGCGGCTGATGTGACCCGGATGACCAATAAGGATCGGTTTTGCGATGCCTTCGTCGACGATCACCTGCACCGCGCGCAGCACGCGTTCGTCGCCACCTTCGGCAAAGACTATCCGTCTGGGCGCCTGCTTGGCCTGCGAGAACACCGGCTTCATGATCAAGCCAAAGTGATAGACGAATTCGTCGAGACTATCGCGGTAGGCGTCCATGTTCTTGATCGGCCTGGTTGCCACTCCCGATTCCATGGCCGCCTCGGCAACCGCCGGTGCGATCTTCCTGATCAGACGCGGATCGAAAGGATTGGGAATCAGATACTCGGGGCCAAAATTGGCCACCTTTTCGCCATACGCTTTTAAGGCCACTTCCGATTGCTCGACACGCGCGAGTTCCGCGATGGCCTTGACCGCAGCCAGCTTCATCGCTTCCGTAATGGTCGTCGCGCCGACATCGAGCGCGCCGCGGAAGATGAACGGAAAGCACAGTACGTTATTGACCTGGTTGGGGTAATCCGAGCGCCCGGTGGCGATGATCGCGTCGCTACGCACCGCCTTGACATCCTCCGGCAGGATTTCGGGATTGGGATTGGCCAACGCCATGACCAATGGTGACGGCGCCATTTTCGCCACCATGTCCTGCTTGAGAACCCCCCCGGCTGACAGCCCGAGGAAAACGTCGGCACCGCCGATCACGTCACCGAGGGTGCGCGCGTCGGTGGCCTTGGCGTAGCGCCCCTTGATCTCGTCCATGTCCTCGACGCGCCCCTCATAGACCAGGCCCTTGATGTCGGTGACCCAGATGTTCTCGACCGGAATCCCCAGCATCACCAGCAAATCGAGGCAGGCCAAGGCGGCAGCGCCAGCGCCGGAGGTGACCACCTTCACCTTGGCAAGATCCTTGCCCTGCAGGAGCAGGCCGTTGAGGATTGCCGCGCCGACAACGATCGCCGTACCGTGTTGGTCGTCATGGAAGACGGGGATCTTCATCCGTTCGCGCAGCTTGCGCTCGACGTAGAAGCACTCCGGTGCCTTGATGTCCTCGAGGTTGATGCCGCCAAAAGTCGGTTCCAGGGAGGCAATGATTTCGACCAGACGATCGGGGTCGAGCTCGTCAATCTCGAGGTCGAAAACGTCAATGTTGGCGAACTTCTTGAACAATACGGCCTTACCTTCCATAACCGGCTTGGCCGCCAGTGGACCGATTGGCCCGAGACCCAGTACTGCCGTGCCATTGGTGATCACGCCGACGAGATTGGCGCGCGAAGTGAGAGTGCTCGCCTCCGCCGGGAAAGCGACAATTTCTTCGCAAGCCGCAGCCACCCCTGGTGAGTAGGCCAACGAGAGGTCGTATTGATTGGTCAGTTGGGTGGTCGGCTGGATCGCTATCTTGCCCGGTCTGGGATTGCGATGATAAAACAGGGCAGCAGTACGCAACTGGTCTTTGTCTTTGTTCATGACTCTCTCCTGATGGAATATCTAACCAAAAGCGGCCGCTTGTGGCTCTCTGGCGGTCGATCAACGACGGGCCTGGAGGTCTCGCGCTCGGCCCTGCGGGCGGAACGGCGCTTGGCGATGGATGGCCAGCGCGGGCTGGACCTGTGGCATAATTACACAAACCCCGACAACCTTGTAGCACCAACGCCTAGCATGCCGATTTCCCCTGCTGCACCAGGCTTGTTTTTCGCCAGCCGCGACCGACGCGTCGCCCCCAATTGGGCTGGACGGACCCTTCCGGGTCCCGGCTCTGTTGGCCTGCTTCTGCGCGCGCCACGCCACGGTAAGTTCCGCTCCTCCACCTTCCTTCGAGAGTGATTACCATGAACCAGACTGTTTCGATAAATGCCCCGGACTACGTCAAACATGAACGCCTGAAGAAATGGGTTGCCGATATTGCTGCCCTCACCGAGCCAGCCCAGGTGGTCTGGGCCGATGGCTCGCAAGCCGAATATGATCGTCTATGTGCCGAGCTGGTAGAAGCGGGCACCTTCACCAAACTCAAGAAGCGCAAGAACTCCTTCCTGGCGTTTTCCGACCCTTCCGACGTCGCCCGCGTCGAAGACCGTACCTACATCTGCTCCGAGAAAAAAGAAGATGCCGGCCCGACCAACAACTGGGAAGACCCGGCCAAGATGCGCGAAACCTTGAACGGTGTCTTCAAGGGCTGCATGAAGGGTCGCACGATGTACGTCATTCCCTTCTCGATGGGTCCCGTCGGTTCACCGATCGCCCAGATTGGCGTCGAGATCACCGACAGCGCCTATGTCGTGGTCAACATGAAGATCATGACCCGCATGGGCAAGGCCGTCTTCCCGGTGCTCGGCACCGACGGCACCTTCATCCCCTGTGTGCACTCGATCGGCGCGCCCAAGGAACCCGGCCAGAAGGATCCACGCTGGCCGTGCAACCCGACCACCAAGTACATCGTTCACTATCCGGAGACGCGTGAAATCTGGTCCTACGGTTCGGGCTACGGTGGCAACGCGCTGCTCGGCAAGAAGTGTCTGGCCCTGCGCATCGCTTCCAACATGGCGCGCGATGACGGCTGGATGGCCGAACACATGTTGATTCTTGGCGTCGAATCGCCTGAAGGCAAGAAACACTACGTTGCCGCGGCCTTCCCGTCGGCCTGTGGCAAGACCAACTTCGCGATGCTGGTGCCGCCGGCCAGCCTGGGCGGCTGGAAGGTCACCACCATCGGTGACGACATCGCCTGGATCAAGCCGCGCCAGGACCAGAATGGCGTCACCCGTCTGTACGCGATCAACCCGGAAGCAGGCTTCTTCGGCGTCGCCCCGGGCACCAACGACCAGACCAACTTCAACGCCATGGCCTCGCTCGCCGAGAACACCATCTTCACCAACGTCGCGCTGACCGACGATGGCGACGTGTGGTGGGAAGGCATGGGCCCGGCACCCGAGCACGCCATCGACTGGCAGGGCAACGACTGGACGCCGGCGATCGCCAAGGAGAAGGGCACCAAGGCGGCGCACCCGAACTCCCGCTTCACGGCACCGGCATCGCAGTGTCCGTGCATTGACGACCAGTGGGAGAGCACCGAAGGGGTGCCGATCTCGGCCTTCCTGTTCGGCGGCCGTCGCGCCTCGACCGTGCCGCTGGTTTGCCAGACGGTTGACTGGGATCACGGCGTCTATGCTGCCGCCACGCTCGGTTCGGAGACCACTGCTGCTGCCTTCGGCCAACAGGGCGTCGTGCGTCGCGACCCGTTCGCCATGCTGCCGTTCTGCGGCTACAACATGGCTGACTATTACAGCCACTGGCTGAAGATGGGTAACGCCGCCGACACGGCGGTGCCGATCTTCATGGTTAACTGGTTCCGGACGAACGAAAAGGGCGGCTTCGCCTGGCCCGGTTTCGGTGACAACGCGCGCATCCTCAAGTGGATCATCGACCGCTGCGAGGGCAAGGTTTCCGCACGCAAGACCGCTCTCGGCTGGATGCCCAACTACGAGGATATCGACTGGTCCGGCGTAGACTTCTCCAAGGACCAATTCGCCGGCGTCACCAGCCTTGACCAGCAGGCCTGGAGGAGCGAACTGGAAGGCGTCAAGGAGTGGTTCGCGAAGATGGGCGACAAGTTGCCGCCCAAACTCGCAGACATCCGCAACGAACTCGAGAAGGAGTTCCAGGCAGCCTGATCGTCTGATCGAGCCATCGAAAGGCCGCCTGCGGGCGGCCTTTCTTTCGCCTGCCAAACGCCTTGTGGTTAAACTGCTTCCTTTCCTACAAGCGCCACCAATCGATCATGCCGACTTTTCCCGCCAAGCGTCTCGCCGAGATCGCCCCCTTCCACGTCATGGAGCTGGTGGCGCGGGCCAAGACACTCGAAGCCGAGGGGCGCGACATTATTCATATGGAGGTCGGCGAGCCGGATTTCCCGACGCCCGAGCCCATCGTCGCCGCGGCGCAGGCCCAGATTGCCACCGGCCGGGTGTTCTACACGCCCTCGCTCGGGCTTCCCGAACTACGCCAGGCCATCTCAGCCTTCTACACCACACGCTACGGTGTGACCGTTGCACCCTCGCGCATCGTCGTCACAGCCGGCGCTTCGGGCGCGCTCCTGCTGGCCATGGCGTGCCTCGCCGAGCCCGGCAGCCAGTGGCTACTCACCGATCCTGGCTATCCGTGCAACCGCAACTTCGTCCGCAGCTTCGAAGGTGTCCCGATCAGCATTCCCGTCCACGCCGACAACAACTTTCAGCCGACCCTTTCCGACGTCGAACAATACTGGAACGAGAGCAGCGCCGGTGCTCTCCTGGCGTCGCCAGCCAACCCCACCGGCACCCTACTGGACGATGCGACGCTGGCCGCGATTGCCGGCTTCGTCCGGCAGCAGGGTGGGCAACTGATCATCGACGAGATCTACCACGGCCTCACCTACGAGCGCGAGGTGCCGACGGCCCTGCAGTTCGGCGACGACATCTTCATCGTGCAGAGCTTCTCCAAGTACTTCAACATGACCGGCTGGCGACTGGGCTGGCTGGTCGTTCCCGAGCGCTTCAGCCGCGACATTGAAAAACTCGCGCAGAATCTCTTCATTTCGCCTTCGACACCAGCGCAGTACGCCGCGCTCGCGGCCTTCACCCCGGCCACCATCAGCATCCTTGAGGAGCGGCGCAACGAATTCCGCCGACGTCGCGATTTCCTGGCGCCAGCGCTTGAAAACCTCGGGTTCCGCCTGGCAACCAAGCCGGAGGGCGCTTTTTACATCTACGCCGATTGCAGTGCGCTGACCGACAACAGCGATCGTTTCGCGCGCCAATTACTCGAATCGGCGGGCGTGGCGATCACTCCGGGACTCGATTTCGGCAGTAACGCGCCGGAGAAACACTTGCGTTTTGCTTACACAGCGGGTGTCGAACGTCTGGCCGAGGCAGTTGACCGAATCCGTCGCTTTCTGGGCTGAGCAATTTTTTTGAGAAGTACTCGCCGGCAGCACCCAATAGTGCCCGTCAGCGACAGGCACCGGGCAGATCGCCGATCGTTGCCAGACGCCGCCAGTCGAAGCAAGGTCCCGGGTCGGTCTTTCTGCCGGGCGAGACCTCACTGTGTCCGACCACCGCTTCGATCGGGTAGTGCGCGCACAACAGCCGAACGACATCCAGCAAACGGCGGTACTGTATTTCCTCGAAGGGCAACTCGTCACAGCCCTCCAGTTCGATGCCCAGCGAGAAATCATTGCAACGCTGCCGCCCACCCCAAGAGGACAAACCGGCGTGCCACGCACGCTGGCGGCAAGACACGAACTGGATCACACCACCCTCTCGTCGGAGCAGCAAATGGGCTGACACCCGCAAGGTACTGATCTGCGGAAAATACGGATGCGCCGACGGATCCAGTTGATTGGTAAACAGCCGCACAATCGACTCGCCACCGAACTCCCCGGGCGGCAGGCTGATCGCATGCACGACAATAAGCGACACTGGTTCGCCATCCGGACGCTCATCGCGATTCGGTGACTCGATACGGCAAACGCCGTCGAGCCAGCCGTCAGCATCTATCCCGCGACCCGCGCCACGGCGGCCAACAGGCTTCACTCTTCGATGCCGAGCCGCTCGATGCGATAGCGCAGCGAGCGGAAGCTGACGCCGAGCAATCTGGCGGCCGCGGTCCGATTGAAAGCGGTCTTGTTCAGCGCCTCGAGAATTGCCTGCTTCTCGACGCGGTTAATGTATTCGTCGAGCGTCTCACCGTCTCGGCCGATGCTGCCATCAACCGCCTTTTCCGGCGCCAACTGCAAGTCGTTGACGGTCACCGAACCATTGCCGCACAGCGCGGTGGCTCGCTCGAGAATGTTTTCGAGTTCGCGTACGTTACCCGGGAAGCTATAGGCGGCCAGCGCTCGCAGGGCTTGCGGCTCCAGGCGCGGCGCTTGTGCGCCGCAGATGCGCTGCAACAGCGCTTCGACCA
>NZ_JAVTWB010000121.1:0-7234 GCF_032229525.1 Accumulibacter sp. | reverse complement strand
AGTTCCTTGCCGGTTCCCGACTCGCCCGAGATATAGACCGGCGCCTGGCTGCGAGCCAGCTTGTCGATCATCTGGCGAACATGTTCAATTGCTGCAGACTCTCCGATCAGCTGTGTCGCTGACCCTGAGGAGTGCTCTTCGTCCGTGGACCCCCTGTGGCGCGGCAAACTGAGGGCCGACTTGATCAGGCTGCGCAATTGCTCCAGCGCCACCGGCTTGGCCAGATAGTCAAAAGCCCCGGCTTTGAGCGCAGCAACGGCGTTCTGGGCGCTGCCGAAGGCGGTGATCACCGCCACCGGGGTCTCCCCGTAGCGCTCCCCGATCAGCTTCACGATCTCGAGACCGTCACCGTCAGGCAAGCGCATGTCGGTGATGCACAATTGATAGCGCTGCCGCTCAAGCAGTCCCCTGGCTTCCGCGACGCTGGCCGCGCAGTCCGCCGACAATCCCATGCGAACCACCGTCAAGTCGAGAAGTTCGCGGATATCCGCCTCATCGTCGACCACCAGCACTCTTGCCAGCTCGCCGCGTGGCCGACGCTCCGTCTTGCCTACTGACACTCTACAGACCTCCCCAAAAGACGAAAATCAGCACCCGGCCTGGTGCTCTGCAGTTCGAGTTTGGCCCCGTTGGCATCACACAACTCGCGAGCGATATAGAGCCCCAGACCGGTACCGCGATGATGGGTAGTAAAGAACGGTTCGAAAATGTGCTCGCGACGATCCTCACCGACCCCCTCCCCGTCGTCCATGACATGCAGCTCCACCTGACCATCGGCCTTGGCGTCACAAACGAGCAAGTGAACGCTGCCGACCCCCCGCTGCGAATGGCGCAGTGCGTTACCAAGAAGATTCCACAACACCTGATGAAAATGAGAGCGGTCGAAACACAGAGTGGCCTTGCCCGACAAATCAAGGCGAACCACATCCGCAGGTAAACTCTCTCGAGCGAGGTATTCCTCGACCAGTAGCGGCAAGGTCTGCCGCAGGTCGATCGTTTCGCGATAGAGGCGATCGCGGCGCCCAAGCTCGAGCACATCACTGACGATTCGCTCCAGGCGCTGGGTATTGTCGAGCAGGATTCGCAACAAGCGCTCGTACATCTCGCCCCGGCGCTCTTCACGCATCAGTTCACCGGCATGACTAATTGCCGACAATGGATTGCGGATCTCATGCGCGATATTGGCGGTCAGCCGTCCGAGTGCTGCCAGTTTCAGTTGCTGCGCCTGTTCCTGCAGACGGCCCAGGTCGTCGAGAAAGACCAGGGCATCGCTTTCCGAGCTCTCGGTCGGGACAAACCTCACCCGCAATTCTATGCCACTGGCGGGCACCCGTACGAGCGCGCCCTGGTCGCCGCCATGCCGACACCAATCGGCGAAATTCAGCGCCAACTCGGGCGAATAGTCTGTCAGACGATGCTCGCCGTCACCGTCCAGGCCGAGGAGCTGCCTGGCACGCGGGTTACTCTGTTTGACCTTGCCGTTACGATCAAGCACCACCACGCCGTCCTGCATCTCCTCGATGACGCGCTGGCTAATCACCGTCTGGTTATTGAGGTCGACGCCGCGTTTGCGCGCCAGCACCTCGTTGGCGATTACCCGGCGCGCCAGTAGTCGGGCAGAAATCGCCACCGCGAAAAAGCCGATGCTGAAAACACCCGCCTGGAAGAATCCTGCTGCATCGAACTCATCCAGCGCCGCCCGGTAGGAGTGTTCGAACAGCACCGCCAGCGCTGCCAACGCGGCATAGAACAATACCAGGCGACCCTGTCCGACCAGGCCGGCACCGGCCAAGGTCACCAGCAACATCGAGCCAAGACCGCTGCCCAGACCACCGCCGGCATGAATCAACAGCGTCATGATTACCACATCAACCAGGACGCTGGCAGTCAACTGCATGGCGGCGTGCTGACGATGGCGATAGGCCAGAATCACGGCCACCGCGGTGCACACCAGATATAGACTAACGAGTACCGGCTGCTGCAGACCGTGGTGCGGACGAAGTATCGGAAAAGCTGACGGAGAGAACAGCACCGATGACGAAAGCAGCGCGGCAACGGCAAGGCGGTAAAGGTTGAAGTAGCGCAGCGACTTCCAGTGGGTCTCGGAGAACTCTTCGGCTCCGACCGCCGCCGTTGTCAAGACACCTCCTCAGGCATCGCCGGGCGGGGTTCCGCGAAGGTGGGCCTGGCAGCAATAATAGCGGCCATTGGCCAGAATGCTCTCGCTCACTGGCTGATTGACGCCACAACGTGCACATTCCACCATGCGCTCGGCTTCGCGCTCGACGGTCTGGCTTTCGACACCATCATGTGACGAGGTCCGACCCTTGCGCCAGATCAGCCAGACGGCCCAGACCAGTCCGATTAGCAATAGGTATTTCGTCATTGGCAGAGGAGTCGTGCCGAGCACCAAAGCATAGCAGATGCTCCCGCCAACGAAAGTGGCGGACGACCCGATCGAAGCAAACGACGGGAAACCGCGCGCCGCGAGCGGCGCTCCGCCATCGCCAGACGGGGCGATAAAAAACAACATCAAACGATTGGTCGGGGCGAGAGGATTCGAACCTCCGACTCCTGCGTCCCGAACGCAGTACTCTACCAGGCTGAGCTACGCCCCGACTGAGGCAACAACTGCGCTAATAGTTTCTAGCGACAGCAAAGAGGCACAATTCTAGCAAGGAATCCTTGTATTGAGAAGCGGCCACGACATCAAGTGCACTGGCTGCGAGCTCTGCCTCGGCCGTGGCTTTCTGTTTCGCGTATTCCAGTGCGCCGGTGGCGCGAATCGCCTCCAACACACCGGGAAAGTCTTCCCGCCCACCATTCTCGATGGCGTGCCGTACGCAAGCCACCTGCTCCGGATTGCCATTTTGAAGGACAAAGATCAGCGGCAGCGTTGGCTTGCCTTCGGCCAGATCATCCCCCAGATGCTTGCCCGTCTCAACCTCGGCACCAGAGTAATCGAGGACGTCGTCAATGAGCTGAAATGCCGTTCCCAGATGCATGCCGTAAGTCGCCATCCCCCTCTCGATCGCCGGCGTCCCACCGCCGATAATCGCGCCAAGCTGCGCCGCCGCTTCGAACAGCTTTGCCGTCTTGTAGCGAATGACGCGTAGATAGCCCTCCTCGTCAATGTCTGCGTCATGGCAATTCATCAATTGCAGCACTTCGCCTTCGGCAATGACGTTCGTCGCGTCCGACAGGGCACGCATGATGCGCATGTCGTCAACCGTAACCATCATCTGGAAGGCCCGCGAATAGAGGAAATCGCCCACCAGTACACTGGCCGAATTGCCGAACATCGCGTTGGCCGTTTCGCGGCCACGCCGCAGGTCCGAACCATCGACCACATCGTCATGAAGCAGGGTGGCCGTGTGGATGAACTCGATCACCGCCGCGAGTTCGTGGTGATGCGTACCGCGGTAGCCCATTGCGCCAGCGGAGAGCAAAACCAGCGCCGGACGCAGCCTCTTGCCGCCACTCTGAACGATGTGTTCGGCCACCTGACGGACGAGCACTACCTCGGAATGGAGGCGCTGACGAATCACGGCATCAACGGCCTTCATATCCGAGCCGATCAGCTTGTACAACTGCTCCATTCTCACGAGAAGACACCTTGGCCAAAAAACCTTGGAATGTTAGGCGCCGACCCGTCTTGCGTCAAGCGACGGATAGCCCCGACATGGCGCAAACTCTTTGACGGAGGAGGAGGAACACGTATAATGCGCGGTTCTTTGTCTCACTTTGTTCAGTCCTTTGGAGTCCAACATGTACGCGGTCATAAAAACCGGTGGCAAGCAGTATCGCGTTGTCAACGGCGAAAAATTGAAAATAGAACAGATACCGGCAGACGTTGGCGCAGAAATCACCCTTGACCAGATCCTGATGGTTGGCGAAGGCGAAACGGTGATGGTCGGCACGCCGATCGTCGCTGGCGCCTCGGTCAAGGCCACTGTGCTTTCGCAAGGTCGTCACGACAAGATCCGTATTTTCAAGTTTCGTCGTCGCAAGCACTCACAGAAGCATCAGGGGCATCGCCAGAACTACACCGAAATCCGGGTCGACGCCATTGCAGGCGGCGCGGCGCTTGACCCTTCAGCCTGATTTGAGAGGAGTCTGACTCATGGCACACAAGAAAGCAGGCGGCAGCGTACGCAACGGCCGCGATTCGGAAGCAAAACGTCTGGGCGTCAAGCGCTACGGTGGCCAACTGGTTCGCGCCGGCAACATCATCGTCCGCCAGCGTGGTACCGCTTTCCACCCGGGCGAGAACATGGGCCTCGGCAAGGACCACACGCTGTTCGCCCTGGTAGACGGCCACGTGCTGTTTGCCATCAAGGGTGCGCAACGTCGCCGCACGGTCAGCATCGTTCCAGCAGAGGTTTGACCGCTGGCTGGCTGCCACAGCTCAGCCCCGCAGCAAGCCCTATCCCTGGTGATAGGGCTTTTTGCTTTTCAACCTGGCTAACCGACAGGCACTGCCATGAAATTTATCGATGAGGCGAGAATTCTTGTCGCCGCCGGTGACGGCGGCAACGGGATCGCCTCGTTTCGGCGTGACAAGTACGAGCCCGAAGGCGGCCCCGACGGCGGCGACGGCGGCAACGGCGGCAGCGTGCACTTCGTTGCCGATCGCAACATCAACACGCTGATCGAGTACCGCTACGCCCGCCGCCACCGTGCCCAACGTGGGCAAAACGGTGGCTCGAGCGATTGCTACGGCAAGCGGGGGAAAGACCTGACGCTTCGCGTTCCGGTCGGCACCACCATCGCCGATATCAACAGCAACGAACTCCTTGCCGACCTCGACGTCGATGGCAAGAAGGTGATATTGGCCAAAGGCGGCCGTGGCGGCCTCGGCAACATCCATTTCAAGTCGAGCGTCAATCGCACACCCCGTCAATGCACCCGCGGCGAGGAAGGCGAGCAGCGCGAGCTGCGGCTTGAGCTACGCCTGCTTGCCGATGTCGGTCTGCTGGGTCTGCCCAACGCCGGCAAGAGCACCTTCCTGCGCGCCGTCTCGGCCGCGCGTCCCAAGGTTGCGGATTACCCCTTCACGACCCTGCAGCCCCACCTCGGCGTGGTTCGCGTCGATCACGATCAGAGCTTCGTCATTGCCGACATTCCCGGACTGATCGACGGCGCCGCCGAGGGCGCTGGCCTCGGCATCCGCTTCCTGAAGCACCTGGCGCGCACGCGTTTGCTGCTGCATATCGTCGACCTGGCCCCGCCCGACCCGGAAGCCGACCCTGTCCGCGATGTCGAGACCGTCGTCCGCGAACTCGAGAAGTACGATCCCGAACTTGCCACCAGGCCGCGCTGGCTGATCCTCAACAAGCTTGACCTGATTCCCGAGGAAGATCGTGAGCAACGCATTGCCGAGTTCCTGCAGGCCAGCCAGGCCAACGCCACTGGCATTCCGTGCTTTCGCATTAGCGCAATCAGTGGCGATGGTTGTCGCGAGCTCACGCGGAAACTGCAGGAAACGCTGCAAAGCCTGCCTTTCGCGCCCGCACCGGTGGCAACGACAGTGACAGCGTCGGCAGCGCCCTTCCCTGACGATCTGTTCGCCGATGGCGAGCAAGACGCCTGAAGATGGCCTCGTCGCGCATCGCCGCTGCCCGCCGCCTGGTGATCAAAGCCGGCTCGGCACTGATCACCAACAACGGGCAAGGTCTGGATCTGGCGGCCATAGACGAATGGGCACGACAGATCGCCGAATTGCGTAAGGCCGGCAAGCAAGTCATTCTCGTATCCTCCGGGGCGATCGCCTGCGGCATGCAGCGTCTCGGCTGGCGCAAGCGCCCACACGCAGTCCACGAACTGCAGGCAGCTGCCGCCGTCGGCCAGATGGGTCTGGTGCAGGTCTATGAAAGAGCTTTCGCCCAGTACTCGCTGCATACCGCACAGGTGCTGCTCACCCACGACGATCTCGCCGACCGCAAGCGCTACCTCAATGCACGGTCGACTCTGAATACGCTGCTGCGCTTCGGCGTCGTGCCAATCGTTAACGAGAACGACACCGTTGTCACCGACGAAATAAAGTTTGGCGACAATGACACGCTGGGCGCGCTGGTAGCCAACCTGGTCGAGGCTGATTGCCTGATCATCCTGACCGATCAGCAGGGCCTGTTTACCGCCGATCCCCGTAAAGATGGAACAGCCACCCTGATTGCGGAAGCACGTGCCGGCCTCCCCGCCCTCGAAGCCATGGCTGGTGGTGCCGGCACGCACATCGCCAGGGGAGGCATGATCACCAAAGTGATCGCCGCGAAACGCGCAGCCGGCAGCGGCGCCCACACCGTCATCGCCGACGGTCGTGAACCGGACGTCATCGTGCGGCTAGCCCGGGGAGAAGCCCTGGGAACGCTGTTGATCTCGGAAACCCCGCCACTCACGGCGCGCAAGCAGTGGCTCGCCGACCACCTGCAATTGAACGGCAGGCTGATTCTTGACAGCGGTGCGATCAATGCACTGCGGGAAGGGAAAAGCCTCCTGCCAATCGGTGTCGTTACCGTTCGCGGAAACTTTGAACGTGGTGCAGCCGTCGCTTGCGTCACGGACGACGGTCATGAGATTGCCCGTGGCCTGATCAACTACGGCAGTAGCGACTCGCGGCGTATTGCGCGCCGCGCCAGCCAGGAGATAGAAAGTATTCTCGGCTACATCGAAGAGCCGGAGATGATCCATCGCGACAACCTGATTCTCACCTAGCAAGCAAGCCCAGCTGCCCGCCTCTGAGCGACCCCATCTTGATTTCCTGCCGCGCCTGTTCATCTGGCGAAAAGGCGGTCTGGACTTCTCTTGGCTCGACCAGCGGCACGTGCGCGGGGAGAGATTTCGATCTTTTCGCGGGCCAAGCTTGCCGGTCCGCAACTGGCCGATAGCGGCCTGGCAAACTTCGATGCGCTGTGGTCACTCGAGAGCGACTGGCACGAAGCTCCCAACCAACGGCGCGGGGGCTGGAGCGGCGTCAGCCGCCACGTACTCGCTGACCCGCGGGGTCTCAGGAAGGCGAGAGCCGCTTCATGGAGCTCAAAAAACTCCGCCAAGACCTGAAGCCGGGCGCGCGCCAGCTCATGTGATCTCGACCAGCTATGCGGCACACCGAAGGCCGGAATGAAGACGACCGAAGCACTTCCCGTACAGCATACCGGCAACAGCAAGCGGCATTGTAAGAGTAGGTGCGGCCTCGCCCAGACTGCTGCGCTACCCGACTACAGATTACAGAACA
>NZ_JAVTWB010000120.1:6885-10478 GCF_032229525.1 Accumulibacter sp. | reverse complement strand
GCAATTTGCGGCCCAAGCGGTCAAATCTGTTTTGATTGAAGCGGCCCAAGTGGGTCGCTTCTAGAGTGTTGTTTTGTGCAATGAGCGCTGCCTGACGCCGAAGGCCAGACTGCCGGATTCGGCGGTCGTCGTACCCCAATGGCGTTCAGAGCGGATCACCCTGATCATCGCAATGTGTTGGCATGTTTGGCATAATCCGGCTTTGCTTAAGGAATTGACATGATGGACAACCCAAAACGCTTCATTTCGATGCTAGCCGGGGCGATGCTCATCGCTATTGGCGTGCCGTCCACGGCGCACGCCGCAATGAGCGCCGAAGAACTCGCCAAGATTTCCCAAAACCCGGTCGGTAATCTGGTCAGCGTGCCTTTCCAGAACAACACCAATTTTAACGTCGGACCACGTGACGGAACGCAGAACATCCTCAACATCCAGCCGGTGATCCCGATCGAGGTCAACAGCGAATGGAACATCATCACGCGCACCATCATGCCGGTGATTACGCAGCCGGGGTTTACGCCCGGGCAGGATTCAACGACCGGGCTGGGCGACATCCAGTTCGCCGCATTTCTCTCCCCTGCCCAGCCGAAGGGCCTGATCTGGGGGGTAGGTGCCATCGCCCAGATGCCGACCAACAGCAACAATCGCCTGGGTAATGACAACTGGGGTCTCGGCCCGACGTTTGTCGTGCTGAAGCTCGAAAAAGGAAACCCCTGGGTCTACGGTGCGCTGGTCAACAATATCTGGTCGCTGTCCAGCGACAAGCAGGGTGGAAGCTACAACAATGGGTTGATCCAGCCGTTCCTGAACTACAACTTCCCGGGCGGAACGTACCTGACAACATCTCCGATCATCACCGCCAACTGGAAGGCCGACAACAGCGAACGCTGGACCGTGCCACTCGGCGGCGGCGTCGGCAAGATCTTCCACTTCGGCCGATTGCCCGTAAACACCCAGCTCAGCGCCTACTACAACGTCGCGCATCCGGACAACGCGGCCAACTGGCAACTACGCTTCCAGGTGCAGTTGATGTTCCCCAAGTAGCGCAGGCCGCTGAGGCCGGCGTTCTGGCCGCTGGAACGCCGATCTGCAGACTGATTTCAGCTCGACGCTGCCCTTACCGGCCTTCCAGCTCGCTGACCAGCTGCTTCACGCTCTGGTCATCGGGCAGCAGCTCGGCGGCTTTTCTGGCGTAGCGCAGTGCCGCGCGCTGGTCGCCGGCCTCGCGACTGATCGAGATCAGCGCACTGAGGATCTCGAGGTCGTTCGGGTGGCGCTGGTTGGCCTTTCGCAGCAAGGCCAGGGCGTCGGCCGGCTTGCCGGCCGAGTGCACAGCAATCGCCTCGACATAGACATAACGCGCGTTGTCCGGGGAGAGTCTGGCCGCGTCGGCGAACTCCTTGAGCGCCGCAGCGCTCTCACCCTTGCGGGTCAGCAGCAAGCCCAACGCGTGATGCAGGTCGGCATTGCGCGGCAGAACGGCCAGGCCCTGACGCAATACCTTCTCGGCCTCCGGATCACGCCCTTGCTGCCGCCACGCATCCGCCAGGTTGACGTAGCCGCCGGCGAAAACGGGGTCGAGCGCAATCGCCCGCTGAAAGGCAGCGACCGCCTCGTCGACGCGTCCCTGGCGCAAGCGCAGGTTACCGCGGTTGACGTTCACCCCTGGCCAGTCGGCCTCCTGTTCGAGTGAGGCCTCGTACTCCAGCAAGGCCGCCTGTCGAGCTGCCTGCCGACCCGCCGGAATCTGACTGTCCGGCACGTCGGCAAGAACCCTCGCGGCCTCGATGCGTACGCCACGCACGGGATCCGACAGCAAGGACGAGGCACTCAGCACCCGGTTCAGCGCATCGACGGGCGCGATCATTCCCAGCGCCGCGATGCGCACCGAGGGGTCGGCGTCCTGCAGTAGCGCCCGTGCGGCCTGCAGGGTGCCGGGATTGGCGTACGGCTGGGCCAGTGTCGCTGCGGTCGCCCGGACGATCGCCGGGGCGGCCGGGCTGCTGGCCAGCTCGAGCAGGCCGGGTAGCGCGCGCACCCCCTGTGTCTCACCGGCGTGCAGGATGGTGCCGTAGTGCGGTCGCTCACGCCAGGCCTTGCCGTACCACTTGTCCATGGCGGCGGCCGCCCACTGTGGTTTCTTGTCGGTATGGCACTGGTTGCAGGCATTCGGGCTGCCCAGCGAGAGCGACAGGTCGGGACGCGGTATGCGCAGGCTGTGATCCGGCCGGGCGTGGATGACCATGTAGTTCTGTGTCGGCATGTGGCAGCTGACGCACTGCGCACCCTTGCCACCCACCGGATGCTGGTGATGTTTGGGGACATCGAACTCGCTTGCCTGGTGGCAACGGGTACACAGCGCATTGCCTTCGACACGCAACTTCTGCGAGTGCGGCTCGTGGCAATCCATGCAGGTCACGCCACGCTGGTACATCTTGCTCTGCAGGAAGGAACCCCAGACATAGACTTCTTCGCGTTGCTGTCCATCGGCGTGATAGTTCGGAGCGGTGAGCATCGCCAGACGATGGCTGTCTTCCAGCGGCGCGCCGGCCTTCCTCCTTTCATCAAGCGTGGAGCGGCGTGAGTGGCACGCTGCGCAGGTGTTCATCCCGGCGTGATCGGGAGCCTGATCGCGCGCGGCTGACCGGGCGCCGCCTGCGGGGAAACGCCACGCTTCGCCCCAGCGGCTCTGCAGCGATGGCAGGCCCTTGTCATCGTGCGCGGCGTAGGGCGGCTTGGCCTTCTCCGCCCAGGCCAGATGAGTAGAGGCCGGGCCGTGGCACGATTCGCAGGCGACGTTGATCTCGCTATAGGTGGTCTGGTAGGTATTGCTGGCCGCGTCGTATCCCTTGCGCAGATTGGTCGAATGGCACTCGGCGCACTGCAGCGCCCAGTTCTGATAGATCCCGGTCCAGTGCAGGGGGTCCTTGTGGTCGAGCTTCTGGTCGGGATAGAGGTGGAACCAGCGCTGCCCACCCTCGCCTTTCGGTCGCGTGTCCCAGGCGATTGGCAGCAGCTGGTAGCGCCCGCCGGGGAAGGCGATCAGATACTGCTGTAGTGGATAGACCCCGAAGGTGTAGCTGATCGGGTAGTCGACCAGTTTGCCGTCGGGACCGTCGGTACGCACCATGAACTTGTCGTCGCTCTTGAAGAAGCGCGACTCGACGCCCCGGTAAGCGAAGCTGGTGTTGGCAAAATTGCCGAGCACGGTCGAGGCCGTCGCCTCCTGCATCGCCAGCTGATGATGCGAACCGGTCCAGGCCGCGAACTCGCTTTGATGACAGGTCTTGCAGCTGTCGGCCCCGACGTAAGTGGCGGGACCGGACGCCGGCGCTGGCTCCGACACGGCAATCGGTGCCACGGACGGTGACGGTACGGATGCGGCTGGCACGACCTTCGGTAGCGTCGCCAGGAAGGCGACCGCGGCGATCGCGGCGACCGCGAGCAGTAGTGCCAGGCCGGCGGCCCACAGGCGATTACGTTGCCGGTCAGGATTGGCGGCGGCTGCAGGCGCTGCTGCAGGCGGCCGATCCCCGTGTCGGGATCGTCTGGTCATGGATGGGCTTTCTCACCGCGCGATCGCGTCCGCGACC
>NZ_JAVTWB010000120.1:0-6785 GCF_032229525.1 Accumulibacter sp. | reverse complement strand
TCGGGATCGTCTGGTCATGGATGGGCTTTCTCACCGCGCGATCGCGTCCGCGACCCTCGATCGGCGTGCAGGTCGGTGGCGGGAAGAGACGAGCTACCGAGGAGCCGCCATCGCCGGCGGCGGCGGGAACGCGGGGGGAGCTGCCGGCTGCAGCGTCTGGCCAAGCAGGCAACGCACGCCCGGCGAATCGGGCTTGGCATCGTAAGCCCCTAGCAGGCTCTCGACGTAAGCTGCCCGTTGAAGCTCACCGTTATAGAAGCGCGACGTCAGATCCAGGAAATAGGGATCCTGCAGGAACTCGCTGTCGATCTGCACTCGTCCGATCCGCTGGTACTGGCACTTGCTCTCAACCCGATTGAGAAAATCTTCATACGGGGCATCGGGCCGGAACGCATCGGGTGCGCATCCGCCGAGAGCGAATGAGGCGCACAGCACCACGGCCAGCATTCTGGCCGTGGTGCGAAACGGCTGTTGCGGCCGCTCGACGCGGCTGGCATCGGCTGGCGAGGGGACCTTGGGCATGTTCATTTGTCCGGAATCTGGCATGCGGGTGTCGGGCCGGTAGTCAGCCCGACACCTGGCTCGAGTGACGCTCAGCGCGGAACGACGCGAGCCGCGTCGCCGTTGCCTTCCACATACACCCGCTGACCCTTGTAGAGGGCCGGGTTCACGGGCTGGGTGACCGAAACCAGGACGCCGCTTCCGGTGCGAATGACGATTTGCTGACCCGGAACCGGATGGTCGTACTTTTTCTGCACCTCGTTACCGGCGAACGCGCCGCCAACGGCACCAAGAACCATCGCCACGTCGCGGCCGGTACCGGCACCGATCAAGCTGCCAACCCCGATGCCGGCAAGCCCGCCGACGACAGCGCCAACGCCAGCATGATGACTGCTCGACAACTGGACATCGAGGATCTGTTCGATGATGCCACTGCGAATTTCAAGTTCACCTGGTTGCTGACCGGGTGCGGCGCAGGCACCCAGCGCCAGGGCCAGGACGAGGACGGAAAGATACGAAGAAATTTTCTGCAACATGGAAACCTCCTGTGGGGATCAGCACCGCGATCATGTTCAACAACCACGGCATCGTCAAAAAACAGGGCCGTCGGGAGACGACCTGGCGGAAATTGGTGCGCTCGCGGCGCCCAACGGAAATCATGTCACCCGAATCATCGCCACGCCAAGCTTGGCCACGGCCGGCAACTTGGCGATGACAAAGGACGCTTGGGGTAACCCGGCGACATTGTACGCCAGGCGCCCGCAGCTCGCATCAATCAGGCGACAGCGCTGGCGGAGGCGTAATCTGTTCCGGCGCCAGCGCTGCGTCAGGCGCAACGGCATCCAGAGAACGAACGGCCGGGCCCTGATCGCGCTCCGGCGCCAGCGCCGCGTCCGGCCGGACTGCATCCGGCGACCTGACTGGCGGCGGGTTGATCTGTTCCGGATCGAGCGCCCGGTCAGGGGCGATCGCATCTGGCGACAGCGCGGGATCCGGAGCGATGGTGGTCACCTGGGCGGCTGCACCCCAGGCCAGCAGGCAGGCGAGCAAGCCGCCAAGCGCGACGCACGCATGACGATAACGGAAGGTCTTCATTGGCAATTTCTCCTCATCCATGAGCCGCGAACCGGCGGGGGAACTGGGCACAAGCCGTGCACGCACGAGCGTGGCGAAAGACTCTGCCGCACATCTGCCTTGACCAGGCGGCCGCTGTCCAGGCTGGACCAGCGGCCGCGACACGCTCGGCTTCCACGACGCCGTGTCAGCACACGCATGGAGTCTATAACAGAGGGCGCGGCGGCGCGACGGCGCCGCCAGCTACAGTGCCATGGTCCCCTACCCCGACCATTCAAGGCCCCCCAGCCGACGTCGCTGAATTCTTCGCCGCCCCTTCTGCCATTTCCGTTGCCGCCGGCGCAGCATGCCATTGACCCTTCTCCACCAGCTTCGGCTGCTGCGGGTCGTCGTGATAATTTGGCGTCATGATCTGAACCTCAAATTCATTGAACACGTCCAGAATATTGCGCTGCAGTTTCGCGTTCACCAGCGGTATCGCCTTGGCGTCGCGGCAGTAGGCGTTGATCTCGTAGGTCACACAAAAATCGCCAAGCCCCTTGTACAGCACGTAGGGCGGCGGCTCCTTGAGCAGGCCCTGGGTTCGCTCGACGGCCATCAGCAACATCGCCTCGACCTGCCGCCAGGGCGTCTCGTAGCCGATGCCGACCGTTGCGTGCAGGATCACTCCCTGCTCCTCGGCCAGCGAACTGTAATTCACCACGTAACCATTGAGAATCAGCGAGTTGGCAATCGTCACTTCTTCGTTCTTCAAGGTACGCAGATGCGTCACCTGCAGCCTGACCTCAGTCACGTCGCCCACCACATCGCCGATCATTACCCGGTCGCCGACCTTGAAAGCGCGCCGGTAGGTGATCATCAAGCCGGCAATCAGGTTGGCAATCATCGATGAGGACCCAAGCGAGACAACCACTCCGACCAGCAGCGAAACCCCCTTGAAGGCTTCCGACTGCGAACCCGGAATGTACGGATAGGCGACGATCACGGCAAAGATGATGACCGCGAAACGGACCAGCTTGTACGTCGGCCACGCCCACTCGGCGTCGAAATTCTCGAGTTCCACCGAACCGCGCGCCACGGCGTTGAAGAACAGCCGGATCAAGCGCAGGACGAAGCGGACGACCACCGCCAGAATGGCGAGAAAGATGAGGTCGGGGAGATAGCCGAGCAGACCTTCAGCCATTGTTTTCAGCGGACGGATGAGGATATCGGTCAGTTCCTCGGCAAACCCGCGCGTCCAGGGGAAGCCATTGAGCACGAAATCCAGGCAGCCGAGGGTGGCGATGACGATCACCAGCAGACGTAGCACCGATACGGCCGCCCCCAGCACATACCAGATGCGCTCTGCACGCACGATCTGGAACGACTGAATGCCCAGGCTGCTGATGCGATTGCGGTAGCGCTTCTCGAGCAGGGCGAGGAGTCGCCGCGTCAGCCAGATCAACAGGGCGACCACGGCCACCAGCGCCGCCACGGCAGCGGCGGCCTGAATGGCGTGCCGCCGCAGCGCTTCCGGGCTGCGCTCGCTGCGATAATCAGCAATCGCCCGGCTGATCCGTTCGGCGGTCGCCAGCGCGAGATCCTCGCGCTCCATTTCCTCGATGCGCGCGTCCGCATCGAACAGCGCCATGATTCGACGCTCTCCGAGCATGATCGCCGTGTAGTCACCCGACTCGCTGACGCTTACTTTACTGGGGTCTACGCCGGGCTCGCTGGCGAAGCGCTCGATGCGGTCGGCAATGGCATCGGCCCGTGACTGTGCAGGGAAACTGGTCACGCCGCGCACGCGGAAGAGAACGCGGCCATCAACCTCGACCGGCGCTGTGGCAATCTCCGCGTCCGGATGGACGTAGTCATGCGGCGCAGCTGCTGTTGCCGCAGCAACCGCAGGGGAGGTGGCCGCCGTTGCGGACAACGCAGTGAGCAACAACAGGAATCGAAACATCCCGGAAATCATCTTCGCTATCCCCTCTGCGCCGCTGTTGCCGCCTGCCGGTAAGGCTGCAGGGACTCCACGGCACCTTGAAAGATCAAACCCACACCCTTCGCCGCCAAAAAAACCCCGACGACCCGGGTAGCGGCGGCGAAATGCATCAGTTCCAATGCTGACTCCCTGATCGTCGACGCCATGCCGATCGGCGTCGGGCGCCAGCTCCGAAGATGATCGGCACGGCCAGCGTCGTCCTGTGCAAAAACGATGATTTTGTGGTGTCTTCGGTGGAAAACCTGCCGCCATGGCGAACAAGCAAACGCGCGCAGGCTATCACAGATGATTGCCGGTGCGATGCCTAGCCGTGGACCGGCCAACCTCGGCGCGGTGATGCCGGAACACGCCATACCTTCAAGGCCACCTTGACCGCTCCGAGGCAGCCTCTCATACTCCGCGGCATGGTCTTCAGCTATCTCACTGCCCTGCATTTGATCGCCCTCGTGGCGGTGTCGCTGCGCATCTTTTCGCGCCGCACGGCGCACGGTACGGCCGTCGCGTGGCTGCTGCTGATCGTCCTGCTACCGGCCGTCGGCGTCGTGATGTACCTGCTGATCGGCGAGCGGCGTCTCGGCAAGATCTGGATGGATCGGGCGATCGCCATGCAGCCGCAGATCCTGCGCTGGGCGCAGGACATCCCGGCGGCCAACACGGTCAATCCGGAGACGCTGACTACCGGCGCGGAGAGTGTCAGTCGGCTCGCCACCGGCTCGGTCGGGCTGCCGCTGATGGGCGGCCACCATCTCCAACTGCTCGCCGACAGCGAATCGATCATGCGCGCGATGATTGCGGATATAGACGCTGCCCGCTCGTCGGTACACATGGAGTTCTATATCTGGAGTGCTGGTGGCTTCGTCGACGACCTGATCGCCGCGCTGATCCGGGCCGCACAGCGAGGCGTCTGGTGTTGCACATTGATGGATTCCCTGGGCAGTCGCCCTTTTCTGCAGGGCGAAGCCGTCGAACAGCTGCGCAGCGCAGGCGTCCAGGTGGTCGAAATCCTCCCGGTCAACGCCTTGCGTGCGCTGTTCGTCCGCCTTGATCTGCGCGACCATCGCAAGATCGCCGTTATCGACCGCCGCATCGCCTACACCGGCAGCATGAATATCGCCGACCCCCGCTTTTTCAAACAGAACGCCGGCGTTGGCCAATGGGTCGATGCGATGGTCCGCATAGAAGGGCCTGCCGCCTGGGTACTCGAAGCCGTCTCGATGTCGCTGACGGCGTTGCAGACCGGATCCGATTTCGCGCCCCCACCAACGCCCGATCTGGTACCGGCCGGCAACTGCCCGGTGCAGATCTTTCCTTCCGGGCCGCAAGCCCCGACGCGGCACATCGAACAGCTGCTGCTCGCCGCCATTTACGCGGCCAGAAGCGAGATCGTCCTGACCACACCCTACTTCGTTCCCAGCGAAACACTGATGACCGCGCTGCGCTCCGCCGCGCTACGCGGCGTACGCGTCATCCTGATCGTGCCCGAGAGAATCGACTCACTGCTGGTCCGTTACGCCGGTAACGCGTACGTGGAGGACATGCTCGTTGTCGGCATCACCATCCTCCTCTTCGGCGATGGCCTGCTGCACACCAAGAGCATGGTGGTCGACGAAGAAATCGCCATCTTCGGCACGGTCAACCTGGACTTGCGCAGCTTTGAACTCAACTTCGAAGTCTCACTGATTACCTTCGACCGCGAGTTTTCGATGGCGGTGCGGGAGACGCAACGGCATTACGAGTCGAGGTCGCAGGTGCTGGAACTCGAACGCTGGCGCGCGCGACCGAACTGGCGTCGGCTGCTGGAGAATGCGGTGCAGGTGCTCAGTCCGCTGCTCTGAGTGCCCGCGACGCCAAAAGCAGACAGACCGGGAGTTATACGGCGAGCGGCCAGCTCGAAGCGATGTACTTCAACCTGCGGCAGCTTCCCTTTGCCAAAGCGGAGGCTTCGCGCGAAGGCATCAGGCTGCGCGTCTTCTTCGAGTTGCGCGCCGGTGGTTACGACGGCTCCACCTACGAACTCAGCTACGACCCGGCCAGCGATCAGCTCATCGGGATCTACTATCAGGCGGTCGCCAAACAGCGATTCAATGTCTCTTTCCTGCGCAAGTACTAGGCGTCGCCGTCTCTCAGCCCGTCCTCGCCGACGCCGCCGCCTGAAGCGGCTAGGCGCTGTCGGCGCCGCTTCAGGCTACCCCCTTCTCGACACCGACAGCGCACACTGGGTCAACCAAGCACCTGATCACCCTATTTGCAGAACTTGACGCACACCACTATTCGACAAATGCGACGGCATCTCTCAGAGGCTTCCGCGGACAGCACGCCGAACAGCGGCTCCGGCGGCGAGCACAAAGATAGCCAAGGCCAGCAGCGGCAGGGTTCCCGGCAGCGGAAGCGCCCTCGATACGGCGTCCGCCATCAGCAAGTGAGCCTGGGTTGTCGGATGTATCGGGTCCCAAAAAAGATAGCCGGTCGGATCCGGGACGACCTGCCCCAGTCCGGGAATAAAAGCCGGCGCCGTGTTATTGGTAAAGCCATACGCCGACGGATCGGCCTCGATTCGCTTGAACAAACCGAACATGTCAACCGGGTAGAGTTGAAGCTGCACAGCGGAGTCGCTCATCAGGCCGGCCAGCATGGCATCCAGCTGCGCATTGAATACCGGGGTGAACTCTGCCACGAGAGCTTTCGTGCCCGGCGGGAGGGGTGGTCCATAACCGTTGAAGAACGGCGCACTGCTGGGGTCGATTTGGTTCGGCACCACCACGCGCAGCGCCCCGTTGGCATCGAGCCTGCGCAGTTCCGATTCGAACTCCGTGATGCTCGCCGCCAGGGCAGCCAGACCGTTATTCTTGGCACCCGTCGATGCAGCAAACAGCGCTGCCTGCAGCAAGTTTTGTGAACCGCCCCAGAACAGGACAATTTGATCGGCGGCAAAGCGGCCGCCGGGGCTTGCCAACAGGAAGTCGTCGATTTGCTTGCCGGTATCCGAAACCACCTGTGTTTGCCCCGGAATCGCAATCGACGGTCTGATACGCGTTGCGGGACCGATGGCCGCACCGGCGTAGGCATAAGCTGTTCCACCCGTGCCTTTCTGGCTGGCCTCGGGACCGGCGACATTCAACATGTCGGCCAGATAATCTACCCACAGCGGTCCGTTGGACATTCGTCCTTGGAAATAAGGCGGCGAAGGCGGATCGGGCTGGGCAACGTGGGGGGGCGCGGGGGGCGC
>NZ_JAVTWB010000119.1:0-65489 GCF_032229525.1 Accumulibacter sp. | reverse complement strand
CCCTGATTCCCTGATTCCCTGATTCCCTGATTTCGCGGAGCCTCCAGTTGGCTGACGTCCGGGTCTCGCAAGGACACGAAATGCAGCCGCACCGGCGAAAGTATGCGGGCCGGTTTCAAGCGGGGTAAATGTTGCATCGGCCACGGGAATCCGCTAGCGGGAGAGCCGGCAAATAGTGGCGGTTCATACAGCGTCGCGCTTGCTCACGGCTACTGATCCTGCCCACGACCGAGCGTCCGATCGACCCAAGGCCGGCACAACGGAAGCCACCTCCAGGGTGCGATGTCTTGCGGATTCGAGGGTTGGAGACCGCGGCGACGGGCCGCTTCTCGCCCCGGTCTGAGCCAATCGAATTTAGGCGTAGACCTTTTGCACTATTTGTGTATTCTCCGGCCTGCGATAGCTGCATTGCATTATCGTTTTTGCATCTCGAACCTGAAACAACGGGGGGTGCGATGTCGAAGGAACCACCAACCAGGCAGGCGCCTGCCGGCGGAGGTGAGCAGCCTCCGGCCTTCGCATTGAGCCCGCCACAGCTTTCCCTGCCCAAGGGCGGTGGCGCCATTCGTGGCATCGGCGAGAAGTTCTCGGCGAACCCGGTCACCGGCACCGGCTCGATGTCGATTCCGATTGCCCTTTCACCAGGGCGGGCAGGTTTTGGTCCGCAGTTGACGCTCAGTTATGACTCGGGCGCCGGCAATGGCGTATTCGGGCTAGGCTGGAACCTGTCGCAGCCCGGAATCCGCCGCAAGACCGAAAAAGGCCTCCCCACCTACGACGATAACGTCGAAGCCGACACCTTCCAGCTTTCCGGCGCCGAGGATCTGATACCGGAACTGGAACTCTCTGCGCCGAACGGCCTGCCTCGGCGAGTGGTTGAAGACGTGCGTTGGGCACGCAAGCGCTACCGAGTTCACCACTACCGCCCTCGCATTGAAGGCCTGTTCGCACGCATCGAACGCTGGTGCGAAATCGGCAAACCGGCCAATGCATTCTGGCGTACGGTGAGTCGAGACAACATCACCAGCTGGTACGGGCGCAATGCTGAAAGCCGGATCGTCGACCCGGCAGATCCACGACGGATCTTCGAATGGCTGCTGTGCCAGACCAACGACGACAAGGGCAACGTCGCGACCTACGGATATTCAGCCGACACGCCCCCCAAGCTTTCGACGAAGAATCTGTGGGAAAGCAATCGCCAGCCAGCGGCACGTACGACCAATCGCTATCTCAAACGCATCAGGTACGGCAACGCCACGCCCTACCTGCCCAGCCTAGTGCCCGACAGGGCTGACCGACTGCCGACTCAATGGCTATTCGAAGCGCTGTTCGATTACGGCGACTATCCTGCCCACCTGTCACAACCGGCACCGCCTGGCTCCCCGTCGCGTAACCATTGGCTGGACCGCAGCGACGCCTCTTCGACGTACCGCGCCGGCTTTGAGATTCGCACCTACCGTTTGTGTCGGCGCGTATTGATGTTTCACCATTTTCCCGGCGAACCGGGTGTCAGCAACAACTGCCTGGTGCGTGCCACCGAGTTCGATTATGCGTTCGCCGGGCAATTCAACGCCCCCGAGCAGGCCGGCTACGCCACATTGCGCGGCGTCACACACCGCAGCTACCAACGCAAACCCGGCAGCACAACCGCCTATGAATCGCGTGCCCTGCCGCCGGTCAGCTTCACCTACAGCGAACCACGCGTGGACCCCAACATCCACACCATTGCGACTGTTCAGCTAGACAGCCTGCCCGTTGGAACACAAGGGCCCGGCTATCGATGGCTGGATCTCGACGGCGAAGGTCTCCCCGGCGTACTGGCGGAAGGCCAAGGCGCCTGGTACTACAAGCCCAATCTGGGCGATGGCACATTTGGCCCCATGCGTACTGCGTTGTCGCAGCCGTCCTTGGCGCTGGCTGCCGGTTCGAGTCACCAGTTCATCGATCTGGCCGGCGATGGGTCCATTGATGTGGTTGAGTTCGGTGGCCCCGCACCGGGTTTCCAGCAGCGCGATTCGGCACGAGGCTGGAAGCGCCATGTCCCCTTTGCGAGCCTGCCGAACATTGATTGGCAAGACCCCAACCTGCGCTTCGTCGATCTGACGGGCGACGGCCATGCCGATGCGTTGATCACCGAGCAGGAGGTGTTCACCTGGTACCCCTCGTTGAGCGAGGAAGGCTTCGGCTCCGCCCGCCAAAGCAGGCAAGCGGCCGACGACGATTCCGGCCCACGCCTGTTGTTCGCCGACGGCACCCAGACCATCTTCCTGGCCGACATGTGCGGCGATGGCCTGACCGACCTGGTGCGCATCCGCAATGGCGACGTCTGCTACTGGCCCAACCAGGGCTACGGCCGCTTTGGCCGCAAGGTCACGCTGGGCAATGCGCCGCGCTTCGATGCGCCCGACCTGTTCGACCCGGATCGCATCCGCCTGACGGACATCGACGGTAGCGGGCCGGTGGACATCATCTACCTGGGGCGCAGCGGCGCACAGCTGTACTTCAACCGCTCGGGCAACAGCCTGAGCGAGCCGCTCACCGTGTCCTTGCCGGTGGCCACGCACAACCTGGCGGCCGTGCAGGTGGCCGATCTGCTGGGCAACGGCACCGCCTGCCTGGTGTGGAACTCGCACTTGCCGGCCGACGCGAGCCGCCCCGTCTGCTACATCGACCTGATGGCTGGGCGCCGCGCCAACGGGGCTGAGGTGCAAGCCCATCGTCACCACGAGAAACCGCACCTGCTGATCCGGGTGGACAACCACCTCGGCGCCAGCACAGACATCGAGTACACGCCGTCCACCCGCTTCTACCTGCAAGACCAGCAGGCCGGCACGCCCTGGGTCACGCGCCTGCCGTTCCCGGTGCATTGCGTCAGCAAGGTGACCGTGCGCGACGCCTGGCGCAAGACCGAATTCAGCAGCAGCTACAGCTACCACCACGGCTACTTCGATGGCGAGGAACGCGAGTTCCGTGGCTTTGGACGGGTCGACCAGGTGGACACCCAGGCTTTCACCGAAGCCGCTGTCGCCAACACCGCCAGCTCCTTCTTCACGCAGGACGACACGCTCTTTCAGGCACCGATCAAAACCACCACCTGGTTCCACACCGGCGTGGCCGATGACCGCAACCATATCCTGAGCCTGTTCGCACGCGAATACCTGCCCGCTCGCCATCGCCAGGCCTTTGCCAACGCGGGCTTTGCCGAACCCGCCCTGCCGCAACCGGAGCTTGACCCGGGCAAGGGCCCCGCACTCACCGGCGACGAATGGCGCGAGGCGATGCGGGCCTGCAAGGGCATGCCCTTGCGGCAGGAGGTGGTCGAGCTCGATGCAAAAACACTCGAAGAAAGCGGCCAGCACAAACCGGTGCGCCTGTTCAGCGCCACGCAGCACAATTGCCACCTGCGCCGCGTGCAGCCGCGTGGCGCCAACCGCCATGCGGTGTTTCTGGCCCTGCAAAGCGAGAGCTACACCTGCCACTACGAACTCGATCTCACCGCACCCAGACTGACCATCGACCCCCGCATTGCCCATACCCTGAACCTGAAGTTCGATGAGTGGGGCAACACGCTGCAGTCCGTGGCTGTGGTCTATCCGCGCCGCGCCTTGTTTGCCAACACCCGACTGTCGCCGCAGCAGCTTGAGGTGATCCGCGCCGTGCAGGCCGAGCGCCACATCGCCTACACCGAAGCCCGGTTCACAGCAGCGCTGGCACCTGCCTGGCGTCACCGCCACCACCGCCTGCCCGTGCCGTGCGAGGTGCGCACCTACGAACTCAGCAGCGACGACGCCGCTGGCTTTGCACCCAGGGCAGGACCCTACTTCACTGTCGCAGAGTTCCTCGAGTTCGAACTCAGCGATCGCCTGCCCGATCAAGGCGGCAAACCGGTCGCACCACTCGCGTACCACGAGCAGCCGCGCAGCAGGGGGGCCCACAAGCGGCTTGTCGAGCATGTGCGCACGCTGTACTGGGACGATGGCAGCGACACGGTAGCGCCGTCCCAACACTTGGCCTTCGGAGAGCACGGCCCGCGCGGCCTCAAATACGAGGACTACAAACTCGCGCTGACCGAAGACTTGCTGGCCGCCGTGTTCGGCACTGGCAGTGCCACAACACCACCCACCGACAAGCTGGCTTGGGAGGCCGTGCCCGCGGCCTATGGCCAAGCATCAAAGACCTGTCGCGACTTGTTGAATGCGTCCTCCACGAGCGGCTATGTGCCCGGCACTGTGATTGGCCTGCCAGCCAGCGAGTACTGGATGCGTTCGGGCAGGGCCGGCTTCGAGCCCGACGCCCATTTGCACTTCTTCATGCCCGAGCGTTACACCGACGCCTTCGGCAACTCCACCACGCTGCAGTACGACTGGCGTGATCTGTACGTCCAGTCCAGCAGTGACGCGCGCGGTAACAAAGTGGCGGTGGAGCGCTTCGACCACCGTGTCCTGGCGCCGACGCGTATGCGCGATGCCAACGGCAACTGCAGCGAAGTCGCCTTCGACGTCCACGGCCTGCCGGTGGCTTCCGCCGTGCTGGGCAAGGTCACTCAGTCGACCACCGGCATTGAGGTCACCGAGACAGGCGACACGGTGGCCAGCCTCAGCTTCGCCAATCTGAACCCCACGCCGCAAGCAGTAAGTGAACTCTTCCTGCAAACAGAGTTCAACGGCAGCCAAGCGCGCACCTGGCTGGAAAAAGCCACAGCGCGTTTCCTTTACCACTTCGGTGACGAGCGAGACGCCCGCGGCAACGTCGTCCGCTGGGGCATCACGCCGGCGGGTGCGTGCAGCGTGCTGCGCGAGCGCCACGAGCGCGACCTTGCCAACATTCCGGCCAACAGCATCCCTCTGCAAATCGCCCTCGAGTATTCCGACGGCACCGGTCAAGCCTTCGTCACGAAGGTGCAGGCAGAGCCTGAGGCGCCCGGCGGCCCCCTACGCTGGCTGACCAACGGCAAGATCATCGTCAACAACAAGGGCAAGCCGGTCCTGCAGTTCGAACCCTACTTCTCGCCCAGCGGCCACAGGTTCACAGAGCCGCAGGCTGTGGGTGTATCACCGGTCATGTTCTACGACGCGCCCGGCCGCCTGATGCGCACCGACATGCCCGACGGCACCTTCAGCCGCGTGGAGTTCTCGCCTTGGTTCAGCCGCAGCTTCGATGCCAACGACACCGTGTTGGACAGCCGGTGGTACCGCGAGCGCGGCAGCCCCAATCCCGCCACACCCTTGGATCGAGACCTGGCGGGCAAGCTGCTCGATAGCGACGACTTCCGCGCCGCCTGGCTGGCAGCCCGGCATGCAGACACACCCGCCGAAACCCACTTCGACAGCCTGGGCCGCGAGGTGGTGGCCATCGCCCACAACCGCTCGCCCAACCCGGCGCGCCGCCCTGCCATCGAGTGGTCGGTCAGCGACTGGGAGTGGCAGGACGACTTCAGCCTCACCTTCACCAAGCTCGACGCCGAAGGCAAACCGTTGTGGATCCGCGATGCCCGCGGCAACCTGGTGATGCAGTACATCAGCCCCACCAAACCCACCCGCTGGGCGGATGCCGCCAACGAAGACCTCCCAGCCAGCAGCGTCCCCTGTTACGACATCGCCGGCAACCTGCTCTACCAGCACAGCATGGACGCTGGCGACCGCTGGATGCTGATGGACGCCGCCGGAAAGCCCATGCTGGCCTGGGACTTCAACGACCGTGGTGAGGGTACCGCGATGCAGGCGCGTCTGTACCGCAGCGACTACGACGCACTGCACCGGCCCACCTCGCAATGGCTGAAGATCGATGCCGCCGCCCCGGCGCTGGTCGAAGCCTTCGCGTACTGCGACACCACCGCGCCGCGCGATGCTGCAGGCCCGCTCATGCTGGACAAGGCACAAGGGCGCAATCTCATCGGCCAGGTCGTGACTCACGTCGACCCCAGCGGCGTGGCCACGGTGGAGCGCATCAGCCTGCAGGGCCAGCCTGCGCACGTCACCCGCCGCCTGATCCTGCCGCAGGCCGACGGCAGCGCCAGCCTGGTGGACTGGAACACCGGCAACCGCAGCAGCCTGCTGGAACAGGAGACCTTCCACCACATCACCGAGTTCGATGCGCGGGGCCGCATGACGCGGCTCTACAACTGGCACCGCAACATCACCTTTGCGGCAAATGGCTCGCCGCAAGACACGCCGGGCCACACCAACCGCGTGGCGGTGATCGAACCGCGCTACAACGAGCGCGGCGCGCTGCAACGCGAGTGGATGCATGTGCGGGCCTGCAAGGCCACCAGTACCGACGGCGCAGTCAGCTTCACCGCAGACCCAACCCGAAGCGCAGAGGCGATCAAGCACATCGCCTACAACGCCAAGGGCCAGAAGCTGAGCCTGGACTTGGCTAACGGCACGCAGACACGCTACAGCTACGACGCGAAGACCTTCCGGCTGACCCAACTCTTCACCCGCCGTCCAGCCACCGCCTTCCGCGACGATTGCGCCAGCAGCGCGCGCCCGCTGCGCCCCTGCGGCGTGCAAAACCTGCACTACACCTACGACCCGGTGGGCAACATCACCCACATTCAGGACGATGCGCAGCAAACCGTCTACTTCAGGAACAGCCGGGTGGAGCCGAGTTGCAACTACACTTACGACGCGCTGTACCGTTTGATCGAAGCCACTGGCCGCGAACACGACGTGCGAACGCCGCCGCCCTTGCGCGAAGGCCCGTGGCGCTCCGGCAGCTTTCCGTCGGGCGATCAGTTGCGCAACTACACGCAGCGCTACCGCTACGACGTGGTGGGCAACTTCATCGACATGGCGCACACGGCAGACGGCGGTGGCTGGACGCGCAAGTACAGCACCCAACCCGACAGCAACCGGCTGCACCAAACCTGGACGGGCAACAGCACAGAGGAAGCGGTCACCTACCGCCATGATGCCCACGGTAGCATGCTCAACCTCAACCGGCTGGACATCGACGCGCCGCCGCCGATCAGGGAGGACGAGAACTGGGGCCGACAGATCCAATGGGACTGGCGCGACATGATCCGCGGCTTTGACCTGGGCGGCGGCGGCTTGGCCCGTTACCACTACTGTATCGACAAACAGCGCACGCGCAAGCACATCACACGTAGCGCCTCAGCGGACGACAGCTTCGTTGAAGACCGCATCTATCTGGGCGACTACGAACTGTACCGGCGGCGCAACCCGCAGGGTGGCGTGGTGGCAGAGATTGAGTCGCTGCACCTCTTCGAAGGCGAGCAGCGGGTGCTGCTGGTGGATGACGTGATTGCCGCTGACAACCCACGCCCGGATCGTCTTCAAGTCAAGGCGCAGACGCTATTCCGCTATCAGTATGGCAACCATTTGGGCTCGGTCGGGCTGGAGTTAGATAATGCCGCGCAGCTCATTTCGTATGAGGAGTTTCATCCGTATGGAACGAGTTCCTATCGATTGATGGAAGCTTCACAGGAGGCTCCGGCGAAGCGGTATCGGTATACGGGAATGGAGAGGGATGAGGAGAGCGGGTTAGCATGTCACGGGGCTCGCCAATACTCGACGAGGAATGGCGTCTGGCTTCAGGCTGACCCAATTGGTGTCTCAAATCGCATTAATGTCTTCGATTATTCCGGTCGAAATCCAGTAGGCCG
Organism: Accumulibacter sp.; assembly: GCF_032229525.1. Taxonomy (GTDB): domain Bacteria; phylum Pseudomonadota; class Gammaproteobacteria; order Burkholderiales; family Rhodocyclaceae; genus Accumulibacter. The sequence goes on along the minus strand of NZ_JAVTWB010000119.1, from coordinate 57,862 downwards.
TCTAGATCAACTCGGTACAGAAGATACGGAAGGGGAGTTCGCTTCACTCAAGCGAACTGCCGCCGCCGTGGACAAGAAGGGTCTTGGCATTGGCGAGCGTAGGCCCTCTGGAACAAAGACGGAAGTCTTGCTCGAGCGTCCCGATCCAAGAGTAGAGCCACCTCCTGCGGATCCGAGAAACGAAGCCGACAAAGGGGCATCGCGCGCTCGAACTGCGGCGAACAGTAAGAGACAGAATCCGGCTGTGGCTGACTCAAGAGGAAGGCTCGTGCAATTGGGAAAGCCTAAACCAGGGGATGAAATGTCTCATATGTATCCGGCGCGGAATGTTGGAAATTCGGGAATCCCTAATGACATTGTCAACGCCAAGGCCAACATCCCTGCAGCTCCAGCCCGCGACAAGACTGCGCTGATCGATGGTCACGCGACTGACGTTCATGCGGCGACGGAGCCGAAGCTAGATGAGATAGCAGCTCGAAATCTCAAAGGCAAGCAGCCGCTGACGGCGGCGTCGAGCGCGGCCGCACAGCGAGCCTTAGCCGAAGCCAAGATCACTCTCGAGCCAATGACGAGGAAGTACAGCGATCAGATAAAGGCTGGTGGCCTAGCCAGGCCGGAGCCGGGCCCAAAGGTCAACCCGAAAACTGGTGTGGTCGTGCGGCCAGTGGGTCGTTTCGAGGTGCACGGATTCTTCGCTGCGGACGTGATGCAACTTGTCTCTAGCGCCCATACGGTGGCCATCCTCTCGACCGCAATAAGACTTGGCAGTAAGGATCCCGAACGATTAAGCAAGGGTGAAATGGCGGTCATGAATATGGCTGGCTACGTTCTTGAGGGCAATGTCTTTGCGCCTTACGGTGCAGCGTGGCGCAACACATGGACGGATTCTTTTGTCGATCAGCTCATTAAGGTAAACGGTCCGGAGTGGATTGTGCCTGGATATACGATTGATTCGCAGGATAATTACAACCTGCTAGGACGAATGAATGGCCTCGGCTATCAGTAATCTGCGGAGGCATTCAATCCGGATCCGGGAGCCGGGATCAGAACTTGCCTCTTGCCTGCCAACACGTTTGCTTGGGAAAGATTCCGATTACTTCTACATGAGATCAAAACGCAAAAAAGGGCCAGGTTCGCATTGATTCAGCCGCACTGGGACAAACGCTATAGGGGAAATATCAATCCATTCGAGTCCAGTTTGCAGGCAGCAGGTAGGGGTGGTTAGAGGCAAAAACGCGCAGCATCCGACAGAACACAGGAGGCGAACATGGAATTGATCAAACCACCCATCAAACCGGACGCGACTGGTGACCACGTCGCCAACCTGCAGGCGGCGCTTGTGTTCCTGCTGGACCGGGACCTCACCCTCTTCTTCGATCCCCAGAAGACGCCGACCGCCGATGAATTCAAAGCGATCAGGGAGGGCCTCATCGTCGAAGCGTCAGCCAAGCTCTTTGACAAGGTGACCCGTGCGCTGACGCTCTCCTTTCAACGGCAGCAGGGCTTGGACCCTCAGATGAATGGCGTCGTCGATCCAAGCACCGCCAACGCTCTCAATGAACGCCTCCAGAAACTGGGTGCCCTGGCGCCGAGCCAGACCTACGAAGTATTCGGCGCCGTCCACGAAACTGTCGATGATGCACCGGTACCGGGCATCCGCGTGATCGCACACGACCTCGACTTCGGGCGTCCTACTGTCCTTGGCGAAGCGCGAGCCGATGCCGACGGACACTACCGCATCACGTTCAAGGACGCAAACTTTCGCGCCACCGCCAGCGAGCGCGGGGGCCCGGAGTTGGTCGTGCACGCCGTCGACGACAAGGGTGTCGTGATCGGCAAATCGAAGACCGTAAACAACGCCGGCCTGCGTACCGAGCTGCACATCACGACCGAGCAACGCCACATCGTGCGTGGCCAGGTGACTGACAGCCTCGGCAGGCCCTTGCCTGGCCTCAAGGTGGTGGCCTTCGACCGGGATTTGCGCCGCCACCAGAGGCTGAATGACGACTCAACCGACGCCAAGGGCTTCTATGAAATCCGCTACCGGCGCGAGGATTTCCGCCGGGCGGAAGGAGAGCGACCGCTGGCGGCCGATCTGTTCGTGGTGGTGTTGCGCGATGAAGGCTTGGAACCGCTGGCGACCAGCGAAGTGTACTTCAATGCCCAGCCGCAGGAAACCATCGACGTCGTGCTGCCTGCGCTGGACAAAGTGCCCGCCGAGTTCGAGCGTGCCTGTGCGCTCCTCACGCCTTTGCTCGGTGAGCAGGGTCTGGAGACCCTGAACCGCGCCAACTCCACAGGCAAACCGCAATTCGCCGATCTCGCCCCCTCAGAACTGATCCATATGGAGGCTACTTTCCTGCAACGCGAAACCGCGCTTGACACAGCGGTCGTCAAAGCCTGGATCGGCGCCGCGCACATGGCCCGGGACCTGGCTCTAGAGGCGGCTGATCCGCCCCTTGCGACAAGTCCCAACGGGCTGCCTGAAGACATGCTGCGGAACCTCGGCTGGAGCGTGTTTTACGGCTTCATCCGCGCGGACCAGGCCGACAGCCTGGCGGCGGTGCTTCAAGGCCGGCGTAACGAGTGGTATGTCTGGCAGACCGGCAATGTTGACGCTGGCCTGGTCAATCCAGAGCACGAGCGCCGGTGGAGCGGGATCGCGCGGACACTGGAGAATCTGCGAAAACTGCGCGCAATCGCATCCACCCGGTCAGACGACAACCCGCTCGCCACGGTCATTTCTTTGCTGGATGTCGCGTTGCCGCGCAGCATGCTTCTTGAAGCAGTCGATCTGTTTGACCGCGTCGGAGTGACCGACCCTGAAGCCTACCTGCGTCTGGCGCCGCCCGGCCCTGGCAACGACGGCAAGCTTACGCTGGCGGTGCGCCGACTGGTGCGCATGCTGCGACTGCACCGCCTGGCGGACGGCGACCTGGGCTTGATGCGCGTGCTGGGCGAACAGGGCAACGACGACGGCCACGACATTGCGCACCTGGCGGCTGCCAGTGGTACGCAATGGCAGGCGTGGTGCGGCAGCAGCAGTCGCGTTCGCGTACCTGATGAACGCGTGGTTCTGCCTTACAGGCTGCAAGCAGCCGTGGAGTCCCTGCATCCTGGCGACGCTCTGACCGCGCGCCTCACACAAGGGACGCTAGCCGCCTTGGTGGACGAGCAAGCGAAGGCGCTGCAGCAGGCTCTGGACACACATCCGAAAGTGCTGAGCCAGTTGTTGGCGGGTCAGCACTCCGAGGCAGATGTTCTTTTGCTGCCCGAGCAGGCCCGTGAGCTGGGCCGCAACCTGGGGCGTTATCTCGGCCTGGGCATAACGCTGGAAGCTGGCACTCAGCTGTGGGCGGCTGGTGTGCAGACACCGGGCCACATGTTGGGCCTGGGTGTCGATGTGATTCAGAACACCTTGTCCGACCAACAGCCGACAGCGTATGTGCAGGCTTTCTTTCGCCAAACGCAGAAAGCGATGGTCGGTGCCAAGGGCATGGTCAGCGCCCTGGTCAGCACGCGCATCATGCCCTTGGGCCTGCATCGCCAGCAGGTCCCGATTTCGGGGGAAGTGGTCGAGAGTCTGCCCACGATGCGCGGCTTGTTCGGCGACGTGGACGAGTGCGCTTGCAGGCCCTGTGAGTCGGTGTTGGGCCTGCCTGCCTATCTGGTGGATCTGCTGAACCTGTTGAAGCGGATTCCGTCCCACAAGCCCGCCGTTGCCAATGCCTTGGGCGAGCTGCGGGCACGGCGACCCGACATTCTGAGGCTGCCGCTCGGGTGCGAAGAAGCCGAGACCGAGGTGCAGCATATCGATCTGGTGGTCGAGGTGTTACAGCAAGTGGTCGGACCCACTGTCGACCTGGCAGCGCAGGTCTACCCGTGGACGCTGCCGCATGTGCGGGTGGGCGGCGAAGTCGACGCGTGGCTGGTCAAATTGGGCTTGGATCGGGCGAAGTGGATGGCCCAACTGCATGGCCAGCGCACGAATCCTCACCATGACGTCGGCCTGGCAGCGCAACGCCTGGGGCTGAGCGTGACGCTGGACGCGCAAGGCAGCTTGCGCGGCGCATGGCCCTTGGTCGCGACAGCGGCCATCAATGCGAGCGAGGTCTGGCCCGTCTACGGCTTCGCGAGCGACACTTCTGTTTCTGTCCGCGATCCAGCGTCCGGAAAGCTGGTATCCGGTGTGCCGCTGACCTTGCTCAGTGCCGTCTCCATTGTGCTCGATCGGTCGGGGCTGGAACTGGCCGATCTGGAGCAGGCATTGCGGACCCGGTTCGTGGCCGGCACGGCCGGTTCGTCGCTCGGAATCGCGAGCCGGGATTCGTGCAAGACCAGCGAGATGCAGGTCACATCGCTGAGTTGGGAGGTGCTCGATCGCCTGCATCGCTTTGTGCGCCTGTGGCGTGGCCTGGGTGCCTGGTCGATGGCAGTGCTGGATTCAGCCATTGTCGCCTGCCAGCCGCCGGGGGCAAGCGGACTCGCAGTAGACCGCAATGTGCTCATGCGTTTGGGCCGTGTGGTGGCCATACAGCGGCAGTTGAAGCTGCGGCCAGAGAGCGTGCTGGGTCTGTTTCGGCCGATCGACGAAGTGCAACTCCTGGCCGCCGATGGCTCCCGTGTGCAGACCCTGTACGAGGCCACCTATCGCTCCAGGCGCTTGACCGAGGCCCAGCGATTGCTGTTGCCAACCGACCCGCGTGCACCCAATGCCTTCGCGCTGGGGGCAGGCCTCGCAGCCCTTGCGCCGGAACTGGGCCTCGGCCTGCGCTGCAGCCCGCAGGCCGTGGCGCGGTGGATTCGCGTCGGCACGGCCCCTGCGCCGGCCTACCTGATACAGGACAGCTTGGGCCTGGACAGCCTGGCCGCGCTGTACCGCCGACACCACCTGGCCACGGCACTCGACCGGTCACCCGAAGATCTGGCCCTGATGTTGGCGATGACCGGCTCGGCCGCATACGCTGGCGACGCAGACATGTTCTGCGGCGCGATGGAAGCGCTGCTGGATGCACAACCGGTGTTTCAGCGCAGCGGCCTTGACGTGCAGGAGACTGCGCAGATCCTCTTGCCGGTCTTTGACCATCAGGACGTACCCCAAAGGCCCGAACTGGCGCCGGATTGGCGCGACATCAAGGATACGCTGCTCAAGCTCAGGGTGGCGTTGCTCAGCATCACCCAGCTCAGTGGGGACGAAGCCACCTTGGTGGCGTCCGCGCAAGACGCCTTGGCCGCATGGCTGCCAGCCGGCGATGTACCCAATGTGATGCTCGCATTGCAGGGCAAGAGCGAGGCCGATGTCAGCGCGGCGATGCTTGCACTGGAAGGACCCGTACCGGGTGTGCCGGGCGCCACAGGCGAAGCTTCGACGCTCTTGACGCCAGCGCAGGCAAGCCAGCTCCTGCTTCGAACCACCGCCGTCGAACGGCTGGGCGGATTGCTAGAACGGGTACAGGAAATACGCCGACAGGCCACGCTTCGCTCGGACTTGTGCCGATGGACCCGACTGCCCGAGCCTGTCATGGATCGGCTTCTTGCTGGTGAGCTTGGTGTGGATGCGGCCGACCCGGCCCTGCGCCGGGCCGTGGTGGCTTTGCTCGATACCATGTCTGGTTGTGGCTTGCTGGAGGAAGGTGTCGCTGATGAAACAGCGGCACACCGCAACGCGTTCGTGCAATGGATGTACCGTTTGTCGCGCCTGGCCCGCTTGCTGGAACGCCTGCATCCGCAGGACAGCATCGGAGTTCTCAGGTGTCTGCAAACCGCGGAAGTGTTAAGCGTCCAGGGCCCGCGGCGATTTTCCTGGAACACCCTGTTGGCACCGAGCGACGGCAGTTCGGCCATCGACCGCTGGGCGGACTGGCGGGCGCTGGTGGGTACCACCGAGATGCTCAAAGAACGCCTGGTGTCTGCCCAGTGGATGCCGGGTCTACTCGCAGCCCTTGGTGCTGCCGGAAGCAACGTGACGGAAAGCACCGTTGCGCCAATGGCCAGCGCATGGCAAGTTGACCCAGCTGAGCTGGTCGCCTTCATGACGGCCCTGCTGCCCGGCCCGATCGGCTGGCGCGACCCTGGCCAGTGGCTGCGCGCCACCGAGGTGTTGAAGCAGTCGGCGCGACTGGGCATCGAGCCCGGCAGCCTGCGTAATTCGTTGGCGCCGATCACCGGCCCGTCGGCGCTGGCCATCGTCAGGGCCATCGGTAGCCAGCGGTCAGAGGGCTGGTTCAAAGAAGTCGACGATTCGACAAAGAGCGCCTACCGAGACGCGCTGCTGGCGCACGCCACCACTGCCACTGGCAAGACAGCCGAGCAGCTGTACGAGCACTACCTGATCGACATGCGCATGGCGCCTTGCATGCGGACAACCCGGGTCCTTCAGGCGATTGCCAGCGTGCAGCAACTGGTGCACCGCATTCTTTTCGGGTTGGAGCCGGGCATCGGTGCCCGTGTAGGCCTGGATCTGGCAAATGTGCGCGGCGAATGGAAGTGGATGAGCCAGTACCGGGTGTGGGAGGCCAACCGCAAGGTGTTTCTCTTCCCGGAAAACTGGTTGTTGCCGGAGCTGCGCGATGACAAGTCGCACGCCTTTGTCGCGCTGGAGTCTGCGCTGGGTGAAAGCGAACTGACACAAGGGGCCGCTGCTGCGGCATTCGGCACCTTCCTGGACGAGCTTGCCCATACGGCGCAGCTCCTGGTGCTGGGCATGTTCGAGGACACCGAACGCCAAGCGGGCGTTGCCCAACGGCGCGACCTGTATGTTGTAGGTCGAACGCCGAACCCGCCTTATGCCTACTATTGGCGCCGATGCAAAGGCTTCGGCCACCTGTCGATGCAGTGGAGTCCGTGGAAGCTGGTCGAGCTCGACATCCAGGGCGACCACGTCATGCCGTTCGTGATGAAGGGGCAACTGCACATGGCCTGGCCCTTGTTCAAACAACCCGACACCAACGCGGCCAAGCCGCAATGGGAAGTCAACCTGGCCTGGGCTCGGCTAACGGAGAGCGGCTGGCTTCGGCAGGAAAGTACGCGCGAACCGCAACGGGTGGACGCCGATCCGCTGATGGATGAGCGGGACGGCTTTGCGTTCCGGGTTGGCTCTTCGGCGACCGGTGACGGAATTACTGTGCATGTCTATGCGGCAAAGGCGTCGGTGCAGTCCAGTTGGTCTCCCCCGATCGATCGCGAGTTCACCAATCAGCATTCGTCTGGCGGCGCGAAGCTTTCTGTCAGTTGCACGATGGCCGTGCAGGCAAAAAACAGCAAGGGGTTCCCAGTCTGGGTACAGCTAGACCCCTTGCGACATGCGACCTACGTGCAGAGTCACCAAAGCCATTCGCTCCAATCAGAGCCTAAACCGGACGAGACGAGGGAAAGCGCCAGTTTTTTCGTATATCCACCGGGCGTCCTGGATACGTGGCCCGTCGCCTTCTCGGTGAAACTCAAGGGCTGGGCAACGGTAGACGGGAAGACGATATCCAGCGATGAGAAATCTCGCGACGTTGGCAAAAACCAGAATGTCAGCTGGCACCCGGTGTTTCGTTTCACATCAAACCCCGAGTTGACGGTTGATGACCTGAACGTCGACAAGGCTCCGGCCCGTTTTGAGGAGGTTGCTCGTTTCGATTTCAGGCCCGATCTACGCGTCACACGGTCCAGCGGGACATCCGCAGCCATGCCGATGCCCGTGCAACGCGCGCGGCCCTACATGAATGGCTACCGCACGGATCAGCCGGGTAGCGCGACAGCTCTTGCGCTGTCCACATCCCAGACGGCAAGCCGCGCGTTGCTGGAACAGACCGCGTCAGGCGACTTCTGGGCTTTGGGCGCGGCCTCGGCGACGCCATGGAATGGGTCGGCCGATGCGTGGTATTACGAAGAGGAAGGTACCAGTGCGTTCTTCGACCTGAAGCCAGATGCGGCGGCGAGTGCAGCGGCGTTCCGCGTCTTTCCTTCGAGGCACCAGGATGCAGCGCACATCAGCCAGGGCTTTCGCGAGGCGCAGCTGCCTGATACGGCCGGCTTGCAGGGCGGAGCCTTTGTTGATGCCCTCGTGCGGCCACGCCTCGACGCGAACGCGATCAAGGACGTGATGGCACCGACGCATCCCGGTGACAAGTTGGCCGTCGATCTGCGGCTCCCATATGCCTGCTACAACTGGGAGATTTACCTGCATGCACCACTGCTGCTGGCCAGCCGTTTGTCGCAGGCAGGACGGTATGCCGATGCCGAGCAGTGGCTCAGGATCGTGATGGACCCGACGACCGGCCAACATGACCAAGGGCTTGCCAATAGTTCGCGGTTCCTGCGGTTCCCCGCATTTCGATACCTCGACGCATCACAGACTGCCCGGTCTGCGCTGGTTGAACTGGCGCAAGCCAAGCGCGGCCTGCCTGCCACTGGTGCCAATGCCGTAGCAGACCTGATCAGGCGCTGGCGCGAGATTCCGTTCACGCCATACCTGATCGCGCGCACCCGCCCCTTGGCTTTTTTGTGGCGAACGGTTTTCGCCTACCTTGACAACCTGCTGGCCTGGGCAGACGACCTGTTCCGGCGCGATACGCGGGAGTCGATCAACGAGGCCACACAGTTGTACGTCCTGGCCTCACGCATTCTTGGAGCAAAGCCGAAAGTGGTCAAGGGAACGGCACATCGTCCGACGGTTGCCTATGACCAATACGAACGCTATTGGGACGACTTCGCAAACCTGTGGCTGGATGTCGCACGGCCCAGTGGTGGATGGCAATCGTCAGACGCCAGGAGTTCAGCAAATCACCTATCCGAAGGCAATGGCGATGTATCCATCTCAGGCCTGCTCTACTTCTGCATCCCGATCAACCCCAAGTTGTTCAGCTACTGGGACACGGTAGAGGAACGCCTGTTCAACATCCGCCATTGCCGCAATATCGATGGAATAACGCGCGACTTGCCATTGGTGGAAGCGCCGATCGATCCGGAGTTGCTGATCCGTGCAACGGCGGCGGGACTGGAGATATCGGATGTGTTGCGTGATTTGTACGCGCCGCCCCATCGCTACCGTTACCAGGTGCTGGTGGCACGGGCGCTCGACCTCGCGAACGAGACAAAGACGCTCGGTGCAGCCTTGTTGTCCGCGATCGAAAAGCGCGATGGCGAGCGGATGGCCCAGTTGCGCTCGACCAACGAGATCTCACTGCTGCAGCGTGTTCAGGGGATTCGGCAACTGCAAATCGACGAGGCGCTTGAGTCGCTGCAGGCGCTGCGAGTCAGTCGCGCGAACACTGCCAAACAGTACGAGCACTTCCAGCGCCTTTTGGGCAAGGATGGCACAGCGCCTGAGGAGGGCTCGATCGCCCCGAGCGAAGAAATACTTGCCATATCGGTCGACTCGCGGAGGCCTTTCACTGATGGGTTTGGTGGACTGGGCCTGATTGAGGCTGAACTGGCGAACATCGAGTATCTCGGTCACGCGAACGGCTGGTCAATAGCTGGCGGTGTGTCCAAGACCCTGGCGGCTCTTCTCCACACTGGCGGAGCGATCGCAGACAGCGTCAAGGAGGAAGGTGTCGCGAAAGTGCTGAAAGGTTTCGGAACGGCGGCCGGGTTTGTGGGAGATGCGGCGGAACTCGTGTCGAAGCAATGGCAATACTCCGCGTCCCGGGAACAGCAGCGTGCCAGTTATGTCCGCAGGCGCGACGATTCGGCATACCAATGCAATCAAGCGCTCGCCAGACTTCGGCATGAAGATAAAGGAATCCTCGCCTTTGAGATTAAGCTGAGCATCGCCCGCAATGAACTGGAAAACCAGCGCGCGCAAATCAGGGAGTCGAAGGACGTCGACGCGTATTTACGTGCCAAGTACAGCAATGCCGAGCTCTACGACTGGATGAGAAGTGAGTTGGCAGCATTGCACAGCTCGACATACCGCTTGGCGCTCAACCTGGCTCGACGCGCCGAGCGAGCCGCGGCAGCAGAATTGGGCTTGCCGGCACTCAATCTGATCGGCAACGGCGGTTGGGTGGGTGGTCGCAGCGGGCTCTTGGCCGGCGAGCACCTGCAACACGACCTCAAGCGGCTGGAGATCGCCTACCTCGAACAGAACCGCCGTGAATACGAGCTGACAAGGCATGTGTCCTTGCGCCGCCTCAACCCACTGGAATTGCTCAAGCTCAAGGCCGCTGGCGCTTGCGAGTTCGACATTCCGGAATGGCTATTCGACATGGACGCGCCGGGCCATTACATGCGTCGCATCAAGACAGTGAGTCTGAGCATTCCTTGCGTCGTCGGACCGTACGCCAGCGTCAATTGCAAGCTGACCCTGGTAAAGAGCAGCATACGAACCTCCACGTCCGGCTCGGGCAGTGGCGCCAGCAGTTACCCGAGGGCTGCAGCGGGCGACGACTCACGGTTCACGGTGCGCCACGGCGCAGTGGAATCCATCGTCACCAGCAGCGGCCGCGACGACAGCGGCTTGTTCGAAACCGCGTTGCGCGATGAGCGCTATCTCCCTTTCGAAAGTGCCGGGGCGATCAGTCGGTGGCGCCTGGAGTTACCCGGCCTGCCAAGGCAAATGGACTTCGACACGATCAGCGACGTGATCCTGCACATCCGCTACACCGCTCGCGAGGGGGGGGAAGGCTTGCGAACCGCAGCCCAGTCACAGTTTACTGTGCGTGGTCCGGCACAGGCGTCTGCAAGCTACCCGCCGGTACTGCTCAGCTGCCGCAACGACTTCCCCAACGAATGGGCCACCGCAATAGCGCGTAGAGGTACGTTAAGGATCAACCTCAGTCTGGGTTTGCTGCCTTACTGGATGCAGGCATTGACGGGTCTGGCGATTGGCAAGGTGTCGACGATCACCTGGCTTGGCGTCGACCCGAACGCCTTACAGGCTCAGGTACGCTGGCCAACGCCAGATACGTCGCTGCCCCCGCTGGACTTGAGCCCCAATGGAACCGGCCTCGTCGATCTGGGCGAGGTCTCTGGAACAGGAGACGTGCTGATCTTGCTGGAAATCACCTGAAGATGATCCAGGATGAATACGGCCAGAGAGGAGTAAGAAAACATCCTGCACTTGCTTGAATCCCGGGCCACCGGCCTTGTTCCCTGCCGCCAGTGGACGCTGGATCGAATGCACCTTTTTTCGCCGCTCGACGATTATGGTGGATACGTCTCGCTCGGCCGCTTGCCTGCCGCGGCTTACTCGACAGTTACCGATTTCGCCAGATTGCGCGGCTTGTCCACATCGGTGCCGCGGACCAGCGCGACGTGGTAGGCGAGCAGTTGCAGCGGCACGACGTGCAGCAGGGCCGAGAGCGCGCCGTAGTGCTCGGGCAGGTGCAGGACGTGAATGCCGTCCGACTCCTGCATTTCGCTGTCGGCGTCGGCAAAGACGTAGAGTTCGCCGCCGCGGGCGCGCACTTCCTGCAGATTGGACTTGAGCTTTTCGATCAGCGCGTCGTTGGGAGCGACGGCGATCACCGGCATGTCGCGGTCGACCAGTGCCAGCGGGCCATGCTTGAGTTCGCCGGCCGGGTAGGCCTCGGCGTGGATGTAGGAGATTTCCTTGAGCTTGAGCGCGCCTTCCATGGCGATCGGGTAATGACGGCCACGCCCGAGAAACAGGGCGTGCTGTTTCATCGAGAACTGCTCGGCCCAGGCACGGATCTCGGGCTCTATTTCGAGGATCTTGGTGACGGCGATCGGCAGGTGGCGCAGGGCATGCAGTTCGGCGACTTCGGCCTGCTCGTCGAGACGACCGCGCAGCTTGGCCAGCACCAGGGTCAGCAGGTAGAGCGCGGCGAGCTGGGTGGTGAAGGCCTTGGTCGAGGCGACGCCGATTTCCGGCCCGGCGCGGGTGATGAAGCGCAGGCTGTTTTCGCGCACCAGCGAGGATTCGGGGACGTTGCAGATGCACAAGGTACGCTGCATGCCGAGCGACTTGGCGTGGTGCAACGCCGCCAGGGTGTCGGCCGTTTCGCCGGACTGGGAGATGGTGACCACCAGCGTCTGGGGATCGGGCACCGAGTCACGATAGCGGTACTCGCTGGCGACTTCGACCGAACACGGGATGCCGGCGATCGATTCGAGCCAGTAGCGCGCGACCAGGCCCGCGTGATAGCTGGTGCCGCAGGCGATGATCAGCACCTGCTTGACTTCCCGCAGGATCTCTTCGCTGGCGGCGCCGAACAGGCCTGGCTGGATGCTGTGCGCAGTGCCGAGCATCTCGAGCGTGTTGGCCAGAGCGACCGGCTGCTCGAAGATTTCCTTCTGCATGTAGTGCCGGTACTCACCCAGCTCGATGGCGTCAGCCGAGAGTTGCGATTCGCTCTCGGCACGTTCCACCGGGGTACCGTCGACCCGCGTGATGCGGTAGCTGTCGCGCATCAGTTCGGCGCAGTCACCGTTCTCCAGATAGACGATCCGGCGGGTAACCTGCAACAGCGCCGAGGCGTCCGAGGCGGCGTAGCAGCCGTCGTCGGTGACGCCAAGCAACAGCGGCGACCCTTCGCGCGCCACCACCACCCGGGTCGGGTCGGCTTCGCGCAGCACGGCGATGGCGTAGGCCCCGTGCAACTGAGCGATGGCCAGGCGAACGGCGGAGAGGAAATCCGGCGCGGTCTTCAGCTCGTGGGCGATGAGATGGGCAACCACCTCGGTATCCGTATCCGAGGTGAACTCGTAACCGGCGGCCGTGAGACGTGCGCGCAGCGCCTCATGATTTTCGATGATGCCGTTGTGGACAACGGCCAGTCCCTCGGAAATGTGCGGATGGGCATTGCGCTCGCTCGGGACGCCGTGCGTTGCCCAGCGCGTGTGAGCGATGCCGGTATTACCGTAGACCTGTGCGCTTTCGGCCTGCGCGGTGAGTTCGGCGACGCGGCCGACGGAACGCAGGCGTCGCAGCCCGGAGCCGTTGAGCAGCGCCAGGCCGGCAGAATCATAGCCGCGGTATTCGAGTTTGCGCAGGCCTTCGAGAAGGACGGGAACGATATTGCGGTCGGCGACCGCGGCAACGATGCCACACATGGTCAGCTCATTTCTTTACTTTTTGTGGCCGTTTCCAGCCGGGAAGGGAAAGCTGCTTGGCGCGCGAGAGGGTCAGCGCGTCAGGCGGGGCGTCCTTGGTCAGGGTCGTGCCGGCACCGAGGGTGGCGCCACGACCGACGGTGACCGGGGCGACCAGTTGCGTGTCGGAGCCGATGAAGGCGTCGTCCTCGATGATCGTCTTGAATTTGTTGGCGCCGTCGTAGTTACAGGTGATGGTGCCGGCGCCGATGTTCACCCGGCTGCCGATGATCGCATCGCCGATATACGCAAGGTGATTGGCCTTCGATTGCGCGGCAACCTTGGCGTTCTTGAGTTCGACGAAGTTGCCGACGTGCACGCCGGCGGCGAGTTCGGTGCCCGGGCGCAGCCGGGCGAAGGGGCCGATGACGCCGTCGGGACCGACGATGGCCTCTTCAATATGGCTGAAGGCGGCGAGGCGCGATCCGGCGCCGATAGTGGCGTTCTTGAGCACACAGGAGGGGCCGATTTCGACGGCTTCGTCGAGCACCACCTTGCCTTCGAAGACACAGTTCACGTCGATGAAGACGTCGCGCCCGCAAACCAGCTCGCCGCGGACATCGATACGCGCCGGGTCGGCCAGACGCACACCCTGTTCCATCAGGCGCTCGGCGATGCGCCGCTGCGCAATCCGCTCGAGTTCGGCCAGTTGCACCTTGCTATTGACCCCCAACACTTCCCATTCACCCTGCGGCTGCGCGGTACGGATCGCCACGCCGTCGGCGACCGCCATGCCGACGATGTCGGTCAGGTAGTACTCCTGCTGCGCGTTGTCGTTCGATAGCCGGCCAAGCCATTCGGCGAGGCGGGCAGTCGGCAGCGCGACGATGCCGGTATTGATTTCGTGGATGGCGCGCTGGTCGGCCGAGGCGTCTTTCTGCTCGACGATGCGCACCACGTCGCCGGCAGCATTGCGCACGATCCGGCCGTAGCCGCTCGGGTCGGCCAGTTCGACGGTGAGAATGGCCAACGCGTTGCGCGCGGCGTGTGCCAGTTTCTTCAGCGTTTCCGCCTGGATCATCGGTACGTCGCCGTAGAGCACCAGCGTTGTCTCGGCGTCGCCAAGATGCGGCATGGCCTGCATCACGGCGTGGCCGGTACCCAGCTGCGGCTCCTGCAGAGCCCATTTGAGGTCCGGCGCATCGATCGTCGCGCGCACCGCGTCGCCGCCGTGGCCATAGACAATGCAAACGCTCTGCGGAGCAAGGCTACGGGCGGCGTCGATGACGTGTGAAACCAGCGCCTTGCCGGCCACCGGGTGCAGCACCTTCGGCAGGTTGGAATGCATGCGCTTGCCTTGGCCGGCAGCGAGAATGACTATATTCATTGGCTAAACACCCAGTCGGACGGAAAGGTTTGCTCGGTCCTGCGGCCCCCGGCGCGTCGTTCCCGGAGTTGGCGGCACTGCCGGCGACAGCCCTGGACGCCTGCTCTGCTCCACGCTGCCGCCAATGCCTGCCTGGTACTGAACGGCATTATTTCAGGATAGGCGGCGAGACACCCGGAATAATGTCACATCTCGGGGCTGCTGCCTGTTGGACGCGCCGGGCGCACAAAGCAAAGCGCCTGTCCCGGCAAGCTTGCCGAGACAGGCGCGTCTTCAAGTCAAGCGCGAAGCCTCTCAGCGCGGCAGATCGGAACGGCCCATCAGGAACGCATCGACCTCGCGCGCGCATTGCCTGCCCTCGCGAATCGCCCAGACGACCAGCGACTGGCCACGCCGCATGTCCCCGGCGGCGAAGACCTTGGCGACACTGGTCGCATAGCAACCCTCACCATCGGTGGTCGCCTTGACGTTGCCACGGCCATCGAGTTCGAGTGCCAGCTCTTCCAGGAGACCGTTCTTGATCGGCGCCACGAAGCCCATGGCCAACAGCACCAGATCCGCGGGAATCTCGACCTCACTGTCCGGCACTTCTTTCATCTGGCCGTTCTGCCACTCGACACTGACCAGCTTCAAGGCTTTGACCTTGCCGTTCTTGCCGACCAGTTTCTTGGTCGAAACGGCGAAGTCGCGCACGCAACCCTCTTCGTGCGACGACGAGGTGCGCATCTTGAGCGGCCAGTAAGGCCAGGTCAGGCTCTTGTTCTCGGTCTCTGGCGGTTGCGGCATCAATTCGAACTGGGTAACCGATAGCGCCCCGTGGCGGTTGCTGGTGCCGACACAGTCGGAACCGGTATCTCCACCGCCAATCACCACCACCCGCTTACCGGTGGCCTTGATCTGTCCAGGCACCTGATCGCCGGCGTTGACCCGGTTCTGTTGCGGCAGGAAGTCCATCGCAAAGTGCACGCCCTCCAGCTCGCGGCCTGGCACCGGCAGATCACGCGGGGACTCCGCGCCGCCGGCGAGAATCAGCGCATCGAACTCGGCCAGCAGGCGTTCGGCAGGAATCGAGTCGGCCGCATGGCCGCCGATCTCGTGATTGACGCGAAACTCGACGCCCTCGGCCTCCATCTGCGCGACGCGACGGTCGATATGCACCTTTTCCATCTTGAAGTCAGGAATACCGTAGCGCAACAAGCCACCGATGCGATCGCTTTTCTCGAAAACGACGACGCTATGGCCGACGCGCGCCAACTGCTGCGCCGCCGCCAATCCCGCCGGACCGGAACCGACGACCGCGACCGTCTTGCCGGTTTTCACCTTCGGCGGCTGGGGAACGATCCAGCCTTTCTCCCACCCCTTGTCAACAATCGCATGCTCGATCGACTTGATGCCAACCGGATCGGTGTTGATGTTCAAGGTGCAAGCGGCTTCACACGGCGCCGGGCAAATCCGGCCAGTGAAATCCGGGAAGTTGTTGGTTGAGTGCAAGACCGCCAGCGCCTGCTCCCACTGGCCGCGGTATACCAGGTCGTTCCAGTCGGGGATGATGTTGTTGACCGGGCAGCCGGTATTGCAAAACGGGATGCCGCAGTCCATGCAACGCGCACCCTGCAGGCTGGCCTTCGCGTCGTCAAGCGCAACGACGAACTCGCGATAATGCTTGAGGCGCGATGCAGCGGGCTCATATCCCTCCGCCAGACGCTGATACTCCATGAATCCAGTCGGCTTACCCATGCTTATGCTGCCTCCAGTTGCTTTTTGGCCGCCTGCTCGGTGAGCACCCGACGGTACTCGTGCGGCATGATTTTCACGAAGCTCGCGCGATACTTCGCCCAATCGTCGAGCAATCGCCGCGCCTGCAGGCTTCCGGTGCAACGATGATGCTTCTCGATCAGCCCCTTGAGCAAGACCTCGTCGACCACCCCGAGGTGGCGAATGTCGACCCGCCCATGGCCTTCGAGGTCATCGCCGGCGTCGCTCCCCTGGCGCGCCGCAAACTCTTCCTCGACCGGTTCGAGCGACACCTGCGCCATATTGCAGCGCGACTCGAAGGTGGCTTCCTCGTCGAAGACATAGGCCACCCCGCCGGACATGCCGGCAGCAAAGTTTCGGCCGGTCATGCCGAGCACCACCACTGTCCCACCGGTCATGTACTCGCAACCATGGTCACCGACGCCCTCGACCACCGTCGTGGCACCCGAATTACGCACGGCGAAGCGTTCGCCCGCGACGCCGGCAAAGTACGCCTCACCTTCCGTGGCGCCGTACAGGACGGTGTTGCCAACGATGATGTTGTTGAGTGCTTCACCACGGAAACCGGCGTTGGGCCGAACGATGATTCTCCCGCCAGAGAGGCCCTTGCCGACGTAATCGTTGCCTTCACCCACCAGATCCAGGGTCACGCCACGCGCCAGAAAGGCGCCGAAGCTCTGCCCCGCGGTGCCGGTTAGATGGACGTCGATGGTGCCGTCCGGCAATCCGGCATGGCCGTAGCGCTCGGCCACCCGCCCTGAGAGCATGGTGCCGACGGTGCGGTTGATGTTGCGCACCGGCAGATCGATGCTGACCTTTTCACCGCGCTCAAGAGCCGGCCTGGCCAGGGCGATGAGTTCGTTGTCGAGCGCCTTTGCCAGCCCGTGATCCTGCTCTTGCTGGTGAAAAACCTGCGTTTCCAGTGACACCGCTGGACGAGTCAGAAGTCGACGGTAGTCGAGTCCTTTCGCCTTCCAGTGCGAGATCCCCTTCCTCATGTCGAGCAGGTCGGAGCGGCCAATCAGATCGTTGAAGCTGCGAATGCCCATCTCCGCCATCAGCCCGCGCAGCTCCTCGGCCACGAAGAAGAAGTAATTGACCACGTGCTCGGGCTGGCCGGAAAATCTGCGGCGCAGCTCCGGGTCCTGCGTCGCCACGCCCACCGGACAGGTATTGAGGTGGCACTTGCGCATCATGATGCAACCTTCAACGACCAGAGGCGCAGTGGCAAAGCCGAACTCGTCAGCCCCCAGCAACGCACCGATGAGTACGTCTCGGCCTGTTTTCATCTGCCCGTCAACCTGCACCCGGACGCGCCCGCGCAAGCGGTTGATGACCAGCGTCTGCTGCGTCTCGGCAAGTCCGAGCTCCCACGGCGAGCCCGCGTGTTTGATCGACGACTGTGGGCTGGCACCGGTGCCGCCATCGTGCCCGGCGATCACCAGGTGATCTGCCTTGGCCTTGGTGACTCCGGCAGCGACCGTACCGACACCGACTTCGGAGACCAGCTTGACGCTGACCGACGCCTTCGGGTTGGCGTTCTTCAGGTCGTGAATCAACTGCGCCAGGTCTTCGATCGAGTAGATGTCGTGGTGCGGGGGCGGCGAAATCAGGCCGACACCAGGTACCGAGTGGCGCAGGAAACCGATGTACTCGGAGACCTTATGACCGGGAAGTTGGCCGCCCTCGCCGGGCTTGGCCCCTTGCGCCATCTTGATCTGCAGCTGGTCGGCATTGACCAGGTACTCGGCGGTAACGCCGAAGCGCCCGGATGCGACCTGTTTGATCGCCGAGCGCAGACTGTCTCCAGGCTGCAGCAAGTAGTCACGTTCGACGCGCGACTTGCCAATGACGTCCGAAAGATTCTCGCCACCCTTCAAGATCTTGAAGCGCGCCGGGTCTTCGCCGCCTTCACCGGTATTCGACTTGCCGCCGAGGCGGTTCATGGCAATCGCCAGCGTGCTGTGGGCTTCGGTCGAAATTGACCCGAGCGACATTGCGCCGGTGGCGAAACGCTTGACGATCTCCTTCGCCGGCTCGACCTCGTCGAGCGGCACGGCGGGGCCCGCCGGCTTGATCTCGAACAGCCCACGCAGCGTCATGTGCCGCTTCGTCTGATCGTTGATCAGCGTCGCGTATTCCTTGTAGGTCTCGGGCTTGCCGGTACGCGTCGCGTGCTGCAGCTTGGCGATCGCATCGGGCGTCCACATGTGCTCTTCGCCACGCACGCGATAGGCGTATTCGCCCCCTGCGTCGAGCATCGTTGCCAGCACTGCGTCGTCGCCGAAGGCCTGTCGGTGCAGACAAATTGCTTCTTCCATGACCTCGAAGACGCCGATCCCCTCGACTTGGGTCGAGGTGCCGGTGAAGTACTTGTCCACCATCTTCGCCTGCAAACCGACGGCTTCGAAGATCTGCGCCCCGGTGTAGGACATATAGGTCGAGATGCCCATCTTGGACATCACCTTGAGGAGGCCCTTGCCAACGCCCTTGATGAAATGCTTGATCGCCTTGTCACCCTTTTCGGCGTCGCCACCGGCGAGGTCCTGCAGGGTTTCCAGCGCGAGATAGGGGTGCACTGCCTCGGCACCGTAGCCGGCCAGGACCGCGAAGTGATGGGTCTCACGCGCGGCGCCGGTTTCGACGACGAGGCCGACGCGCGTACGCAGGCCCTTGGTGACCAGATGCTGATGCACCGCGGAGGTGGCCAGCAAGGCCGGGATGGCCACATGTTCGGCATCGAACTTGCGGTCCGAAACAATCAGGATGCTGGACCCCTGATGGACGTGGTCCTCGGCTTCGTGACAGAGCGAGGCCAGCCGCGCTTCAACGCCCTCGTTACCCCAGGCCAGCGGGTAGCAGATATCGAGTTCGGCCGAGTGGAACTTGTTGCCGGTGTACGCAGCGATGCGGCGTAACTTGGCGATGTTGTCGAAGTCGAGGACTGGCTGGGCAACTTCGAGACGGTACGGCGGGTTGATTTCGTTGATCCCGAGCAGGTTCGGCTTGGGACCGATGAACGACACCAGCGACATCACCAGCTGTTCACGGATCGGGTCGATCGGCGGATTGGTCACCTGTGCAAACAGCTGCCGGAAATAGTTGAACAGCGGCTTGCTGCGATTCGACAGGACGGCCAGTGGCGAGTCGTTGCCCATCGAGCCGGTGGCCTCTTCACCCGAGTTGGCCATCGGCTCGAGAATGAACTTGAGATCTTCCTGGCTATAACCGAAAGCCTGCTGACGGTCGAGCAACGAGGCCGAGTAGGTCCGCGCCGGCCCGGTTGCCGGCGACGGCAGATCGTCGAGCCTGATGTTGATGCGGCTCAGCCAGTCTTCGTAGGGCTTCAGGCGCGACAGCGTGTCCTTCAGCTCGCGGTCCTCGATAATGCGTCCCTGATCGAGGTCGATGAGGAACATCTTGCCCGGCTGCAGACGCCATTTCTTGACGATCCGCTCCTCGGGAATCGGCAACACCCCCGCTTCCGAAGCCATCACCACCAGATCGTCATCGGTGACCAGATAACGCGCCGGGCGCAGGCCGTTGCGGTCAAGGGTGGCACCGATCTGGCGACCATCGGTGAAGGCGACGGCAGCCGGACCATCCCAGGGTTCCATCATCGCCGCGTGGTATTTGTAGAAGGCGCTACGCTTCGGATCCATCAGCGTGTGCGATTCCCAGGCTTCCGGGATCATCATCATCATCGCGTGGGCGAGCGAATAGCCGCCCATGACCAGCAGCTCGAGAGAATTGTCGAAGGCGGCGGAATCGGACTGTCCGGGATAGATCAGCGGCCAGATCTTGTCCAGGTCGGCACCAAGCATCGGCGACCAGGTGCCCTTCTCGCGCGCGCGCATCCAGTTGTAGTTGCCGCGTACGGTGTTGATCTCCCCGTTGTGCGCAATCATTCGGTACGGGTGGGCAAGCTGCCAGGTGGGGAAGGTGTTGGTCGAAAAACGCTGGTGAACCAGGGCCAGCGCCGAGGCACACCGCGGATCCTCGAGGTCGGTGTAGTACTTGCCGACCTGACCGGCCAGCAACAAGCCTTTGTAGACTATCGTACGCGCCGAAACTGACGGCTGATAGAACTCCTTGCTGTGTTTCAGTCCGAGCGCCAGGATGGCGTTGGCAGCGCAGCGACGGATCGCATAGAGCTTGCGCTCGAGCGCGTCGGTAACCATGATGTCCGCGCCACGGCCGATGAATATCTGGCGAATCACCGGCTCACGCGCGCGAACTACGGGCGACATCGGCAGGCTGTGATCGACCGGCACATCGCGCCAGCCGAGGACGACCTGGCCCTCAGCGCGCACCGCACGCTCGATTTCTTCCTGACAGGCAAGGCGCGAAGCCGACTCCTTGGGCAGAAAGACCATTCCCACGCCGTAGTCACCGGCAGGCGGTAAGCGCACCCCTTTCTCGGCCATCTCCTCACGGAACAAGGCGTCAGGAATCTGGATCAGGATCCCGGCACCGTCGCCCATCAAGGGGTCGGCGCCCACCGCGCCGCGGTGATCCAGGTTGTTCAGGATCAACAGCCCCTGCTCGATGATCGAGTGACTCTTCTTGCCCCGAATGTGCGCTACAAAACCGACGCCACAGGCGTCGTGCTCGTTTGCCGGGTCATAGAGCCCCTGCCTTTCAGGTATGGTCGAATCGATCACGCTCGAATCCTCACAAAAAAACTGGTACCCGCGCGACCTCCACCGCAAACGTCGCAGAATCCGGCGCAACGCCGGACGACAGGGCACTCTGGGCGACCGAGCACTATACGCCTATTGCGTCGGTCGTTCAATATGCTGCATTGCACCAAGGCAGTGCGCAGCGCGGCCACTTTCGCACAGGAATAATGCGCCGGACAGACGCCAGCCGCTTTTACCCACGCTTTAGCGGAGCCGTCGACATCAGAGCAAATTTCGCGCCTGCTCGGCGACCAGTCGGCGAGGAAAAGGCAACGCCGATCATCGCCCAGGGTCTGGGGGAGAAGAGCACTCTGCATCTGGGTGGCGATGGCAACGTCAGGTGGCGGTGTCGTTGTGGCACTGACTTTGTCTCCGGCATGGGAGTGGCGTTTTCCACGTGAGTTCCCATGGTGAAGTCCGCTTTGAGCTTGTGGTAAGCTGCGGTCGCAGCGGGCTTGGCGACGACCTTTTGGTCGCTGCGCGCCAGGCCGCAGCCAGCGGAAGCTTGCTCGGCGCGCGTTGGCGCAGGGATTCTTCGACCGTATTCTGGTCAACACTGGCGATTGGCACTTGTGGGGGGAGCGGGTTCCGCAGCTGGGGGACCGGTTTTTTTTGAACACTGGCACCAACGAGACAAGGGATGGAGGACTGAATGCCGCTAACAATCGGAGTTCCAAAAGAGGTTGCCGAAGGGGAAAAACGCGTTGCGACCGTACCTGAGGTTGTCGAGAAACTGATCAAGCTGGGGTTTGCGGTTCGCGTTGAAGCCGGCGCGGGCGAAGCCGCCACCGTTTCCGACGATGCGTACCGCGCCGCTGGCGCTGAAATTGTCGAAGGGGCAGCCGCCTTGTGGTCGGCTGCGGACATCATTTTCAAGGTGCGTGCGCCATCTCCGGAAGAAGTCGGCCTGCTGCGCGAGGGTAGCACGCTGGTGAGTTTTGTCTGGCCGGCGCAGAATCCGGAACTGCTGGAGCAACTGGCCGCGCGCAAGGTCACCGTGCTGGCCATCGACGCGCTGCCGCGCACGCTCAGCCGCGCCCAGAAGATGGACGCGCTGACCTCTCAGGCTGGCGTCGCCGGCTACCGCGCCGTGATCGAGGCCGCCAACGCCTTCGACCGCTTCTTTAGCGGGCAGATCACTGCTGCCGGCAAGGTGCAGCCAGCCAAGGTCTTCATCGCCGGTGCCGGCGTGGCTGGTTTGGCCGCGATTGGTACTGCCGCCAGTCTCGGCGCCATTGTCCGCGCCAATGACACGCGTGCCGAAGTGGCCGATCAGGTAGTGTCGCTGGGCGGCGAATTCGTCAAGGTCGATTACGAGGAAGAGGGCTCCGGCGGGGGCGGTTACGCCAAAGTCATGAGCGAAGGCTTTCAGAAAGCCCAGCGCGAGATGTACGCCAAGCAGGCCCGTGATGTGGACATCATCATCACCACCGCGCTGATCCCCGGCAAGCCCGCGCCGAAGCTGATCACCGCCGAGATGGTGCAGTCGATGAAAGCCGGTAGCGTCATCGTCGACATGGCGGCCGAGCAGGGCGGTAACTGCGAGCTTACCGAACCGGGGCTGGCCGTGGTCAAGCACGGCGTCACCATCGTCGGCTACACCGACCTGGTCAGCCGTCTGGCGAAGCAGTCATCGACGCTCTACGCCACCAACCTGTTTCGCCTGAGCGAAGAGCTGTGCAAGACCAAGGATGGGGTCATCGACGTCAATATGGATGACGAAGCCATCCGCGGCCTGACCGTCGTCAAGGAAGGCAACATCACCTGGCCGCCACCAGCGCCCAAGGTGTCAGCTGCGCCGGCAAAGCCGGCCGCTGCCAAACCCGCGGTTGCTGCAGCGAAGTCGCATGGTCACGGCGGCGCCAGCGCGCCTTCGTCCACCAAGAAAGCGGCGGTGGTCTTTGCCGTCGCGGCACTGTTCTTCTGGTTCATCGGCGCCGGCGCGCCGCCGGCCTTCCTTGCCCACTTCACGGTCTTCGTGTTGGCCTGCTTCGTCGGCTACATGGTGGTCTGGAACGTCAAGCCGGCGCTGCACACCCCGCTGATGAGTGTCACCAACGCGATCAGCAGCATCATCGCCATTGGTGCCCTGGTGCAAATCGCGCCACCGATGGATGCGATCAGCCTCGACCGGCCCGACGGCTGGATTAGAGTCCTGGCAATCTTTGCCATGATCCTGGCGACCATCAACATGTTCGGTGGTTTCGCCGTCACCCAGCGCATGCTGGCAATGTTCCGCAAATAGGAGTCGATGAACATGTCTCAAAGCTTGGCAACCGTCTCCTATATCGGAGCGACAATCCTCTTCATCCTCTGCCTGGGCGGCCTCAGCAACCAGGAAACGGCCCGCCGCGGCAATCTCTACGGCATGGTCGGCATGGGCATTGCCGTTCTGGCAACGGTCTTTGGCCCGCAGGTGAGCAGCACGGCCTACGCGTGGATCATTGCGGCGATGCTGATCGGCGCCAACATCGGCCTGTATGCCGCGCGCACCGTCCAGATGACGCAGATGCCCGAACTGGTCGCGCTGATGCACAGCATGGTCGGTCTGGCGGCGATGTTTGTCGGCTTCGCCAACTACATCGACCCGGCCGCGGCAGCGCACCTGAGCGGTGCGGAAAAGTCGATCCACGAAATCGAAATCTACATCGGCATCCTGATCGGCGCGGTGACTTTCTCGGGCTCGGTGATCGCTTTCGGCAAGCTGTCCGGCAAGCTTTCCGGCAATCCGCTGATACTGCCGGCACGCCACGGGCTCAACCTCACCGGACTGCTGGTGGTCATTTTTTGCGGCTGGCTGTTTGTGCACACCGACTCGACCGGCGCCGGCGTGATGTACCTGATCGTGATGACCATCATCGCCCTGGCCTTTGGCGTGCACATGGTGATGGCCATCGGTGGCGCCGACATGCCGGTGGTGGTCTCGATGCTCAACAGCTACTCGGGCTGGGCGGCTGCGGCAACCGGCTTCATGCTCTCCAATGACCTGTTGATCGTCACCGGGGCGCTGGTCGGTTCGAGCGGTGCGATCCTCTCGTACATCATGTGTGCGGCGATGAATCGCCACTTCCTCAGCGTCATCGCCGGCGGCTTCGGCACCGGCGGCGGAACGCCGGCGGCTGGCGATGGGCAACCGGCGGGCGAAGTACAACCGATCCTCGCGCCGGAAACCGCCGAACTGCTGCTCGACGCCAAGAATGTGATCATCATTCCAGGCTACGGAATGGCGGTGGCGCAGGCCCAGCACACGGTTTACGAGATCACGCGCTTCCTCCGTGAGAAGGGCGTCAATGTTCGTTTCGGCATCCATCCGGTCGCTGGCCGCATGCCCGGCCACATGAACGTGCTGCTCGCCGAAGCCAAGGTACCCTACGACATCGTCCTGGAAATGGACGAGCTCAACGACGACTTCCCGAAAACCGACGTGGCCATGGTCATTGGTGCCAACGACATCGTCAACCCGGGAGCGCAGGATGACCCGAGTAGCCCGATCGCCGGCATGCCGGTGCTCGAAGCGTGGAAGGCGAAAACCTCGATCGTCATGAAGCGCAGCATGGCGTCGGGTTATGCGGGGGTAGACAATCCGCTCTTCTACAAGGAGAACAATCGCATGCTCTTTGGCGATGCGAAGAAGATGCTTGATGAAGTGCTGGTGGCCATGAAAGGCTGATCCGAAGCTTCTTGCCGCGTCGGAACCCGCTACAACGCCCGCCTTCGCGGGCGTTGTTTTTTGTGCGGCGGCAGCTGGCGGTCGGCAGCACGGCGCAGGAAGATGGCCCTGGAGCCGCGATGCGCTCCCTGATTCTGAAACGTGCTCATGTCGGCCAGCGGAGTGCCTGGCGGCGACCGCGGGCAAGCATTCGCCACCTGAAAAAAGAGGGCTGCGCCGGTTTTCGGATGTCGATCGACATCTGATAGAATCGGCCTGATCAGTCAAGAAGCGTATCGGCTAGCTATCCTAATCCAGGGGGTGACATGGAGGTCAAAGAAGTACTGCAGGTCAAAGATACCGCGCTATTCGCCGTACATCCCGACTCACCGCTTTCGGAAGCCGTGATCATGATGGCCGACAACGACATCGGGTCGGTGATCGTAACGGAGGGAGGAAAGTTGGCGGGAATGCTGACTTTTCGCGAG
Source organism: Accumulibacter sp. (assembly GCF_032229525.1). GTDB lineage: Bacteria > Pseudomonadota > Gammaproteobacteria > Burkholderiales > Rhodocyclaceae > Accumulibacter. The sequence continues at coordinate 32,917 of NZ_JAVTWB010000119.1, read as the reverse complement.
GTGATGTTGATCCTGGCCAAGCGCCAGACAGAACGTCGTGTCGGACCGACGCCGCCGATCGCCGAGATTCTCGTCCTCGAAGCGATGCACCGCGATCCACCAACCACCGATCTGGAGATGGACGTCGACGAATTGCGTCGCATGATGGTCGATACGCACACGCGCTACGTTCCCGTCATGGAAGGCGATACCATCATCGGTATCGTTTCCTTTCACGACGTCGCCAAGGCAGTGCTGGAGGAGCGCAACATGGAAAACAAGCTGCTCAAGGCCTACATCAAGGATTGGCCTGCCCCTTGATCAAGCGGGGCCATGCCTGGCGAGTGCGCGGCGCGGCGCCAGGCAAGCTCCGGAATCCTCGATCCACCCGCTTTTGAACACCGCTCGACCGGCCTTCAACCCCCGCCCTGCGCAGATGACGGCCAAAGCGCACTTTGACCCGTCGACATACCTGGAGCCCGCTAAGCGTTCTCCGACAGCATATTGCCGACCGGGTGTTGCGCTGCTCGCAGCCAGCGGCAGTAGTTCATTGATCCGGCTATAAGCGAGCCAGGCCGGGAGTTTTTCCAGCGTTTGCTTGAGCCCGGCAAACGGGGCTCCAGGCCATTGAGTGTCGTGGCCAAAAGCCTCTGGATGGCGACGGCCCGACAAGCCGCGCGCTCGGAGCCGGTGAACAACCACTTTCGGCGCCCGAGCGTGATCGGTCTGATCGCGTTTTTCCAGCAGATTTTATCGATCGGCAAGTCACCGCTGCTATCGGCATAGCGGCTCAGGGCCGGCCAACGCTTCAGGCGGTCGTCGACGACGACACCCGTGCCCGCATGCAAACGACCCGAACCTGCTCTGTTTCTTATGGGGGGGCGATCTTGCGCTGCATCGCTAGCGAAAGAACTCCTCGAGGCGAACGAAGACCTCGTGCTCGGCACCATGCCGGCGCACGGCGAGAACATCCTCCAGTTTCTCCACCTGCTTGGTCATCTGATCGAGGCGCTCGTCCTCGTTGACCAGCAACCAGATGCGACTGGTGACGCCGCCGCCCACCGGCATCACCAGGATGCCTTCGACGTTGTACGCCCGCCGCGAAAACAGGCCGACGACGTGCGACATGACGCCGGGGTGGTTGTTGACGTCCAGTTCCAGGACCGTGCGCGCCAGCGCCTGATTTTCCATTCGTGAGATCGAGTTCATCGTTCAGCCTCCAATCATGTCCTTGTTGGCGGCGCCGGGTGGCACCATGGGCAATACCTGTTCATGGGTGGCGATGCTGGCATGGATCAGCATCGGCCCGGGTGTGGACAAAGCGGCGGCCAACGCCGCAAGTGGGTCGCTCTCCTTGTCGAGATCAATGGCCGCCACCCCGAAGCCCTCGGCAACGCGAACGAAGTCGGGCATGCCCTTGAACTTCGAGGCGTAAATGCGTTCGCCGTAAAACATCGTCTGTTGCTGAAAAACCAGGCCCAGCGACGAATTGTTCATCAGCACGATTTTGACGTTGACGTTCTCCTCGGCAGCGGTCACCAGTTCCTGCACATTCATCAGAATGCTGCCGTCGCCAGTAAAACAGACCACCGTCCGTTGCGGCTCGGCGAGTGCAGCACCAATGGCTGCCGGCATGCCAAAGCCCATCGTACCGAGGCCGCCGGAGGTCAACCACTGGCGCGGTCGACGCAAGGGGTAGGCTTGCGCCACCCACATCTGATGCTGACCGACATCGGTGGTGATCGTCGCTTCGTCGTCGAGGCAATCGGCGACCGCACGGATCAGCCCGTAGGGCGTACGTGGGTCGTCGATGCCCGGCAGGCGCAGCGGATGATCGGCCTTCAGGCTGGCCACGCGCGACAGCCAGGCATGGCGCTGCTGGAACTCGACGCCTGGCACGAGCATTTGCAGAACGGCGCGAACATCACCGGCAATGCCGACGTGGGCGGTCTTGATCTTGTCGAGTTCCGAGGGATCGATATCGATATGCACAATCTTCGCCTGCGGACAGAACCCTGCGACCTTGCCCGTCGCCCGGTCGTCGAAGCGGGCACCGACGGCGACCAGCAGATCGCACTCGTCGAGCGCGAGATTGGTGTAGCGGGCGCCATGCATGCCGAGCATGCCGAGTGACAGCGGATGCTCGGCCGGCATCGCGCCGAGTGCCATCAAGGTCATCACTGTCGGCAGCCCGGCCTTTTCAGCCAGCGCCACGGCGCCTGCGGCGGCGCCCGAATGCACGACCCCGCCACCGAGGTAGAGAATCGGCTTCCTGGCCTCGTTGATCATTGCCGCGGCCACCTGGATCGCCGCCTGATCCGGCAGCGGGACGACATCGGCACGCCCTGGTTCTGGCCACTCGCTGACCTCGACCAACTGATTCTGCACGTCCTTCGGAATATCGATCAATACCGGTCCGGGACGACCCGAGGCAGCGATGCGGAAGGCACGTGGCACGACATCCAGGAGATCGTCGGCCGAGCCGACCAGAAAATTGTGCTTGGTGATCGGGATGCTCAGACCGTAGGTGTCGACTTCCTGGAAGGCATCGGTACCAATCATTGCGCGTGGTACCTGCCCGGTAATCGCCACCAGCGGAATCGAATCCAGTTTGGCATCGGCAATCGCCGTCAGCAGGTTGGTCGCCCCTGGCCCCGACGAGGCCAGGCACACCGCCGCTACACCGGTCGCACGAGCCATCCCCTGCGCCATGAAACCGCCGCCCTGCTCATGACGAGCAAGAACGTGATGGATCAGCGCCGACTGCGACAAGGCGTCGTAGATCGGCAAAATTGCACCGCCGGGGATGCCGGCCAGCGTACGAACGCCCTGTCGTTCCAGCAGGCGCACGACGATCTGCGCCCCGGTGAGGTTTTCGGGTAGTTGCTTGGGCAAGGGACTCTCCTTAAAAAAGACTGTCGCGTCGGGCATCACCGAGCGTTGGTCCAGAAAAGCGAAACCCCCGTCCGGCTAGCACCGGCGGGGGTTTCTGGAATCTGCGGTCGTTCTTCTAATCTCGACTTATCGTGTTCCGGCCCTCGACGGTGCGCCAGCTAGTACGCGTACCACACGTACTTCGCCTACCAGCGAAGCGCCAACCGCAACGATCACCGCCGCTCCCGCAGGAGCAAGTCGAAAATCAGCAAGGTCATCGGAGCGCGGCATTGTCGTCAGGTCGAGGTCACTAAAGCCAAGGACTGATTAGAACCGAGCACCCAAGAAATAGCAAGCCTCGGTTCGCTTCCGATCGGGTTTCTCGGTCCAGGCCTGCCCTTTGACAACTGCGCGGAGGGCGGTGCGGCTGGGTGATCGCCATCAACCAACAAGCGCATTCATGCCCGCTCGCGCGCATCGGGGGCCGCGTCGTCGCCGCTCGATGCGGTCGCCTCGTCGTCCGGGGGGTCAGGCAAGGGCGGCGCGTCGGGTGGAGCGCGTAGCTGACGGCCAACCTGAAAACTGGCGACCAGAATTAGTGCCGAGGTGGTCAATACCACCAGAATTACCGAACCATTGAGATAGCTCGGCAGTGAAAAAGCCTCGCGAACATGAAGAAAGAGAAGGACGGTGATCAGACCACGCGGCGCGATCCACATCAAAGGCCCGGCCGCGGCCGGACCCAGCATCAGCCGCAGCAGGACAAAACGACTGCCATAGATAACCAGCAGCACCAGGGCGGCGCCAATCCAGGCCTCGGGATAAGCGAGATCGGACAGATCGGTCCAGTAGCCGAGCAGCACGAAGAAAAACCCCCGCACGACGAAGGTCAACTCCACCACCAGGATTCTGAACTCCGACAAGGTTGATTCGTAGTCGCTGCTGACCCACGAACGGATCGGCGGGAAACGGGTAACCAGCGATGGCTTGTTGAGCAGCAGCCCGAGAAACAACACCATAATCAGTGGCGAGAGGTGCAACAGTTCGCCGGTGGCGTAGAGCGCGAACAGACCCGCCAGCAGCGGTACGAAGCGGATCGGCCCAGACACGCGCAACAGCACCACCATCAGCACCAGAGCACACAACATGGAAAGCAGTAGAGACAGTATGCCGCCGCCCAACAGCGCCAGTACTGCGCCCTTGATACTGCCGTCCGAATGCAGCAGCGAAAAAAACACCAAGACCCCGATGATGTCCGACATCGAACTCTCGTACACAATGAACTCGCGCGCCTTGGGCGGGAGAAAAGCGCTGCCAGGAATCGCCACCGCACTGCTGATGACGGCGACTGCCGTGGCCAGCAGAACGGACTGCACAGCGCTGAGGTCGAGCGCGAACCGGACGGCAGCGGCAAAGATGAGGACGGCGATGATGAATCCGGCCGTGGCCAGGAAAAAGGTGGCCCCGATCAAGCGCAAACGCTCGCGCCGCAACTCGATGTCCAGCGCACCTTCCAGCACGATCAGCACGAGACCGATGGTGCCGACGATGGGCACCAGTGTGCCGGCCCAACCGAGCGTCACCTCAAGGGAGTCAAGCATCGGCCGTGCAGCGAGTCCGCTGGCGACCAAGACAATAACCGAAGGTACGCCCCAGCGCCGGCAGAGGCGCTCGACAGAGAAGACGATGAGCAGGAACAGGGAAGCGCTAAGGATGGTGGGATAGGTCACGGTTCAATTCGATGCATAACGAGTGTCGGAAACGCAGCCCATGGCGCCGGAATCCGTGGCGCTTCAGGGCAACGAGAAAACGATATGGGCCACTCTTTATGGTCGTCGCGCTCGCCGACACCGCCTTCACCTTGCGCAACGAAGCGTCCGCAAAAGCACTGTTCGTCAGACCACCTTGACCAATGAGTATCGCCACGCTCGGGATGGGTCGACGCAGCACACGCACACCCTTCCGCCTGCAAACCGGCGTTTGGCGGACACGGCACACGGGCGCGGAAGAGAACTGCAAATGCAACGACGAGCCGCGGAAGCGTGCTCCCGCGGCAGCGAAGACAGTCTCTCGCCCCCGATGAGGGAAGAGTGATTGAGTTGCTAGCCTGGAGGGGTCAAGGGCGCGGCAATTGCTGAACCGGCGATGTACTGTCCCAGCTGCTCGATGATGAACTGCTGTTCGCAGATCATTTCCTTGACCACATCGCCGATGGAAACGATGCCGATGACCTTCTGGTCGTCGTCAAGAACCGGCAAATGGCGGAAGTGTCGCTCGGTCATGATCGCCATGCACTCATCGACCGTCTGCTTGGGCGTCACGTAGAGCACCTTGCCACTCATGATGTCGCGCACCCGGGTATCCTTCGACGACTTGCCGCGAAGGATCATTTTGCGGGCGTAATCTCGCTCCGAGAATATGCCGAGGAGCTGTTCCTGATCAATGACCAGAACCGCACCGACATTGTGTTCGGCCATCACCTGCAATGCCTTGAGCACGGAGTCGTCTGGCGAAACTGTGGCCAACAGCCCACTCTTGCTTTCGAGGATTTGCCTAAGTGTCTTCATGAAGCGTCCTTTCAGGTCAGGAAGTCACTAACACGATCAAAGTGTACTGCCTGCAGCCCAGCAGCGCCACCGTCAAACCAGGAACTGGTTCATCGGGCCCGTACCGGTAGTGCCAAAATCCGTAAGACGAGCTGCTAGATAGCTACCGCCTCTTGTGGCGCGATCATCGGGCAGGCAACTGCCCAGCGGCGGGGCCGCCCGCCGCGCCAGATGGCTGTAAGCTCTCTTGTTAGCGCAGACCGGCAACATACTCGGCGACCGCGTTGATCTGCGGGTCGGAGAGCTTGCCGGCAATAACGCGCATCATTTTCTCCGAATCGTTGGCCCGCTCATGACTGCGGAAAGTCTTCAACTGGTTCACCGTATATTCTGCGTACTGCCCTGCCAGACGCGGATACTGTACCGGCAGACCGGCACCGGCGGGGCCGTGACAGCCGGCACACGCGGGAATACCTTTGTCAAAATCGCCCTTGCGCCACAGCGCCCGGCCTTCGCTAAGGAGCTTTTCGTCCTTGGCCACCGAAGGCTTCATTTTCTGCTGCGAGAAATACACCGACAAGCTCTTCATATCTTCGTCCGACAGTGCTGCGACCATGCCACCCATGATCGCGTTATCGCGCAGCGGTGGCTTTCCGTCGACCGATTTGAAGTTGCTCAGCTGCTTGTACAGATACTCCGGCATCTGGCCAGCAAGGATCGGATTGGCCGACGTCGGACTGTTGCCATCGGCACCGTGGCAGGCAACGCAGAGGCCCTCGGCAATTTCCTGGGCTTTTGCCAGGTCAACCTTTGCGGGCGCCCGTTCTGTGGCCAGGGCGGGTAAACTGGCGACCAGGAGAAGCGCAAGTGCCGTTGTACGAATCATGTCCAAACTCCCATTGACAACAATGACTGATCTGAGGCCGGCGAAGCCAAGCGACAAACCTGATATTCTATATTAGTTTGCCGTCTGGACACGTACCTGTCCACCTACTCTCGGGTTCCGCCATGCCCCTCTTCCAGAAAGCAGCTTTCAGCACCACCGTTGCCGACCTGCGTGACTTGCCTACCGATTCGCAGTGCGAGGTCGCGTTTGCCGGACGCTCGAATGCCGGCAAATCTTCGGCGATCAACACGCTGGCCAACCACACGCGGTTGGCGTTTGTCTCCAAAACACCGGGGCGCACGCAGCATCTGAATTATTTCCAGCTTGAACAGGGCAAATACTTCGTCGACCTGCCGGGTTACGGCTTCGCCAAGGCGCCTGAGGAAATCCGCAGCCAATGGGAAGGCTTGCTCGCGCCCTACCTGCGCTACCGTGAAGCGCTCCGTGGGTTGATCCTGATCATGGACAGTCGCCATCCTCTCACCGAACTCGACCTACAGATGCTCGACTGGTTCGCAGTGACCGGCAAACCGATTCACGTCTTGCTGACCAAGGCTGACAAGCTGACCCGCCAGCAACAGGCCGTGACTCTTCAGGAGGTAAAGGCTGTGCTGGCCGAGATTGGCGGCAACTGCACCCAGCAACTGTTTTCAAGTTTGCAGAAGTCGGGCGTCCGCGAGGCAGAAGCGGTACTCGGCGAGTGGCTAGGCCTGGAAATCACCGAAGAGCGACTACCGCCGACGGGACTGGCAAGCGAAAAGACGGCCCGTCCCAAGAAACGCAGCGCCATCGGGTGGAGCGCTCGGCGTTCTGGCAAAGCGCATTGAGCAAAAAAAGCCCCCGGCAAAGGGGGGCCGGGGGCAACATGCCTTACAGGAATAAGGCACCCGCTCAGGGAGGTGAAGCGGGGGATGGCCAAGCCATCCGCTTGTTAAGAGCCAAGTCCCTGGCGATAGTTCCCCGGGTCGCATTTTTTTCGTCAATCGTGTCTATTTGATCGAAGTGAGTCCTATGAGTTACGCCGGCAGCTTCCCCGTTACACGCCTGCGCCGCATGCGCCGCGACGATTTTTCCCGGCGCTTGATGCGCGAGTCGCGACTGACCGCCGATGACCTGATTTACCCGGTCTTCGTGCTCGACGGCGCCAACCGTAGCGAGCAGATCGCATCAATGCCGGGCGTTGAGCGGCAGAGCCTGGATCGGCTACTGAAGACCGCGGAGCTCGCTCTGACGCTCGGCATTCCCGCGTTGGCCCTGTTCCCGGTGATCGACAGCGCCGGGAAGACGCCGGGGGCCGAAGAAGCATACAACCCCGATGGGCTGGTGCCGCGGACCGTCGCTGCGCTGAAGAAGGAGTTTCCCGAACTGGGGGTGATCACCGATATCGCCCTCGACCCCTACACCAGCCACGGGCAGGACGGCTTGATCGACGCCGACGACCCGTCCGGCTATGTCCTGAACGATGAAACGCTCGAAGTCCTCGCCCGGCAGGCACTGGTGCATGCGCAGGCAGGTGCCGACATCGTGGCGCCCTCCGACATGATGGACGGTCGGGTCGCCCGCATCCGTTACGAGCTTGACGCCGCGAAGCAGATACAGACACGCATCCTGGCGTACTCGGCCAAGTACGCGTCGAGCTTCTACGGCCCCTTCCGTGATGCCGTCGGCTCAGCCGGCAACCTCGGCAAGGGCAACAAGCACACCTATCAGATGGACCCGGCCAACAGCGACGAAGCGCTGCGTGAAGTAGCGCTGGACCTCGCCGAAGGGGCCGACATGGTGATGGTAAAACCGGGAATGCCGTACCTCGACATCGTCCGGCGGGTCAAGGAAACATTCGAAGTACCGACCTACGTCTATCAGGTCAGCGGCGAGTACGCCATGCTCAAGGCGGCTGCCCGGAATGGCTGGCTCGACGAGCAGGCTTGCGTTCTCGAAAGCCTGCTGGCCTTCAAGCGGGCTGGTGCCGACGGCGTCCTGAGTTACTTCGCGCTATCGGCGGCAGCGTGGCTCGCGGCCTCTAGGTAAAACCGGAAGCCGCACGCGGTCGCGAGAACCCCTTTTGCCCCGGGCTTTCGACAAAATGATAGAAAAGTGCCCCGGCGGCGAGACTGGCCAACCATGCCAGGAGCACACCGACGAGTTGGACTCCGGGTTCGGCGGGCGCAAAGCGGGAGAACAAGGCATTGATGAGCAGACAGATCGGGAAGTGAATCAGAAAAACGGAGTAGGAAATCTCGGCAAGGTAGGCAATGACGTGCGACCGGGGCCAGGTTTCGAGCACCCCATGGCGGCGGGCCAGGCCAAGCGCCATCGCCACAGCCAGCGCCACGGCGATCCGTGGGCGGTAGTCAAGGAGCAGTGCGGCGATGACGGTCACGATGATCAGCAACAGCCATCCAGCCGCCCGTTTCTGGTTTGTTGCCCAGTAGGTCAGCGCACCCAGCGCATAGGAAGCAAAGAAATACACTGCCCAACTGTCCCAGGCCGAATCGCGGTTGAAGTAGTACAGCGAGGCGAGCGCCAGGCTGGCCGCCAGCAGCGTGCCGACGACGGCTACGCCACGGCGGCGGCCGAGAGCACGTGCCAGCCACAGGATACCGAGCAGTAAGGCAAACAGCTGGAAATCGATGGCCACGTACCAGACGCCAGCCGACAGGCCCTCGTAACCCAGAATGCCTTGCAGCAGTAGCACGTGCGCGGCGACTTGCGGCAGCGTCGGCCGGCCGGGAATCGAGTCGTGCGTCATCAGCATGCGGGCGATGGCGGCACACGCCAGACCAATCAACAGGGCGGCCAAATAAGGTGTGACCAGCTTCAGGTAGCGTTTGCGCAAGGACCCAAGCGGCTGCAGCGATATCAACACGCCGGCTGGGGCAAGGCTGCGCGCGGCGAGGAATCCGCCGATCACCAGGAAAGCCTGCACCGCGCTGCGCGCATGTTGGCTCATCCAGGAGAACAGGTCGGGGGCCAGTGAGTAGGCGTGGTCGGACATCGGCCCGTAGAAGGCCAGGTGATGGAGGATGATCAACTGCAAGGCCACCGCCTTCAGCGCATCGATGAATGGCAGCCGGGGAGAATGCTTGGTCACGGTCGCTCAGCCCTTGAGAAAGAGGTTCTGGAATTCGTCGAACGGCATCGGCTTGCCGCGCAGGTAACCCTGCATCTCGTCGCAGCCTTCGCCAGTCAGGAATTGGCACTGTGCAGCGTTCTCGACACCTTCGGCAATCACCGTCAGTTGCAAGCTATGGGCTAGCGCGATCACCGCCCGGGTAATTGCGCAGTCTTCCGTGCCGCCAGGTAGCCCACGAACAAAACTCTGGTCAATTTTCAGCTTGTTGAGCGGTAACCGTTTGAGGTAGGCGAGCGAGGAATAACCGGTGCCAAAATCGTCAATCACCAGGCTCAGTCCCATTGCCCGCAGGTTATCCAGAACCTGGACGCTCCCCTCGGTCTGACTCATGATGGCGCTTTCGGTGATTTCCAGCTCAATGAACTGCGCCGGCAATCTCGATGCCTCGAGCGTCTTGCGAGCGGTCTCCTGGATCCGGCCACGCGCGAATTCGACGCCAGAAACGTTGATCGACAGGACGCCCGGCTCGAGACCTGCGCAGACCCATGCCGCCCACTGGCAGGCCGCGGTCTTCTGCACCCATTCGCCGATCGGGACGATCAGTCCTGATTCCTCGGCCAGCTTGATGAACTCCCCGGGCAGCACCAGACCCTGACCGGGACGCATCCAGCGCACCAGGGCTTCGGCGCCGACCATTTTTCCGGTTATCAGGGAAAACTGTGGCTGCAGGAAGACCCTCAACTCGTCGCGCTCGATCGCGCGCCGCAAATCAGTCTCCATTTGCAGGCGCGCCAGCGAAGAGCGGGTCAGGTCCTGGGTGAAAAACTCATAGGCGTTCCGGCCCCGCTCCTTGGCGCGGTACATCGCGACGTCGGCATTTCTCATCAGCGTTTCGGCTTCGGCTCCGTCCTGAGGAAAAAGGCTGATGCCGATGCTGGCGCCGACGAAGAACTCCTGCTCCACCGTCACCGGAGAATCCTGCAGGGTAGCGAGAATCTTGTCGGCAATGTGCGAGACAACCGCGAGGTCGGCGATGTCCTCGATGAGAATGAGAAACTCGTCGCCCCCGAGGCGGCCGACCGTGTCCGCTTCACGCATCAAGCGGCTGAGGCGTCGTGCGACTTCGCACAGAACGCGGTCGCCGACGTGATGACCGAGGGTATCGTTGATGTTCTTGAATCGATCAAGGTCGATGAACAGGACCGCCAGCCCTCTCGCGTCGCGGTGGGCGCGTTGCAGCGCCTTGTGCAATCGGTCGCCAAGCAGCAAGCGGTTGGGCAAGCCGGTCAGGGGGTCGTGATGCGCCTGGTGAGCAAGCTGATCGTGCGCCTTGCGCAGTTCGGTGATGTCGGAGAAAACGCCAACGTAGTGCGTCACCCGATCCCCCGGATCCTTGACGGCGCTGATCGTCAGCGACTCCAGAAACTCCTGACCGTCCTTGCGCCGGTTCCAGATTTCACCCCGCCAACGCCCACCAGCGCCAAGCGCGCGCCACATCCCGCGGTAGAACTCTCGATCCTGAAGTCCGGACTGCAGGAAGCGTGGATTACGCCCGACAACCTCATCTTCGCTGTAACCGGTAATCTCGGTGAAAGCTCTGTTAACCGCGATGATCGTGCCATCCGGGGCGGTAATGGTGATCCCTTCTGCGCTACTGTCGAAGACCGTCGCCGCCTGCTGCAGGCGCTGCTCCAGTCGCTTGCGATCGGTGATGTCAAGCATGATGCCGACCAGACCGGCGGCAGGTTCTCCGAGAGCGCCATAAACGGCCTTGTGAAAAACCACATCGCGGTATTTGCCGTCAGCGTGCAACACCTGGGCTTCGTAGACCTGTGAACCGGAGCGCTGAAACAGCTCTTCGTCGGCGGCCATGTAGCGATCGGCCAGCTCACGAGGCGAAACGTGGTAGACCGTGGCGCCGACCACTTCGCTACGCGCCTTGCCGATCATTTCGAGAAAGGCCTGATTGCAGCCGAGATAGCGCCCTTCCCGGTTCTTGTAGAATACCGGACCGGGAATGGCCTCAACCAGCTGGCGCATGAAATCGAGCTGCTGCGACAGCTCTATGGTCCGCTCGGCAACTCGTCGCTCGAGTTCGATATGGCTCTGCCGCAGGGCGTATTCGGCGTCGCGGCGAGCAGTGACGTCTTCGAACAACCAGACATGGCCTTCGTCCGCGTTTTCTGGGTTGAGCAAGCTACCCGTAACCTGGCACCAGACGACAGAGCCATCGGCCTTGCGATACTCCACGGTACCGATGAACTTTCCGAACTCGTCGATAACCGGATGACTGCGCTCGCCGGCATCGCGCCAGACCGCCTCACTGGCGAAGAAAAGGCGCGTGGACTGTCCGATCAACTGCCCTGGCAGGTAACCGAAGATGCGCTCGAAGCCGGGATTGCAGCGCTGGATGATGCGATCGCGCAGGAAGGCGATGCCGATCGGGGCACGTTCGAAGATCAGCGTTTGTTCGCGCAGCAGCGCATCCATGGCGCGGCTCGCCTGGCGCTTCTCGGTCACATCCTCGTACAGCCAGATATAGCCTTCGTCAGGCTTGGCCGGGTTGATCATACTGCCGGTGATGTGGCTCCAGATCCGCGTCCCATCGCGCCGGTAGAACACCGTATCACCGTGATAGATGCCGGTCCTGGTAATCGCCTCATACGCCTGCTGGCCGGTTTCACGCCACGCTTCGTCGCTGGGGTAGTAGATGCGCGTCGACTTGCCGATCAATTCGTCTGGTGTGTAACCCATGAGCTCGGCGAACCGCCGGTTGCAGCGCTGGATGACGCGGTCGCGCAGGATCACGATGCCGGTTTCCGCGTTCTGGAAGATGAGCTGTTGTTCGCGTAGCAGGCGCGCGCTGGCCTCCCGTCCGTTCACTTCCTGGGTGATGTCGCGAACGATCCACACCGACCCCTCGCGCGGCGCCGACGGATCGATCGCCCGGGCAATGAGGTGGGCAACAAAGGTGCCGCCGTCGCGGCGAGCCAAACGCGTTTCGAGTTCCAGTGTCTCGCCAACCCTCAGCGGCCGCCGAGCTTCCCCGCGCAGCGCTTCACAAGCCGCACGGTCCGGATAGAAGACGAGGTCCGGTTGACCGACGAGCGTTCCCGCCGCCCAGCCGAAAAGCTCCTCGGCGCGCGGGTTGCAGCGGTACACACTGCGGTTGCGCGTGCACACCACGGCAATCCCCGAATGCTCGAGGATGGCTTTGTATTCAAGCAGCTGCTGTTCCAGTGACCCGGACTCTCTCATGGCGGCAGACAAAAAATTTCGCGCGCGAAGTCTACACGACTGAGGAGGATCACGGTATCCGGATAGTCGCGGAATACGGTCTGCCCGACGGAAGGTGCACCCGAGTAGTGATCAACAGGCCGACAGCCCGCTGAGCGTGACCGGTACGTGCGTCGCCCGGCGAGACCCTGTCCGCGGCCTGGCCGCGCGGTTACCATCAAGGCAGGCGCTTCGCTGACCACCAGCGCCGCAGACAGCGCGGCAGGTCAAGAATCGAAACCAGCCTCCTGTCCACCCAGGCTGGCTGGCGCGTGGAGGCGCTCACCCATACCGTTTTCATGCCCAGCCGCTTGGCGGTCCGCAGGTTGGGAAGCGCGTCTTCAACCATGATGCAGCGGCCGGCAGCAAGACGCTCGCTGCGCAGCAGGTGGCGGAAGCCGCCGACAGCCGGTTTGGGTTGAAAGCGGATACGCTCGACGGAATAGACGGCGTCGAAACAGCTCCGGATGCCGATGAGTTCGAGTACTGCCTCGCTATAGCGCGCCGGCGCGTTGGAAAAGACGATCTTGCGCCCCGGCAGGCGGCCAAGCATGGCTTTCAGTCCACGCTCCCAAACCAGCAGGCGCTTGAGGTCGGGAAACTGATGGGTGTGCCAGAGGAAATGGTGTGGATCGGTACCGTGATGACGCATCATGCCGAGCAGCGTCGCGCCATAGCGCTGCCAATAATCCTGCCGGATCTTGGTCGCCTGCTCCGCGTCCACCCCCAGATGGTCCCGAATATACGCCACCATCGAGCGGTTGATGTGCGGGAAAATGTGCGGGCTGGCGTCGTGCAGGGTATTGTCGAGATCGAAGAGCCAGACCGGAGAGCCGATTGTCAGGAGAATCCCCGGAATCAGTGGGACTTGATCATCGTACCGACGCCGTGATCGGTGAGGATCTCCAGCAACAGCGCGTGCTCGACGCGGCCATCGATGATGTGCACGCTCTTGACGCCGTTGCGCGCGGCATCGAGCGCCGAACTGATTTTGGGCAGCATGCCGCCCGAGAGCGTTCCATCGGCGACCATGTCGTCGATCTCGTTCGGTGTCATACCGGTGATCAACTGGCCACGCTGATCGAGGACGCCGGGCGTGTTGGTCAGCAAAACCAGCTTCTCGGCCTTGAGGATTTCGGCGATCTTGCCGGCGACCACGTCGGCGTTGATATTGAAGGTCTCCCCGCCTTTGCCGACACCGATCGGTGCCACCACCGGAATAAAGCCACCCGACTCCAGGTGTCCGATCAGGGAGGGGTCGATCTGCGTGATGTCGCCAACCTGGCCAACGTCGATCAGGTCCTCGGCATTGTCGCGGTTCGGCAGCAACAGCTTCTTGGCGCGAATGAAGCTGCCATCCTTGCCGGTCAGACCCACTGCCTTGCCACCCGCCTGGTTGATGAGATTGACGACATCCTTGTTGACCTGGCCGCCGAGGACCATTTCGACGATGTCCATGGTTTCGGCGTCGGTGACCCGCATGCCCTGGATGAACTGCCCTTTCTTGCCCACCCGGGCGAGTAGGTTTTCAATCTGCGGGCCGCCGCCATGGACCACCACCACATGCATTCCGACCAGCTTGAGCAGCACCACGTCACGCGCAAAACACTGCTTGAGATGCTCGTCGGTCATGGCGTTGCCGCCGTACTTGACGACGATGGTCTTGCCGTGAAAACGTTTGATGTACGGTAGCGCCTCGGCGAGAATGGCTGCTTCGTTGGCGGGGGTGATCGAACGATCGTTCATGCTCAAGTCCTTCCTGACAAGCGGCGGATTCTACGCGGCGCGGCTGGAAACACAAAGGCGGCGTACGCCGATCAGGATGAAACGTTCGAAGCTGACAACCGGCCGACACGCGGCGCCCTATTGTCGCCGCCCGGCGGCCACGGCACCACCCTGCGGCAGCCTCTGAACCCGACCAGAAATGGATTTTTCAGTGCCGGACGACCGCCCTGCCCAGCCGCCCTATCGTGGCCGATTCGCGCCCTCGCCGACGGGCCCCTTGCACTTCGGTTCACTGGTCGCCGCCGTCGGAAGCCATCTCGACGCCCGCGCCAGCAAAGGCGAGTGGCTGCTGCGCATCGAGGACGTAGACCAGCCACGGACCGTGCCCGGGGCTGCCGACGGAATCCTGCGAACGCTTGATGCCTTCGGCTTCGCATGGGATGGAGAAGTTCTGATCCAGAGCCGGCGCCTGGATTTCTACCACGCCGCCCTGGTCCGCCTGCAACTCGACGGCGACGTTTACCCCTGCGCTTGCTCGCGACGCGAGATCGCCGCCAGCTCGCCGCCGGCATCTATCGACGGCGGCCTGGTTTACCCGGGAAGCTGCCGTACCGGCCTCGCCGGCGGCCGCGCCGCACGCGCCTGGCGGATGCGCGTACCGGACCGGGTAATCGCCTTCGATGATCGGGTGCAGGGGCGTCAGCAGCAGAACCTCGAACGGGCCGTCGGCGACTTCATTCTGCTGCGTGCCGACGGACAGTTCGCCTACCAGCTGGCGGTTGTCACCGACGACGCGGCGCAAGGGATCAACGCGGTCGTTCGCGGCGTCGACCTGCTCGACTCGACGCCGCGCCAGATTTGGCTGCAGCAACGCCTTCAGCTGCCGACGCCAAGTTACGCGCACCTGCCGGTCGTGACCAACGCCGCGGGCGAGAAGCTGTCCAAGCAAACGCTGGCGGCGGCAGTCGATCCTGCCGCTGGCAGCGCGGTATTGGCGGCGGCGCTCGAGTTTCTTGGTCACCCGGTGCCGGCGGATATCCGCGCCGGACCACTGACCGACTTCTGGCCCTGGGCAATTGCGGCCTGGTCGATCGCGCGCGTACCCGCGCTGCGTAGCGTATTTCCCGGTCAGCGCTTGCCGCCGTAGCCGGCGATACCGACCAGAACGCGCACCAGATTGTAGCTGGCCCAGCGCAGCAGGCGAGAATGCCACGGTAAGCGTTTCCAGCTGTCGACCGGCAACTCGCGGGCACCGTTGCGCATCGCCTCATCAAGACTCTGCCGTAAAGTTTCGGCGAACGAGGCATCCTTGACGACGATGTTGGCTTCCCTGGCCAGCAACAGGCTGAAAGGATCGATGTTCGACGAGCCCACCGTCGCCCAGTAACCGTCGATGACCGCGACCTTGGCGTGCAGGAAGCTGCGCCGGTACTCGAAAACGCGGATACCGGCACCGAGCAATCTACCGTACAGCGCCTGCGTGGCGTAGTGCATCAGACGATACTCGACCCGCCCCTGCAGCAGGATGACCACCCGTACGCCTCGTTTGGCGGCGCCGTGCAGCGCCTTCCGGAAACGACGTCCGGGCAGGAAATAGGCATTGGCGAGAACAATGTCTTCCTGCGCAGCGTTGATCGCCTCGAGATACGCCTCCTCAATGTCACGCCGGTGGAGCAGGTTATCGCGCACCAAAAAAGCTGCCGTCTGCTCTCCGCGCGGTTCCAGGTCGGTCGGCGCCGTTTTCGTCACGCGGTAACGACGATTCAGTTTCGCCCACACCACGATTTCCCAGAGGCGATGCTGCGCCTGCTGAATCGGTGCCAGTAGCGGTCCTTCGACGCGAACCGCGTAGTCGTAGCGCGGTGGAATCTGGTACGGCGTATTGAGGTCGTCAATGACGTTGATCCCGCCGATAAAGGCGATCTCTCCGTCGATCACGGCCAGCTTGCGGTGCAGACGACGCAGGCGATGGCGACGCAACTGAAAACGCGCAATGTCGGGTCGGTAGACCATCGCCTGAACGCCGGCCTCGACCAGCACAGGTTGCAGGCGATCGGCAAACCCTCGAGCGCCGAAGCCGTCTACGAGAACACGAACCGTGACGCCGCGTCGAGCGGCATTGGCCATCGCCTCGGCAACGGCGTGACCGGTAGCGTCGTCCTCGAAGATATAGCTTTCAAGGTGAACGTCAGACCGCGCGCCGTCAATTGCCCTGATCAAGTCGGGAAAATACTCGGCGCCGCTGTTCAGCAACGTCAACCGGTTGCCACTCAGGAACTTGGTAGCCATCGGGTCAGCGCCGACACGCAAACAGCTTGATGACCATCATTTGCCTGCTGAACTTCAAGAAAACCTTCATGGCGACGACTGGCAGCACCAATCGATCGACCCACCATCGCCAAGACTGACGCGGCCCACTAATTGTCAATGGTTTAGGCGCACTCGTCCAGCCACCTGCAGAGTACCGCCGGTGCCCGCCGGCTGACGACCACGGCGCGTGATTCGCAGGGCTGCGGCAGACACCGATCGCCTGTAGAATCCACGCGATGTCGCCTGCCCGGCGGTGAAACGCAAGACCGGAAGCGCTGTCCACCATTTGGCCAGCGGCCCGACGGTGAGGGCGCCAGGGGTTGCCAGCTAAGCGTCGGCCGGCGCTCGATCAGGTGAGGCTTGATCCACGTCAAGGCCACCCCGCCGGGCCTGTTCTCTAATACGCAGTTTTCTCTCGGGGATTGCACGATGTTTCGGATTTCCCAGTACATGCAGGAACTCACGGCACCCAAACAGCCCGGACCAAAGCAGAACCCGCCGGCGCCGGTGGTGATCTGGAATCTCATCCGCCGCTGTAACCTGACCTGCAAACACTGCTATTCGATTTCGGCCGACAAGGATTTCCCCGGTGAGTTGACGACCGACGAAATCTTTGCCGTGATGGACGACCTCAAGCGTTTTCGTGTGCCGGTGCTGATTCTTTCCGGCGGCGAGCCGCTGCTGCGACCGGACATCTTCGACATTGCCCGCCGCGCCAAGGCGATGGGCTTCTACGTCGGACTATCGTCCAACGGTACGCTGATCGACGCCTCAAACATTGACCGCATCGCCGCGTGCGATTTCGACTATGTCGGCGTTTCGCTCGACGGCATGGGCGAAACGCATGACAAGTTCCGGCGCATGGAAGGCGCCTTCGATGCGTCCCTGAAAGGTATTCGGCTGTGCCGCGACCTCGGTCTGAAGATCGGCGTTCGCTTCACGATGACCCAGGACAACGCGCACGACCTGCCGCGCCTGCTTGAGCTGGTTGAAGACGAGGGCATCGACCGCTTCTACTTCTCGCACCTCAACTACGCCGGCCGCGGTAACAAGAACCGCAAGGACGACGCGCAACACAAGCTGACGCGCTGGGCCATGGACCTGCTCTTCGATACCTGCTGGGACTACCAGCAACGCGGCCTGCACAAGGAGTTCACTACCGGCAACAACGATGCCGACGGGGTCTACTTCCTGTACTGGGTGAAGAAGAAATTTCCTGAAAAGGCGGCCAACATCCGCGCCCGACTGGCGCAATGGGGTGGCAATTCATCGGGCGTCAACGTCGCCAACATCGACAACCTGGGCAACGTCCATCCCGACACCATGTGGTGGCACTACAACCTGGGCAACATTCGTGAACGACCCTTCTCGGAGATCTGGATGGATGTTTCAGACCCGCTGATGGCCGGTCTGAAACAATTCCCGCGTAGCGTCTCGGGACGTTGCGGCGATTGCCAGCACTTCGACATCTGCAACGGCAACACGCGTGTGCGTGCGCAGCAACTGACCGGCGACGCCTGGGCCGAAGACCCGGGCTGCTATCTCGACGACGAGGAGATTGGCGTCGAACCTGGCCGCGAACGCCTTGCCGTAAGCCCCTACATCAGATTGCGCAAAGCATCATGAGCTGGCGCCTGGCGTTTTCCGCCTGCGGCCTGGTGGTGTCGCTCGGTAGCGGGTCATCGCTGGCCAACGCGGCCGGGGCAACGGCTGTCGACGCGCTTTACCAGGCACACTGTGCCGCGTGTCACGGCGAAACCCGGTTTGGTGGCATTGGCCCGGCACTGCTGCCGGAAAACCTCGAACGGCTGCGCAAGCCAGAGGCGCTGAAAGTCATCAGCGAGGGCAGGGTGGCAACGCAGATGCCGGCTTTCGGCGACAAGCTGAGCACTGAAGAGGTGGCGCAACTCGCAGAACTGATCTACAGCAAGGTGACCCCGGCACCAGTCTGGGATGCAGCTGAGATTCGCGGCTCGCAGGTGGTCAATGCCGACGCCACCAATCTGCCGGACAAACCCGGCCCAGGACTGAAAGGCGCCGACCCGCTCAATCTGTTCATCGTCGTCGAAACAGGTGACCATCATGTCTCGGTGCTCGACGGCGACAAGCTCGAGCGCCTGTACCGCTTTCCCAGTCGTTATGCGCTGCATGGCGGGCCGAAGTTCTCGCCGGACGGGCGTTTCGTCTATTTCGCTTCGCGCGACGGCTGGATCACCAAGTTCGACATCTACAACCTGGTCGTCGTCGCCGAAATACGCGCCGGCCTCAACACGCGCAATGCGGCGGTCTCCGGCGACGGCAAATGGGTGATGGTCGCCAACTACCTGCCGCACAGCCTGGTGCTGCTCGACGCGAAGGATCTCTCGCTGGTCAAGATCATCCCGACACTCAACGCCGCCGGCGACAAGACTTCACGGGTGTCGGCCGTCTATGACGCGGCCCCGCGCAAGAGCTTCGTCGCCGCGCTCAAGGACGTGCCCGAAGTCTGGGAGATCAGCTATGACCCGGACGCAGAACCCGTAGCCGAGGGCCTGGTACACGACTTCCAGTACCAGGAAGGCCACTTCACACCCGGCATGTTCTACCCGCGGCGGACCCTGCTCAAGGACTATCTCGACGACTTCTTCTTTACCCAGACCTACCATGAGATCCTCGGCTCGTCGCGCTCGGCGACCAAGGGACAAGTGATTTTTCTCGACGGCCGCAAGAAGATCGCCGACCTCGATCTGCCGGGAATGCCACATCTTGGCTCGGGAATCACCTGGCAGTGGACGGATCCGACGGGTCGCGAGCGCACGGTCATGGCCTCGCCGAACCTGAACGACGGGGTGGTCACCGTCATCGACCTGAAGACCTACGAGAATATCAAGGAAATCAAGACCCTGGGACCAGGCTTTTTCCTGCGTAGCCACGAGAACAGTCGCTACGCCTTCACCGACTCGATGATGAGCAAGGAGCACAAGAACACCTTGCAGGTGATCGACAAGCAGACCCTCGAAGTCGTCGCACAGATCAAGGCCGAACCCGGGCAGACGCTGGCGCACGTCGAGTTCACCCGTGACGGCCGTTACGCGCTGGCCAGCCTGTGGGAACTCGATGGCGCGCTGGTGGTGATCGACGCCCAGACGCTCAAGGAAGTGAAGCGCATCCCGGCCAGCAAACCGGTCGGCAAATACAATGTGTGGAACAAGATCTCGCGCTCGGAAGGGACCAGTCATTGATTCCATTACTTCCATGCTGACGCAGTCTGCCAGGTGGCGCGGCTGTCCGCCGATGGACAATGATCGCGAGAAGCGAAACGTCAAAGGGTCGCCATGAGAAGCATGTTCAACAACTTGCTGCACGGCCTGGTCGGCGCAGGATTGTCGCTCGGCTGTGCAACGGCCCTGGCCGTGCCGAAAGCGGCCGAAACCCTGGATGCGCCGGTAAGCTTTGGCGAGGCGGGCTCCCGACCGAAGCCGACCGCAAAGAAGGCTGCGGCGCCAGCAGACAAAGCGCGCAAATCGAGCGCCGCTGGCAAATCGGCGGCACCTTCCGCAAAAGCTTCCCGCAAGACCAGGGGAACTTCCGGCAAAAAGTAGCAATTCCGACCGCCGCTGCCGCCGCACGCGGACCGGGCGGACACGCACCCTCAGCCGGCAAGCCGGGCCGGTTTCAGCGCTCCCTTTTCTTCCTTTCGACCGTCTTCCATGCCGGAGTTTGTATGTGCAGATCCCTTGCCTTCTTGATCAGCCTGTCCGCCTTGCTGGCTCCTTTGCCAGCTTCCGCAGAGCTCCCGCGACTCGACCTAACCGCCGGTTTCTACCGCATCGAAGCGGAAGTGGCAGCCGATCAGAGTAGCCGGGTACAGGGTTTGATGAATCGCCGCAGCATGGCGGCCAACCACGGGATGCTGTTCGTCTATGCACAGGCGGCGCAGCATTGCATGTGGATGCGGAACACCTTGCTGCCGCTGTCGGTGGCGTTTCTCGATGCCGAAGGACGCATTCTGAACATCGCGAACATGCAACCCGAGACAGAGGACAATCACTGCGCCGAACAAGCCGCGAGCTACGCACTGGAAATGAATCGGGGCTGGTTCTCCGACAAAGGCATCAAACCGGGCATGCGAATTGGCGGCATCAACAAGTCGCCCCGCCCCCACTAAGCCTTGGCCACACACCTGTTGCGCGAATGAGCGGCCGACACGACCAAAGATGGCGCAGCAGATTGCTGCGCGCGACAGGGAACATAGCCTTCATCGCCTGGCTTCGTGACCGTGGTTCGCTGACGGCACGCATCCAGGCCAGAGGACACTTCGCTGTGCGGGTGTTGCGCCAGGGCCTCGGCATACCGACTGCCGACGAGGCGCTGGCACTCGGGCTGTCACCCGGGGTACGGGCCTGGATACGGGAAGTGGCACTGCTCTGTGACGGTCGCATCGTCGTCTTCGCCCACACCGTGCTGCCCTGCCAGCCGGGTGGCCCGTTGACCGTCTGGCTGGCGCGCCTCGGCAGCCGCTCGCTGGGCGCGCTGCTGTTCTCGCACGCCGGCTTCACGCGTGGCCCGATGAACTTCACTCGACTGGACTGCCGCCACGGGCTCTTTCTCCCGGCGCTCGCCGCCCTGCAACTGGGTGACCGTGCTCCGGATACGCTGTGGGCACGTCGCTCGCATTTCTCTTTCGGCGTTCAGTCAGTACTGGTGACCGAAGTCTTCTCACCGCAGGTACTACAACTGGATGCGTCCGATCACGAAGAGTGCCGAAAAAAAAACCGACGAGAGCCGAACTGATGCTATAATGCGCGGCTGCACTTGGCGGACTCACCGCGAAGTGCAACGAGCATCGCGAACCTGGCCGTAACTCTCAAGCCCCCCTGCCTTCTGGTGTCGATTCACTCAGCACCGCCCTGGCACAAAGCTTTTGTGCCGATTGCTGCTGACTTCTGTAAATCGATCAGAGTCTTTCTCAGCTTTTCGTTGGTTGGCGTTGCATTTTCCTTTGCCAATGCGCCATGCCGTTAAGGCAGTATGCGGCGCATCCATACAAAAAAGAGAACCATGACTTTTGCTGAAATAGGCCTTCACCCCGCCATCCTCAAAGCGCTCGCTGACTCCGGTTACACGGAACCGACCGCAGTCCAGAAACAGGCCATCCCGGCGGCCATCGAAGGCCGCGACCTGATGGTTTCATCGCAGACCGGCTCCGGCAAGACCGCAGCCTTCATGCTGCCGGCGCTGCACCGCTTCGCTTCGCAGGAACGCTCGGCCAACCCGGCTGTGCCGGCAGGCCAGGAGCGGCGACCGGTCCGCGGACACGATCGCCAGCGCTTCCAGGCGGCACGGCCGAAAATGCTGGTGCTGACGCCGACCCGCGAACTTGCCCTGCAAGTCACCGCCGCTACCGACAAATATGGCCGTCAACTGCACAACGTGCGGGCGATTGCCATCCTCGGTGGCATGCCCTACCCGAAACAGATGGAACTCCTCGGGCGCAACCCGGAAATCCTGGTCGCCACCCCGGGTCGTCTGATCGACCACATGAACTCGGGCAAGATCGATTTCTCGCAGCTGCAGGTACTCGTCCTGGACGAAGCCGACCGCATGCTGGACATGGGTTTCATCGAAGACATCGAGAAAATCGTTTCGGCGACGCCGGCCTCACGCCAGACTATGCTGTTCTCGGCCACCCTTGACGGGACGGTCGGCGAGATGGCGCAGCGCATGACCCGTAGCGCCTTGCAGATTCGCGTCGACGTTTCGTCGACCCGGCACGACAACATCGAGCAACGGATGCATTTCGTCGACGACCTGTCGCACAAGAACCGTCTGCTCGATCACCTGCTGCGTGACGCATCAATCGATCAGGCGCTGGTATTTACCGCCACCAAGCGCGATGCCGATACCGTCAGCGATCGCCTGAACGTCGCCGGCCTGAACGCCGCGGCGCTGCATGGTGACATGCATCAGGGCGCCCGCAATCGCACGCTTACCGCCATGCGTCGCGGTCAGGTACGGATTCTGGTGGCCACCGATGTCGCCGCGCGCGGCATTGACGTGCCAACAATCACTCACGTCTTTAACTACGACCTGCCGAAATTTGCCGAAGACTACGTGCATCGCATTGGTCGTACCGGCCGGGCCGGTCGCAATGGTCTGGCCATTTCGCTGGTTCATCACGCCGAGCACTTCAACGTCAAGAAGATCGAGCGCTTCACCAAACAGCTGATTCCGGTCGCCGTTGTGGTCGGACACGAGCCCACTCGCCGGGCAGCGCCGGCAAAACCGCGGCCGACGGGCAAACCCGGCTGGAAGGGTGGCGACAACCGCTCGAACAAACCATCGTCAGCGCCTCGGCGCGATGGCCTGCCCCGCACCCCTTACCGCGAAGCGGCCAAGAGCGCCCACGGCGCCGCCCAGACTGGCCGCCGCACCTACGGCGATCGCTGATCGGCAACTAAACCAGTTGAAAAAGCCCGCCTCGTGCGGGCTTTTTCTTGGCCGTCACGCCGCGCTGCTACCGACCGCAACGCCGAGCAAGGAGCACGCGACGAGGGGGGCTCAGCCGCGGCTCTGCTCGCGCGCCAGCGAACTGCCCCCGCTTCTTGCGAGACGGTCCTCGAGTTCGCCGAGAGACGCGGTAACACTACTTCCCGACTGCTCCACGGCCGCCAGAAGCTCCTTCTCGACGCGATCGAGTCTGGCGAAGATCGCGGCGTCGGCCTGCGCCGACGATCCAGCACCCGCTTTGTTGTCTGCCAGCTTTTTCAGCTCCACGGAGAGAAAGCTGCGCAGTTCGGTAAAACGTGAGGCCTCGGCCTTGTCTGCGAGTTCCCGGTTAGCCTGCAGCTGCTGGGCATTGCGACGGGAATCGAGTAGCGCGGAGCCCTGCAGGTAGATCACAAAAACCAGGAAATAGGCGGTAAGGAAGCCCACCAGACCGAGCATGATCAGCCCCAGCGGAGCCTGCACGTCAACCAGGCCCAGTGAAAGCGTCGTCGGGTTGTTGAAGGTGTCCCAGTTGAGTGCCGAAAAGCCAGCGGTCAGGCAGAGAACGAGCAAAAGGAAGGCGGTGCGGAACTTCATGGCGTGATCACTCCTTGATTTGTTTCCGGAAACGGACTGACGCGGCGTGGATCGAAGCTTGATAGTATCGCAGGAAGGTTCGCAGTTCGCCGACACCGGTGCGTTTCTAGCGCCGAACGGTGACGAAACCTCAGGGAACGCCCGCCGAGGGCATGCGCGCGAGAATGGTCGCCGTCTTCCCCGCCAGCCCGGGCGCGTTACGATTGCGGTCGTAGAAGCGCGGGCTCGGCACCATCCCGGCCAGCCGCGCGGCCTGTTCTGGCGCGAGCTGACTCGCCGAAATGCCGTAATAGTGGCGGGCTGCCGCTTCAGCACCGAAGACGCCGTTGCCCCACTCGATGACGTTGAGGTAGACCTCCAGGATCCGCTGCTTGCTCCAGATGGTCTCCAGCATCAGCGTGATCAGTGCCTCTTCAACTTTGCGCAGAGGCGTCTTCGACGGGGTCAGGAAGAGATTCTTGGCGAGCTGCTGCGAAATCGTCGAGCCCCCGGCGACGATGCGCCCCCGCCTCTGGTTCTTTTCGATGGCGTTCTGGATCCCTTCCCAATCGAAGCCCTCGTGGTCGAGGAACTTGCCATCCTCGGCGGCAACGATTGCGCGCTTGAGATTTGCCGAGATCCGACCATAGGGAAGCCACTGCTGCTGCAGTTGCGCTTGCGGATCCTTGACCCGCAACTCGGCGAGGCGAATGCTCATGAAACGCGTGTTGTCCGGGTTGACCCAATTCCACCACAGAACCCAGCCGAACAGCCACAACTGATAGAGCAGCAGCAAGCCGATGAAAGCGACCAACAAGCGCTTCAGCCAGACGCCGAGGCGGCTCATCGTCGAGCCGCTATACCCGGGTCAATAGGGCGCAACATGGCCATCACCGGCGCACCATCGGGGCGGACCCCTCGCCAGAGCAGGAAGGCTTCGGCAGCCTGCTCGACCAGCATGCCCAGACCATCTGCCAGGCGGGCGGCACCTTGCTCGCCGGCAAAAGCGAGAAACGGGGTACCGCCATCGGCGTACATCATGTCGTAGGCCAAGCTACCGGAAGCGAAGAGCGCGGCCGGCAAGGGTGGCAGCTCACCGGCCAGACTGGCAGAGGTCGCGTTGATCACCAGATCGAACGATTGGCCAGCAAGCGCCCGGTAACCACAAGCGCTTGGCGAGCCGCTTCTGCCGAAGCCCTGCGCCAGATCGCGCGCGCGCGCGACGCTTCGGTTGGCGATCACCAAGGCCGCCGGGGCGGCGTCGAGCAAGGGTGCGACGGCACCACGAGCAGCACCGCCGGCGCCGAGCAGGAGCACCCGCTTGCCGGCGATCGGACATGCCAGGTTGAGCGAGAGATCACGCAGCAAACCAGCGCCGTCGGTGTTGTCGCCGAGGATGTCGGCGCCGTCGAAAAGCAGCGTATTGACGGCACCGGCAAGTTGCGCCCGGGCCGTCAGCCGGGTTGCCAGCCGGTACGCCTCTTCCTTGAACGGGATCGTGACGTTGGCACCACGACCGCCGGCAGCGACGAAACTGTGCACGCTCGCCGCAAATCCATCCCGCGCGGCCAGAATCGCCTGGTAGCTGATGTCCTGGCGACACTGGGCGGCGAAAGCCGCGTGGATCGCCGGCGACTTGCTGTGGCTGACAGGGTTACCGAAGACGCAGTAACGGTCAGTCATCGTGCCTTGGTCTCCAGGCTGTCACGACGGGTGAATCGCCAGCTGCGGGTGATCACCAGGAAGTCGGTATCGTGCCGGATGGCGGGCGGAAAGTCGGCGAAAGGCGCGGCCATGGAGACGATCCGGCGAGCGGCATCATCGAGAATCTTGTGCCCGGATGAGCGGTGGATGTCGACCGAGGTGACCGTGCCATCACTCTTGATGGTCACCGTCAGGACCAGTGTCCCGTAGAGTTTCCCTTTCGCCGCCTCGGGGTAATTGAGCGTGCCGACGCGCTCGATCTTCGCCCGCCACTCCTCGACGTATTGCGCGAAGCGATACTCCTCAGCGCGCGTGCCGATGAATTTCTTGCGTGGGCGTTTGTTGTATTCGTTGAGTTCCTTGTCGATCGCGCCTTCCAGGCGCGCCATCGCCCGCGCGCTGTGGGCCAGATCACGGCCGCTGATGCTTGGCGCTGGCTCGGCTTGTGCTTCCTTGAGTGGCGTCGGGGCGACCACAGTCCGGCTGCGGCTCTGTGCCGCCAGTTGCTGCTGCCGCGCCTCGAGTTCCTGGATGCGCCTTTGCGATTGCTCGAGGTCCTGGCCGTCCTGATGCCTGGGTGCGGGCGGCAGAGGTGTCGTCACGCGGTGTTCCTGCTCGGTGTTGCCGCCACCGTCGAGCGTGGCTTGCGCCAGGACCTGCGCATCTGAAGGCTTTCTCGCCGAGCGGCTATTGACCAGGATGATATCGAGTGTCTGGTCCTCAAAGGCCCGCGAAGGGTCGGGGAAACTGAAATGCACCGACAGCAGCACGCCGTGCAGCAGTAGCGAGGCGGCCAAAGCCAGCCACAGGCCGCGTGCGCTTGGCAGAGATGCGTAGCGTTCGCACAAGCCAGCGCTCACCTCAATCGATCGCCTCGACCAGGCCGGCGTCGGCACTCTCGACCGCGCCACCGTCAGGGCCAAGCGTCTCGACATAGCGGCAGCCGAGTTCGAGCGTCAGATAGTCGACAGCCTCGATGCGCACCCGGATCTTCTGCCCCGGCTTGAGCTCCGGCGCCGACGGCACCCGCTGCACCAGTGGAAGACCGTCCAACCGGGCCAGATTGTCGCGGCCGATGATCGTCGCCGTGATCGTCTCCGCGCCCTGCTGGCGCAGCCAGCGCAGACACCAATAGCGTTCCATGCTGCGTTGAAATTCGGCGTAGGCGCCATAAGTCAGCTCGAAATCTCGCAGCGCTGCGAACAACGCATCCGAACGGGCGGCAAAAGGCGGCGTGTCACCCCGCAGAAAGGCGACCAGCTGCCACTGGTTGATCAGGTCTACGTAGCGGCGTAGCGGCGAGGTTGACCACGCGTACTCTTTCACGCCAAGGCCCTCATGCGCCTGCGGCGAGGTGCTCATCCTGACCTTGCCGCCGGACTGGATGCGGTAGATCGCCGTCACGCCTTTGCTCGCCAGCAGCCCGCCCCAGGTACTGTTGGCGACGATCATCAACTCGGCGACCAGCTTGTCGAGCGGGCTGCCGCGGCGGCGCGCGCAAATGTCGACCCGGCAGGCGTCGGCATCGCCGATGTCACCGTCGATGTGGAAGTTGTAGTCGTGATTGCCCTGCATCGCCGAGGGCTTGCCGCGCCGACCTTCACAGGCATTGGCCAGCTGCCAGAGCGTCATCAGCTCGTCGCGAAAGGCGAACTCGGGCAGACCATCGGCAATCGTGCGCTCGTTGAACAGCGGTTCGAGGTCGTGGTGACGCAGGTTGGCAACCACCGGCACGATCTCGACGCGCGACTCACAAGCCGTGATCTCGAACTCGGGCGTTACCGTCAGGTACAGCGAAATGGCCGCGCAGTCGCGGCCGCCGCAAAGCGTGAAGCAGTCAACCACTGCATCCGGCAACATGGTGATCTTGCTGCCGGGCAGATAGACCGTCGACAGCCGCTGGCGGGCAACGGCGTCGAGCGCTGATCCAGGCGCAATGCCCAGCGATGGCGCCGCGATGTGGATACCAACCTGCCAGCCCAGGCCAGGCAGCACCTGCAGCGAAAAGGCATCGTCGATCTCGGTGGTCGCTGCATCGTCGATCGAGAAGGCACGCACATCGGCCCGCCGCAAACCGACCGCCGCCCGCGGCAGCTCGTTGGCCGAAAAAGCGGTGCCGTTCGGGAAGTAGTCAAGCAGGAAGCGCTGCAGGTGATAGTCATGCGCCGAGCGGATGGCACCGCATTTCTGCAGCAGGTGTGGCGCCGACAGGCCGGTTTCGCTGCACGCCGCCTCCAGTGCCTTGGTCTCGCTGCGGTTGCGGTCCGGCTTGTAAAGCAGCTGGCTGATGATCGGCGAAAACTCGGGCGGCAGCGAGAAGGCTTTCAGTTCGCTGACCATGCGCTCGATGGTCAGCGCCAGCTGGCGCTTCTTTTCGAGCCCGGCAAGAGCAGCCTGGAGAATGTCGGCCGGCGCCTTGCGAAAACGACCCTTGCCCTTGCGATGAAAATAGATCGGCGCCGAATGCAGGGCCAGCAACAGCGCAGACGCTTCGACCGACGTGGCCACGTGACCGAAGTACTCGTTGGCAAAATCAGCAAAAATAAACTCGTCGTCACCGAGACACTCCCAGAGAAAATCCTGCTCGATTTCGCTGGCCAGGACCTCGGCCTGATCGAGCAAGACCGCCGGCGCCGGTTCCTGAAAGCGTAACAGGACATGCGCCGACTTGATCTTGCTACGCTTGCCGGAGGCCGTCTCGACCTGCAGGGAAGTATCGTTGTCGGCAAGGATGGTGGCCGTCCGGAAGGCGCCGTCTTCTTCAAATAGAACGTGCATCGTTACGATTATAACCCACAGAATTCAATGATTTGCGGCACGAAGTCGGCGAAACGGGTGAAACTGTGGTCGCCGCCTTCGAGGACTATCTGCCGGCTACCGGCGTAGCGCGCGACAGCTTGGCGGTAGTCGAGCACCTCGTCGCCGGCCTCGACCAGCAACAGGTAACGCGCGGGTGTGACGCGCGGGGCGACAAGCGCGCGCAGCTGCTCGACATGCTCACTGCCGAACGCGAAGCGCTCGCCGCTATGGAAGTTGGTGTGGCTGCCGAGCAGCCCCTCGAGCAATGCCGGCGCCATTACCGCCGGATTGATCAACACCGCCCGCAAAGCGTGTTTTTCAGCCAGCCAGGTCGCGTAATAGCCGCCAAGAGAACTGCCGACCAGCGTCGTCTGACCGTCCGCATCCGCCAGCAGGGCCTCGGCGCTGGCCATCGCGTCAAACGGAAAAGGCGATAGCTCCGGGCAGACGAAACGGTCGCCGCGCCCGGCAGCGGCCAGGCGTTCGCCGAGCAGCCGAGCCTTCCACGATGCCGGTGACGAGCAGAAGCCGTGCAGATAGACGATACGCGGAGCGGGCACCTCAGCCACTCGTCCAGGAAACCAATCCAAAATGCCAGGTAGCCAGGATGCCGATGCCGAAAGCGATGCGGTACCAGGCAAAAATCGAGAAGTCGTGACTGCTGATGTAGCGTAGCAGACCACGCACGGCCCAGAAGGCTGAGATGAAGGCGGCGACAAAACCGACCACCCACATCCCGAGGTCATCCAGGGAAAGCAGCGCGCGCTCCTTGTAGAGCTGGTAGATGGTCGCCCCGATCAGGGTCGGGATGGCCAGGAAGAATGAAAACTCGGTGGCGGCGCGGCGCGACAGGCCGAAGAGCAGGCCACCGATGATCGTCGCTCCCGAGCGTGAGGTTCCCGGGATCAGCGCCAGTGCCTGAGCGCAGCCGAGCTTGAAGGCATCGGTCACCGACAGGTCGTCGACCGACTCGACGCGGATGCGATGCTCGCGGCGCTCGGCCCAGAGAATGATAAAACCCCCGACGATGAAAGCGGTGGCCACGACCGGCGGGTTGAACAGGGAGGCCTTGATCGCCTTGCCGAAGAGCAGGCCGATGACCGCCAGCGGCAGGAAGGCGACCAGCACGTTGAGCGCGAAACGCTGCGCCCCGCGGTCACTCGGTAAACCGAGCAATACCTGCATGATCTTGGCCCGAAACTCCCAGCACACCGCCAGAATGGCGCCGGACTGGATGACGATCTCGAACAGCTTGCCACGCTCGTCATTGAAATCGAGCAGATCGCCCGCGAGAATCAGGTGGCCGGTGGAAGATACCGGCAAAAACTCGGTGACACCTTCGACGATACCGAGAATCAGGGCTTTCAGCAGAAGCAACAGGTCCACGCGAGGCTTTCGAGAAAAAGCCGCATTCTAGCACTCAGGGTCGCGTTGCTCTGTCCAGCGCCGACAACCAGGCAATCGCCTGTTCCCGATTCTCGCCGCACATCTCCTCGGAGGGCTGTAGCCCGGCGCAGAACGCCGGCCGCCCGGCGCGACCCCACAGGGCACAGCGCAGGTCGACGGTCAGATTGGCACACGGCTCACCGGCCGCTTTGCCACTGGGGTGGCCGGGCATCGGCGTGGTGATCGATGGCGCCACGCAGCAGGCACCACAGCCGGAACGGCACTTGCGCAGCGGCAACGTGGATGACACGCTATTGCTGGCCGCTGGCTATTGGCTGAGGATCCTCGCCAGCTTCGTCTTCTCGGCTGCCATAGCCGAGACGCCGGGAAAGCGTCGCCGCGGCTTCCTTGGTACCCACCGCAATCGGGCTGTCCCAGTCGATGTCGAAACTGCCGATGATACCCAGCGAGGTGACCGCAGCAACCATCCGACCGGTGTGACCGAAAACCGGCGCGCTGCAACCGTTGATCCCGGGCGTCATACTGCCCGAAGCACGCGCGATCCCGTGCCGGCGGATGTCGTCGAGCTGCACAGTGAGCGCCGACATCACCTCCGTCGGCGACTTGCCTCCCGCCGCGGCTACCGCTTGCACTTCGGCATCCAGCATTCTCTTCAGGTACGGCGAGCGGTAGAAAGCAGCAAACGCCAGGCCGCTAGCCGATGTCGTCAACGGCAGGACGACACCGGTGCGCAGGGTGACCGTCACCGCACCACCAGCCTCTACCCAACGCACGCAGGTCGCGCCATGGTTGCCCCACATGGCGAGGGCAACGGTTGCGCCGATCTGCTCGCAGAGGTCATCGAGCACCGGCCCGGCGAAGCGCACGGGATCGAGCCGCGCCAGACTGGCCAGCCCGAGTTCCAGAGAAAACTCGCCCAGACCGTAGCGCCCGGTATTCGCATCCTGTTCGACCAGCCCCATGCGCATGAAGCTCACCAGATAACGACGAGCCTTGGCCGCCGGCATGCCGGCGGCCAAGGCTACGTCACGCAACATCATCGACCGCGGGCTGGCCGCCAGGGCGCGCAGCAATCGCGTGCCGACTTCGATCGACTGGATGCCTTGTCGCTGTGGTTTCGTTTCAGAGCTACTGGCTTCGGACATTGGCCTGCTTCACGTCGATGGGTTGATGCGCTGATGGCCGCGAACCGGGAGCTCCGCAGGGACCAAGCGGCGATTCGTTTCCGACCTCGCCTGGCGCCAGATTCAGGCGAGTGCCTGCAGAGCTGCCTCGTAATCTGGTTCGTCCTTGATCTCGGCAACCAGCTGGCTATGCAGCACCTGGTCGTTGCCGTCGAGCACGACGACAGCACGCGCTGCGAGGCCGGCCAGCGGACCGTTGCTCAGCGCGACACCGTAGGCTTCGAGAAAGTCACGACCACGCATGGTGGACAGGGTCACCACCGACTCCAGACCCTCGGCACCACAGAAGCGGCTGAGCGCGAAGGGCAGGTCGGCCGAGATACAGAGCACCACGGTATTGGCCAGTGCGCTCGCCTTCTCGTTGAAAGTGCGCACCGAGGTCGCGCAGGTCGGCGTGTCGATGCTGGGAAAGATGTTCAGTACCTTGCGCTGACCGGCGAAGCTGCTCAGCGCAACGTCGGCCAGATCCTTGCCGACCAGCGTGAAAGCAGGCGCCGTCTGGCCTTTTTGGAGAAAATCGCCGTTGACCTGAAACGGCTTGCCACCGAGCGTCACTGTGCTTGTCATGTTGGTTCCTTGTCGGAAGTGAAATGCGGGAAACTTCGCGAGGCTGCTGATCATTCTGGCCAGCCGTCGTTTTGCATTATTCCACAGTGGAAGTTCTCGGGCGACCGATCCGCGGCAAACTGCTGGAAGGGTGGCCGGCCCGCCAGCGAGGCGCCTGCGGTGTCTGGCGATTGGTTTGGCGGGGCAGGGCAGACGGATGCTTCCTTTGCCTGCGAGAAACGGGAGAGCGGGAAGTTTGAAGGGGGCGTAGAGACAAATGTTAGGTGTGACTGCGGAAATTTGACCCCCGAAATTGCGTGGCGGCCCCGCGCTCTACCAATGAAAAAGGGCCGGACGCGCCGACCCCTGTTGGCGATGCATTGGAGTCGTTATTGCTGCAACTTCGCCTTTTGGCGACGGGCGGAGAAACCCAATAGCCCCAAGCCGGCGAGAATCATCGTGTAGGTCCCCGGTTCGGGAACAGCTGCGCCGGCCAGGCCGGTCGGGCCGGCCGGGCCGGTCGTGACGAAGGCATTAATGTTGCCGTGGTCGTAAAGATAGTTGCCGTTGTTGCCGTAGCTGATCTCGATGAATTCCCCGATGCCAAGCGTGATGGGCGAACTGAAAATCGTTTGCTGGTAGGTCGCAAGCGTTGACGGGTAGTCGAACGTAAATGACCCAATCGCGTGATACCCGCCGCCGGTGTAAGAGCGAACCGTGACATCGAATCCGTTGCCGTAGTGGCCGTTCCCCACCATTTCGCTCCACAACTTCAACTCCGTCACCGTCTGCGCGGTCTGCGCGCGGAAGACGACGCTCGTGGGACTCGCGCTGCCCGGATGGACGAAAACGCCATTAAACGTCGCCAGTGTGTTGGCGGGACAGTACCCGGGGCTGCACCCGTTTGTCCCGACGTCGACCAGCGACCCGATCTGTTGGTATAGGACTGCGGGGTAGTTATAGTAGTCGGCCCCATAGGGTGGAAGCAGCGAGCCGCCAACGCCGTTCCCCGCATAGAACGTCCACTGGTCAGTCGCCGACTGCGCCGGGTAAGTGCTGGGCAGGGATTCGAAATACGATCGCAAGTCGTAAGTCGTTGCCAAGGCATTGACGCTGAAAAGTGGCAGCGAAAGCAAGGCGATCTTGGCCAACCAATGTCCGTTCCCGGCAGATTCAGCATTCCGTAACACAGCAATCCTCCTTTGAAGAAATCAGCAAAAATGAACCCAGCAGGCAAAAGCAATTATCCTGCCAAGTCACCGATACAATCTACCAATAGCAATTTATTCAAATTGTTACGTTGTCCAAGCGGCGCTGCGCACGCGCTGCGCCAAGCAGCGCGTGTAAGAATTTTCGACAGGCAAAAGTCGACGCTGGACGCGTATCAAGAGCGCTACCCGGAGCGCGATCAGGCGATGGCTCAGGCCTATCTGTGTGCTTACACGATGGCCGAGATCGGCCGCCAATTCGCGGTGCATTACATGACCGTCAATCGTGCGGTGCGTAAGATTGAACGGGAGCGCGGAGGGACGGTGTGAGGTTTGGACGTACGCACAGCGCACCA
>NZ_JAVTWB010000118.1:0-10973 GCF_032229525.1 Accumulibacter sp. | reverse complement strand
GGCTGGTGGCGCGTGAAGTCGAGCGCGTCGATTCGGGCTATCGCTCGATGATGAGTGTCCAGTCTTCGCTGGTGATGGTGCCGATCCATGCTTTCGGCACCGAGGCGCAGAAGCGCAAATACCTTCCCCGCCTGGCGAGCGGAGACTTGATCGGCTGCTTCGGCCTGACCGAACCCAACCATGGTTCTGATCCCGGGAGCATGGCCTCGCGGGCGCGCCAGGTCGACGGCGGTTACCGGCTGTCGGGCAGCAAGATGTGGATCACCAATTCACCGATCGCCGACGTCTTCATCGTCTGGGCCAAGGACGATGCCGGTGCGATCCGTGGCTTCATCCTCGACAAGGGAATGACGGGTCTGTCGGCGCCGACCATTCATGGCAAGGTCGGGCTGCGCACCTCGATCACCGGTGAGATCGTGATGGACGAGGTGTTCGTCCCGGAGGAGAACGCTTTCCCGGACATCAGAGGTCTCAAGGGTCCGTTCACCTGTCTCGATTCGGCGCGCTACGGCATCTCCTGGGGTGCGCTTGGCGCCGCCGAGTTCTGCTGGCACACGGCGCGCCAGTACACGCTAGACCGCAAGCAGTTCGGTCGCCCGCTGGCGGCCAATCAGCTGATCCAGAAGAAATTGGCCGACATGCAGACCGAAATCACGCTGGCCTTGCAGGGTTGTCTGCGCCTCGGGCGAATGAAGGACGAAGGCACGGCGACTCCGGACATCACCTCGATGATGAAGCGCAACTCCTGTGGCAAGTCGCTCGACATCGCCCGCACGGCGCGCGACATGCTTGGCGGTAACGGCATCTCGGATGAATTCGGCGTCATCCGTCACATGGTCAATCTGGAAGTGGTCAACACCTACGAAGGGACACACGACGTGCACGCGCTGATCCTGGGCCGGGCACAGACCGGCATCGCGGCCTTCTGAAGTCGCCGGGAATGCTCACGAAAACGGTTCCGGGCGGCAGCGGCGCGCTTTCTCACCTGCGCGTACTCGACCTCTCACGCGTTCTCGCCGGCCCCTGGGCCAGTCAGTTGCTGGCCGACCTCGGCGCCGAGGTGATCAAGGTCGAGCGGCCGGGCTGCGGTGACGACACGCGCGGCTGGGGGCCGCCATGGCTGGCCGATGGCGACGGCCAGGCGACGCGCGAGGCGGCGTATTTCCTGTGCACCAACCGCAACAAGCGCTCGCTGACGGTCGATATCACCCGTCCCGAGGGGCAGGCGATCGTCCGCCAACTGGCGCGCGACGCCGATGTCGTGATCGAGAACTTCAAGGTCGGCGGCCTGGCCGCCTACGGCCTCGATCCGCACAGCCTGCGCGCGCTCAACCCCAAGCTGGTCTATTGCTCGATCACCGGTTTCGGGCAGCAGGGACCCTACGCGGGGCGCGCCGGCTACGACTTCCTGATCCAGGGCATGGGTGGCCTGATGAGTGTCACCGGTACGGCGGACGGTGAGCCCGGCGCCGGGCCGCAGAAAGTCGGCGTCGCCCTGACCGACATTCTCACCGGTCTCTACGCCGGCAACGCCGTTCTCGCTGCGCTGGCGCATCGTGACCGGGAGGGCTTCCGCTGCGGCGACGGCCAGCACATCGACCTCGCCCTGCTCGACGTGCAGATCGCCTGCCTGGCCAATCAGGCGATGAACTATCTGGTTTCCGGGACGGCGCCGAAGCGCATGGGCAACGCTCACCCGAACATCGTCCCCTATCAGGATTTTCCGACGGCCGACGGTAACATGATCCTGGCGATCGGCAACGACGGCCAGTTCGCGCGTTTCTGCGCCGTCGCCGGACGTCCCGAATGGGCCGGCGACGAGCGTTTCGCGAGCAATGCGGCGCGCGTCAGGAACCGCCAGGAATTGATTCCGCTGCTGCGCCAGACCACCGTGCAGCGCAGCACCGCCGAATGGATTGCCGCGCTCGAGCAGGCCGCCGTACCCTGCGGCCCGATCAATGACCTGGCCGGTGTGTTCGCCGACCCGCAGGTGCAGGCACGCGGCATGCGTCTCGATATGCCGCACGCCAACGGCGGCAGCGCGCCGCAGGTGGCCAACCCGATTCATCTGTCGGCGACACCGGTCGAGTATCGCAAGGCGCCGCCGGCGCTGGGGGAAGATACCGCGGCCGTGCTGCGTGAACTGGGTCACAGCGACGCGCAGATTGCGGCGCTTCGGCAGGCGGGTATTGTGTAGGCGTGCGGGAAGTCTGGCGGCCGCTTCGGCTTGACCGACGAGGTCCGCAAGCATCTGTTTCGTCATCAGCGTTCCGGTCGCACCAGAAGGGCATGGCGGGGCGACTGCTGCCGGACTTGGCCCGCCGGTACGCCGATCGCCGGGAAGCGAACGGACTGGCAGTGATGGCACCTGGATCGGGGTATAGTCGGACGAAGCCGACCTTGGGCGCGGCCGGAAAAGTGGCGGGCGGGCGAGCAAGAAAATCAAGTACCTGGGAGTTCCAGACAAGGAGACCGAGCATGAACAGCACGGTGAATGAGGTGCAAGTGCGGCGGATGGTTGTTGTTGGTTCTACCGGCCGAGCTCTTCAACTCACTTGTCCGGTCGCGATTGCTTTTTGAGCCTGGCGCCGTGCTCATCCGAACCCAACTGCGACTCGCGGCCCTGCTTCCGGCGGTGTGTGCCCTGCTTGTCGGTGCGGTCCTGTGGATTTCCTGGAAGCAGGTCGATCAGGCGCGCCAGGGGGCAGAGGTCGCGGAGCAGGCCCGCCTCGAGATTTCCAGTTTTATTATCCTGAATCAGGCGTACATACTCAACCGCAGTAGTCGAGCGGCCGTGCAGTTGCTCGAGCAGTATGCCATTCTGGGTAACTTGCTGGCCGAGGCGCGTTTCAGCGAGCCGGCGAGCGCCAGTCTGCTCGATGCCATCCGCCAAGACGTTGCGGACCAGGGCCGATTGATGAGCTTGTTGCTCGATGGCCAGGCCATCGCAGATGAAGACGCGACGGGTGCCCCGTCGGCCCATGGCGTTCATGTCTTGCGCATCAAGGTGCAAGAACTTGCCGACCTTCAGCGCCAGTCCATCGACCGCATTCAGCGCGCAGCGGTTATCCAGATCGTCAGCGTGCTGGTCGCCCTGTCGGTCCTCAGCATGCTGATGCTGGCTCTATTGTCGCGACGCCTGAATCAGGGTTTCAAGCTCCTGCTCTCGGGACTGGAGCGGGCGGCGATCGGCGATCTCCAATTGGCCTTGCCAATCACCAGTGCCAACGAGTTCGGTAGGCTTTCCCGTACTTTCAACGACATGGCCGAGCGCTTGCATCAGGCGCAAGCCGAGCGAGCGCTGGCAGTGGATGAGTTGAAGGCACTGAATTCGGCGCTGGAGCGAAAGGTGGCCAAGCGCACTTCGAAGTTGGCATTGGCCTACCAGGAACTCGAGCAGTCGCAGGCACAAATGCTGCAAATGGAAAAACTGAGCGCACTGGGAACGCTGGTCGGTGGTGTCGCCCACGAAGTCAACAATCCGCTGATGGGCATCCTCGGCTATCTCGAATACGCTATCGGAAAGCTGGAACCGGGGCGGCCGCGCACCATGCTTGAGCGTGCCGTCGGCGAAGTCGAACGCATTGCGCGCATCGTCAAGAACATGCTGGTGTTCTCGCGAATGCCGCTTTCGGTCGCCGACCAGAATTGCGACCCGGCGCGAGTCATTGCCGATACGCTGGTGCTGATCGAGGGCGAGAGCCGGCAGGCGGAGGTCGTACTCGACGTCCGCCTGCCGGCGCCTGTGCCGCGCCTGCGTTGCGGTCACGATGCGCTCCAGCAGGTGCTGCTCAACCTGTTGTTCAACGCCTGCCACGCCTTCAAGGAATCGCCAGTGCCCCATTGCGTGAGCGTCACGCTTGAGCAGCTCGACAACGCGCGTGCTGCGCTACGTGTCGCCGACAATGGCCCGGGTGTTCCGGAAGCGATCAAGGCCAGGATCTTCGACCCTTTTTTCACCACCAAAGCGACCGGCAGCGGCACCGGGTTGGGGCTGGCGGTTTCTCGTCAGTTGATAGACAATGCGGGCGGAAAATTGACCTTGGCCGACATGGCGGACGGCGGCGCGGTGTTTTCCATTGAACTGGATGTTTTCCCCGAGGAAGCGTGATGACGGCAGCAGTAATTCTGGTGATCGACGATGATCGCGCCGTGCGCGACGCTTTTGAACTCGCGCTGGCGGATGATGGCTACGATATCCAACTGGCAGCCAGTGGGCAGCTCGGTCTGGAGCTTGCGGCTGCTCGGCGTCCCGATCTGGTGTTCCTGGACCTCAAGATGCCTGGCATGGACGGCGTCGAAACGCTGCGTCGCCTGCAGGCCGCGGATGCGACGATACCGGTCTATGTCGCCACCGCTTTTGCCCAGGAGTATATGGAAGGGCTGCGCCAGGCCAAGCAGGCCGGCCTTCGCTTTCAGCTCGCCGCAAAGCCACTGTCGCCCAATCAGATCCGCATGATCGTAAAGTCGATCACCAACAGCAATTGACCCCCGCGAAAGAAGAAGGCAAGCCATGAGAAAGCTGCAACTGACGCTGTACGTCGCCGGGGTCAATGACGAAATCCGGCAACAAGTCGCCACTTTGGGCAGGACGATGGACGCCGAAGTCGGCACGGGCCACTGGGTGCTGGACGTGGTCGACGTCCTCGAAGAACCGGAGAAAGCGCTTCAGGGCGACGTTTTCGCGACCCCCACGCTGGTACGCATCGTGCCCTTGCCGGTACTGAAGCTGCTCGGCGGTATTGCCCAGTCCGAGAAGATTCTTTCGATTATTGCCAGCGATGGAACAAGCGGCGACGGCGGCTGATCGATGATTCGCGCTGCTTTCCCCCAGCGATAAGCTCTTGACCGTCCGATGAGCCTGGGTCCAAGAATTCACGAAGACCTGTCTTTCGACAAGGAGGCGGTTCTAAGCCTGTTCGCGGCAATGCCGGACGGCATCATCGTGCTGGATCCGATGGGAGTCGTTCTCTATGCCAATGACAGCGCTCATCGTATGTTCGGTGGCCGGCGGCTGCTGGGAAAGAATCTTGGCTTGCCGATCATGGTGGGCGAAAGTCATGCCGACGTCGAGGTGATCGATAGTGCGGGACGAACCGGTTGTGCCGAGCTGCGTGCCGCGACATTCAACTGGCTGGGACAAGCTGCCACCGTTGCCAGCCTGCGTGACATCACCGAACGACGTGCCATGGAGGGGCAATTGGCGTTGGCTGGCCAGGTGTTTGAGAGCGCCCGCGAAGGCATCATCGTCACCCGACCGAATGGTGTCATCGTCAGTGTCAATCGCGCCTTTACGACAATCACCGGTTACTCCGCTGAAGAAGCGTTTGGCAATACGCCGCGTCTGTTGAAATCCGGTGAGCACGATCTCGCCTTCTTCGAACGGATGTGGAAGTCGATTACCGAGCAAGGGTTCTGGCACGGCGAAATCGTGAACCGACGCAAGGACGGCTCGCTCTATCCCGAGTTGCTCTCGATCTCGCGAATTCAGGACGCCGATGGCCAGGTGATGCACCTGGTCGGAATCTTCTCCGACCTCACCCAGCACAAGATCGACCAGGAGGCGCTCGAGGAAGCGCGCCTCCACTTGCAGCAATCGGAGAAACTCGTGGAGGAGCTCGAGCGAAGGTATACGGTGGCTAACTCTCCTGTACTATCCGTCGTTGGTGGCCTATATGGTTCAGCGCCACTTTCACACTCTGCCAAGAGCGTTTTTGACGAATTGGTGCAACGATACGGCAAGACACTGGAGCTGGCGGTGGAGAATCTGGCCCTCAAGGCGGACCATCCCGTTTCCGATCAGCTGCGGGCACTCGCCGAGGATCTGGGCTATCTGCAGGCGGGTGCGCGCGACGTTGCCGAATTGCACTCCGAAACCCTGACCAGAAAATCCAAGAATGTTCCGGCGATGAAAGCGAAGGCGATGATCGAAGAAGGGCGCTTCCTGGTCCTTGAACTGATGGGGGACCTGCTGTCTTTCTATCGCAAGAACTACTCCCGCGTCCCCGTCGCGGCCCACAAGGTGCGGGAACCGAATACAAGAGCAGTGCAAAGCCGGCCGAAGAAGGGATCCACATGAACAAATTCAGACTTACCCTCTATGTGACGGGGCATACGTCGCGCTCGGAGAAAGGGATCAGGAACCTGCAGCGGATCTGCGCGGAGGAACTGCAGGGGAAGTACGAAATGACCGTGATCGACGTCCTGGAACAGCCGCAGTTGGCGGAGGATCAAAAGATCCTGGCCACCCCGACCCTGGTAAAAGAGCTACCGCCGCCCTTGCGGCGGGTCATCGGGGACCTCAGTGATACCGAGAAGGTCTTGCTGGGGCTGGACATCGCCGTGGTGGCTGACGGTAACGAAAGAAAGGGGAAATAGCTCATGTCGGCCTCAATGATCACTGCGGTGGAAAAGCTCGAAACCGGCATTCCTGGTTTCGAGCATGTTTCTGTGGGCGGTCTGCCCAAGGGACGAACCTGCCTCCTGTCGGGTACCGCGGGAAGCTCGAAGACGGTGTTTGCCGTCCAGTTCCTTGTCGAGGGGATCCGCCGGGGCGAGGGGGGCGTCTTTGTCACCTTCGAAGAGTCGCCGGAAAATATCATGAGCAATATGCTCAGCTTTGGTTGGGAACTCGAGCAGTTCGTGAGCGATGGCAAATTGGCCTTCGTCGACGCCAGCCCGCAACCGGATCAGGAGCTTGTCGAGGCCGGGAGTTACGATCTGGGCGCCCTGTTGGCGCGCATCGAGTATGCGGTCGGCAAGGTGCAGGCCACACGCGTATCCGTTGACTCTCTGGGCGCGGTATTCAGTCAGTTCTCGGATGTGGCGACGGTTCGTGGTGAGCTCTATCGGATGGCAGTGGCGCTGAAAAAAATGACCGTGACGGCACTCCTGACGGCTGAGCGAACGGAGGAGTACGGCCCGCTGGCCCGCTTTGGCGTCGAGGAGTTCGTCGCCGACAACGTGATCATTCTGCGAAACGTCCTCGACGACGAAAAGCGGCGCAGGACGCTGGAGATCCTGAAGTTCCGGGGTACCGACCACGCCAAGGGCGAGTTCCCGTTCACCGTCATTCCCGGCGAGGGCGTGGTGATCATTCCCCTCTCCGAGACCAAGCTCGAGCAGAAGTCGTCGACCTTGCGCGTGACGTCCGGTAACGACACGCTTGACGAAATGTGCGGCGGCGGCTTCTTCCGCGACTCGATCATCCTCGTCTCGGGGGCGACTGGTTGCGGCAAGACGCTATTGGTGACCGCCTTCGTCAGCGGCGCGCAGAAGCAGGACGATAAATGCCTGTTGTTTGCCTTCGAAGAAAGCCGCGAGCAACTCTTTCGCAATGCTTCTGGCTGGGGCATGGATTTCGAGACCATGGAGCAGGAAGGCAAGCTGAAGGTGGTTTGCGTGTACCCTGAGGTGATGGGGCTCGAGGACCATTTGATCCGGATGAAGAGGGAGATTCGCGCTTTCAAACCGACCCGCGTCGCGGTGGACAGCCTTTCAGCGCTGGAGCGAGTGTCTACCGGCAAGAGCTTCAGAGAGTTCGTCATCGGGATCACCTCGTTCATCAAGCATCAGGAAATCGTCGGGCTGTTCTCGTCCACGACACCGACCTTGCTTGGCGGCGCGTCGATCACCGAGGAGCACATTTCCACGATTACCGACTCGATTCTCCTGCTGCGATACGTGGAGATGTTCGGCGAGATGCGTCGGGGCATTACGGTGCTCAAGATGCGTGGCTCGATGCATGACAAGGGGATCAGGGAGTACGCCATCGATGGACAGGGGATGCACATCGGTGCGCAGTTCCACGGCATTTCCGGGATCCTTTCCGGGCAGCCGATGCAGATCTCGCAACCGGACATCGAACGTATGGGCTCGCTGTTCCGAGAAGAGTTGGGCGAGTAGGTCGACAGGTGGGCGTATGCGATGTCGATTGACGAAACCGGGCCAGCGCGGACGAGACAGCGGTACGGAATTCGTGAGCGCTTCAACGCTATCGTCGAGACCACCAGTGACGGTATTCTGATTCTTGATCTGAAGGGTAAGGTGCTTTACTGCAACCCCAGTGCCTGCGCACTGTTCAACAAACCGGCTGCGGAGCTTCTGGGCGCGGGCCTCGGGGTGCCGGTCGTCGCCGAGAGCCAGGGTACTGAAATCCAGATTCTGCGTTCGATCGGGAACCGGCCCGGCTATGCGCAGGTGCGTGCCCAGAGGACGCTCTGGGGTGGGCGGGATGCCTATCTGGTGGTGCTCACCGATATCGCCGAACACATGCGGCAGGCCGAGGCCGAACTGGAACTGGCGGCCAAGGTCTTTACCTACGCCCGCGAGGGCATCGCGATTACCGATGCCGCTGGCACCATCATCAAGGTCAACGACGCCTTCGGCCGAATTTCGGGCTACAGCCGCGAAGAGGTATTGGGCAAAAACCCGAGCATGTTCGCCTCGGGCCGACAAGCAGCCGCCTTCTATCGCGGCATGTGGCTCGGGCTGACGACCCTGGGCTATTGGTCAGGTGAAATCTGGAATCGGCGCAAAAACGGCGACTTCTATGCCGCGTTGTTGACCATCAGCGGCGTGCGCGATGCCGATTGCAAAACGCAGAACTACGTCGGTTTCTTTTCCGATATCACGATGATGAAAGAACAACAGCATCAGCTCGAACAGGCCGCGCACTACGATGGCCTGACCCACTTGCCCAACCGGGTCCTGTTGGCTGACCGCATGCGGCTGGCCTGCGCCCAGAGCCAGCGGCGCAATCGTTCGCTGGCGGTGGCCTTTCTCGACCTTGACGGATTCAAGGCGGTGAATGACTTGCACGGCCATGACGTTGGCGACCAGTTGCTGATCGCCCTCGCGCAGCGTCTGAAGGAGGTGTTGCGCGAGGGCGATACGCTGGCGCGTCTTGGCGGCGACGAGTTTGTCGCCGTATTGATCGATCTGGAGCGCCCGGCGGATTGCGAGCCCGTGCTGGCGCGCATGTTGCAGGTTGCCGCCGAACCCGTGCGGATTGGCGATGCCGTCCTTGAAGTGTCCGCCAGCATTGGCGCGACGCTTTATCCGCAAGACGCGGCCGATGCCGATACCTTGTTGCGCGATGCCGACCAGGCAATGTACCAAGCCAAGCGGGCTGGCAGAAACCGCTACTACTTTTTCAGCTTAAGCGACGACGCAGGGACCGATCGATGACTACGAATTTGCCAGCACTTCAACAAGCCCCGTCGCACGACGAAAACACTGTCCTTGGTTTGCTGGAGGCGATTCCGGACGGCGTCATGGTGCTGGACGTATCGGGTAGCGTGCTCTACGCCAACCGTGGCGCCTATCACATGTTCGGTGGCCGCGAACTGGTCGGCAGGGATCTTGGCCTGCCGATCACGCTGGATGGCCGGCATGCCGAAATCGAGTACATCGATCGTGCGGGCTGTATCGGTCGGGCCGAGCTGCGGGCCTCGAGATTTAATTGGCTCGGGCAGCCGGCAACCGCCGTCAGCCTGCGCGACACCACGGTCCGCTACGCGCTGCAGGAGCAGCTGGCGCTGGCCGATCAGGTGTTCGAAAGCGCGCAGGAAGGCATCATCGTCACTTTGCCCGATGGCGTCATCGTCCGCGTCAATCGCGCTTTTGCCGCGATTACCGGCTATTCGGCAGAGGAAGCGCGCGGCCTGACGCCGCGTCTGCTTAGCTCTGGCGAGCATGGACGCACCTTCTTTGAGCGGATGTGGACGTCGGTTTTCGAAGAGGGCGCCTGGCAGGGGGAAGTCATCAACCGGCGCAAGGATGGCTCACTCTACCCGCAGTCGCTCTCGATCACGCAGATCCACGACGCCGACGGCGTTCTCACGCACCTGGTGGGCGTGTTCACCGACCTGACTCAAGACAAGATCGCCCAGGGCAAGCTCGCGGAGGCGCACAGCCAGCTGTCACAATCGGAGAGGGTGGCGGCGATCGGACAACTCGAGAAGATGGCGGCGATCGGCCAACTGGCCGCCGGTGTGGTACACGAGGTGAACAATCCGGTCGGTTTCGTGCTCTCCAATCTCGGCGTATTGGGCGAGTATGCCGACGATCTGTTGCGGCTGGTGGATGCCTACGAACAAGACGGATCGCACAGCAGTGAGTGCGCGAGTCGGGTCCGCAAGATCAAGGAGGAGATCGGTTACACGGAGCTGTGCGTGGACCTTAAGCGCTTGGTCGACCAGTCACGCGAGGGTCTGGAGCGCGTACGCCGCATCGTACTCGACCTGAAGGATTTCTCGCGGCCAGGCGAGCCCAGCTGGCAGTGGAGTGACCTGCATCAGTGTCTCGAAAGCACGCTGAACATTGCCTGGAACGAAATCAAGTACAAGGCGAATGTGGAGAAGCGATACGGCGAGCTGCCGCTGGTGAACTGTGCCCCTTCACAGATCAATCAGGTATTCATGAACCTGCTAATCAATGCGGCGCAGGCGATCGAAGAGTATGGCCGGATCACCATCAGCACCGGCTGCGACGCGGAGACCGTCTGGGTCGAAGTCAGCGACAATGGCAAGGGCATTGCCCCGGAGAATCTGGCCCGGGTCTTCGAGCCGTTCTTTACCACCAAACCGGTTGGTCAGGGCACCGGGCTTGGCCTGTCACTCTCGCACAGCATTGTTCAGCGTCACCACGGACGTATCGAAGTGCGTGCGCAGGACGGGGACGGCTGCTGCTTCCGCGTCACTCTGCCGATCGGTGGCACGGCTGGCGATGCGACCGTCGACCAGACCAACATGGGGAGTTTGCCCTGACCCGAGGCTTGGTGTCGCTCACGCGTCGGTCGCAGGATCGGCTTGGGTGAAGGCTGTTGTGGGCCACAAAGCCGGTTCCGCTTCAGCTCTCGGTGGATGATTGCGCAGACGGCTGCGTGGTACGAAAACGGGTGACGTCGATTTCGAGCTTGGCGAGCTTGTCGTAGAGCGTCTTGCGCGGGATGCCGAGTGCCGCCGCGGCGC
>NZ_JAVTWB010000117.1:0-11154 GCF_032229525.1 Accumulibacter sp. | reverse complement strand
GCTACCAAGCCGGAGCTGCTGAACGCCTGAAGACTGCGTTGTCCACGACAAGCTAACAGGCAACCCGCCTCGAGAGTGCTTACTTGGGCATCAGGACGGTGTCGATTGGATGGATCACACCGTTGCTGGCCATTACGTCGGTAGTGACGACCTTGGCGTTGTTAACCTTGACGCCACCGTCCGTAGTGATGGTGAGTTAGCCACCCTGCACCGTCGCCACCTCACCAGCCTTCACGGCATTGGCCAGCACCAGAGCCGGTACCACGTGGTAAGTCAGCACTGCTGAGAGCTTGGCCTTGTCCATAAGCAACGCGTCAAGCCGAGCTTTGGGAATCCTGGCAAAGGCTTCGTCGGTCGGCGCGAACACCGTGTACGGGCCCTTGCCCGTGAGCGTTTCTACCAGGCCGGCTGCAAGTGCCCCCCCCTGGGCAGCACGAACTGCACGATCCAGCCGCTGGCGACCGCCGTCTGGGTGACTGGCACCGTCATCTCCCGCTTCACCGGGGCGACGGTTTGCGTTACCGGAGCAGTCATCGAAAAACTCCGCTCACCCTTGTTTTTCCGAAGCTGTAGCCTGCGAGAATCGGAAAGGCGTCATTACCCGCGCCGTATCGGCAATACCCTCGACAAGCATTTTGGCGACCACATAGGACGCGTACAGTCGAATCTCGATGTTGTTTTCAAGCTTGCGTAGAACTTCATGATCCGGTTCTTCAGCGGCGTCGGTCAAAATAGGCACCGCCACCAGGGCGAAGGGAAACACGGAGATGCGCA
Organism: Accumulibacter sp.; assembly: GCF_032229525.1. Taxonomy (GTDB): domain Bacteria; phylum Pseudomonadota; class Gammaproteobacteria; order Burkholderiales; family Rhodocyclaceae; genus Accumulibacter. The sequence continues at coordinate 10,380 of NZ_JAVTWB010000117.1, read as the reverse complement.
TCGCACGCAGTCAGTAAAATCGGATAGCACGTGGACGAATGGCCGTTCAGCGAGTTGGCCAAGGGTGTCAGTCTCCGGTGCGCCATTCGAGAACCTTCTGAAAACTGGAAACAAGAAGGTAGGAATCGATCTTTACCCTGACGACGGCACAAGTCGGAGAGGCTGCAAATTCGGCCAGATAGGGGTGGCAGGCGAGGAACAAGTCGAGCAGGGTAGCGCGGTCACCAGAGCCCGCTTCCTGTGCCTTGCCGATGGCCGTTACCGCCATTGAATCCTGGGTATCAGAGCCCTTGTTCTCGCGGTTGTCGATCAGCAGGGCGACGCGAGAATTGGTCACGAGGTTGGCGAACTTGCACGTCGTCCTATCAGTCAGAACGACCAGCTGCCGCAGGTCGGTGGAGGCCACAAATGCCATCAGGCTGGTGAAAGGCTGGCCGTGGCCGTCGGTCGCCAGCACCGCGAAACGTTGCGACCGAAACAGATCACTCAGAATCCTCTGTATCTCGACATCTGTGCTCATCACGTCCATTCCGTAAAGGAAGCCGCGTTCGACGCTGGTTTCGAATACCGCGCCATCAGCGCTCGCTCTGCTGCTCGAAGCGCGTTGCGAATTCCCGCATTCGAGAGCGGTTTTTACCCCAGTCGAACAAACCGAACAACGACCGTGATCGAAACCCGATGCGCTGCGTCGCCGCGTCGATTCTGAAATCAACCTGGTCCCTGAAACCAGCGGGCGTGGTGAAGATCACTTCCAGCGCCAGCTCTTCGCTACGCACGACTTTTGCCTCGGGGAAGGTTTTCAGCGTCTCTCGCAGCATTGCCATGGCCTGCGCCGGTGGGCCGGTGTATCGCAACGGCAACAGGTTGCCGGTGCCCAGCGAGTTGGCGCAGTTGCTGGGAAGCGTGCAGGCCAGGTGCGGGGAGAGGCTGTAGGAAGCGTCGCTGGCGTGGAGCTTCGGCACATCCGAGGCACATCCACTAAGCAGGATCGCCAGCGTCATGATGCCAAACCAGGTATGTTTCTGAGTGCTTCGCAAGGCCTTCTCCAAGTCAGAAGCGGGTGAGTAGGCACAGCGTGACGTGGGTGGCCCGGCCAGCATTGAACCACAAGCGGCAACGGCCAGTTCGTTCGCGATCTGGGCGAAGGCGGTGGAGGGACGTCGACCAGCCTCTCCTTGCCATGGCAGCCAAATGCCCAGACAAGAGAGGATCACAGGCGGTCCAGCGAGTTGTGTAGCTCGTCTGCCTGCTCACGTAACGAACGTCGCGTCACCTCATCCATTTTCGCCAAATGCCGATAGACCATGCCGAGACGCGGATTGGTCGACAGTCTTCCGGCGTTGCGCGCAAAGAAGTCCCAGTAGAGCGAGTTGTAGGGGCAGGCTCGCTCGCCGGTGCGCAGCTTTTTGTCGTAATGACAACCCTTGCAGTAGTCACTCATGCGATCGATGTAGGCGGCGCTGGATACGTATGGCTTGGTGGCCAGCAGTCCGCCGTCGGCGAACTGGCTCATGCCGAGGGTGTTGGGGAGTTCGACCCACTCGAAAGCGTCGACATAGACGCCGAGATACCAGCGATGCACCACCGCGGGCTCCAGTCCGGCCAGCAGCGCAAAATTGCCGATCACCATCAGTCGATGGATGTGGTGGGCGTAGGCCTGTTCGAGAGACTGGCCGATGGCGTGGGCGAGACAGCGCATCCTGGTCTGACCGTTCCAGAACCATCCCGGCAGCGCCCGAGCGTGGCCGAACACGTTCTGCTCGGCATACTCCGGCATGTGCGCCCAGTAGAAGCCGCGAATGTACTCGCGCCAGCCGATAATCTGCCGGATAAAGCCCTCGGCAGTTGCCAGGGATACCCCCCCTGCGCGCCAGGCGGCTTCGACCTTGGCAACGACCTCGCGCGGATCGAGCATCTTGGTGTTGAGGGCAAACGACAACAGCGAGTGAAACATTCGCCAGGCGCGATGGCTCATCGCGTCCTGAAAGTCGCCGAAGTGCGGCAGCGCCTTCTCGATGAAGGCGTCGAGTTGCTGCAAGGCTTCGGCACGATTGATCGGCCAGGCCAACTGTGTAGCGTTGGCCTGGCCGAAGCTGTTAACGCCTGCGGAGACGATCGTCTGCCAGAGCGTTGAATGGTCGTGAGCCGCCCGGAAGTCTGCGGGTTCGGACGGTAGCCCTGGCCAGGACTTACGGTTGTCGTGGTCGAAGTTCCATTGGCCGCCGACCGGTCGGCTAGCGCCATCGATCAGTACTCGATGTTGCACCCGCATATGGCGATAAAAGTGCTCCATCACCCATTGCTTACGTGTGGAACGCAGCCGCGCAGCCTCGTCGCGCAAGGTATAAAAGTGCTCGCTTTCCACCATTCGGCAGGGGATGGATTGACGCCGACCATAGTCGGCCAGCTGCGCGTCGAGTCGCCATTCGTCGGGTGCCTGGTATTCGAAGGCTCGGATGTTGAACCGAACAATCAGCGCATCGAGGTTGTCCGGCAGCGCCTGCCGGTTGTCCGGATCATCGATCGTCAGGTAGTGCACGCAGTGTCCGGCCGCTCGCAACTGACGGGCCAACTCGCGCATCCCGGCAAAGATGGCGATGATCTTCTGCGCGTGGTGCAGCACGTAGTCGGTTTCCTGACGCACTTCCATCAAGACGTACAGCACATCGTCGCGCTGCTGCTCGAACCAGGAGTGCCGCGGATTGAGCTGGTCCCCGAGAATCAGCCGAAGGATTGTGCCGGAACTCATGCGGATTTCTGGCAAAGCCCCCTGCGCTGGCGTTGCGGCAAGCCGTGCTGCCGCTCCAGACCGGGCAAGCCGCGCGTCAGAGAAAAAGTTCCGTGACAGGGCCGCGCTGCAGTGCGGAGAAGGCGCCACGACTCACCAAATCCTGCCGTCAGCATCGCGCGAACGACTGCAGCACCTGTTCGGCCAGCGTCCGGCCGCTGAGCCAGGCACCCTCTACTTTGCCGCCGTTGAGCCAGTCTCCGCAGAGGCCCACGCCAATGTCTGGACGCCAGGCGCAACCCTCGTTGAGGGCAGGTTCGGTGTCGGCGTAACGCCAGCGGTGCGCAGTCCAGCCCTGTGGGACCGGACCGCCGAGTTGGCCAAAGACGGATAGCAGGGCGGCGGCGACGCTCTCGGAATCTTCTTCCAGATGCTCCTCACTCCAGTCCGCGCAGGCGTGCAGCAGCCAGGTTTCCTCGCCGCTGCGGCCAGGCTTGCTGCTATTGCGGGCGATCCAGCGCAGTGGGCCCTGATTGACGAAGGCGGCATCGAACGACAGGTCGACCGGCGCAGCAAAGCGCAGCATCAGCGCCCAACAGGCGCGCATCACGGCGCTGCTGGCCAGTGCCGCCAACTCGGGGGCCGCTTGCTGCAATAGTGGTACCGCCTGCGGCGCTGGTACGGCCAGCAGGACGGCCGCAAAGCGCGTCTCCAGCCAGCCTTGTTCAGCCGAAAAAATCTGCCAGCCGTGCGTCTGGCGCCTGAGCTGCTGGATGTTCGTTAGCACGTGCACGGCCAGTGTGCTGGCCAGATACCGGGCAGGCGCCGTCATGGCGGGCATACCGACAAAGCGCTCGACCGTCGACTCGCGTTGTTCGGGCGAATCGCCATCAAACATCCATAGCCTGGGATCCCACAAGCCCGCGACCCCGACCTGCTGCCAGCGCTCCACCTCGGTACGGAAGTCGGCGTGGCGAGCGGTGAAATACTGGGCACCGTGGTCGCATTGCCAGTCGTCGCCTCGACGGGTGCTCATGCGTCCGCCCGGGCCGCGACTTTTGTCGAACAGACTGACTTCGAGGCCAGCCCGTTGCAGTGCCGTGGCGCAGGACAGGCCTGCGATGCCAGCACCGATCAGCGCAACATGCGGAGAGAGATTCATGGTTTCTTTGTCCATCATCGATCCGACGAGCCTGCGCGAAAATTCTTCCCGGCACAAGTCATTGCCAGCCTTGCAGCCACCGCTGGCCCTCGGTTAGATCACGCCAAGAGAGCGAAAACACCCGCCGAGAGTACACGGCTTCCAGTTCGATGCTCTCGATTCGCGTGGCCGGGGGCTCGGGCTGAATCACCCCGGTGACAATGAAGTGCTTCTCCTTATTATGCGGGGACGCCGCTGTCCACTTGCTGAGCAGCAGTTTATTCGGGCTCAGGCGGCGAGCAGCCGGTGAACCGAACGCCTGTACTTCGGATCCGGGTGCGGAAGATGATTTCACGGCCTCACTCATTGCTGTCCTAGACAACCAATAAATTATCGAGTATTGTAACTCACACAAGGCGTTAATGTCATACATATCCAATAATTGTCTAATACAAACACCTCTCCCGATCGGTCAATCTGATGATTTCATTGGCGCCCAAGGGAGTCCCTTCCTTAAGAGCAGGTGAGCGGGAGAAGAGATGTCATGGAAAAGGTAGCCCTAGTTACTGGAGCAGCAGGCGGGCTGGGTCAATCGGTGGCGGCGAAGCTGGCAGAGGCAGGCTGGAGACTACTGGTGACCAGCCGGGAGGGTGAGCGCTTGACCCACAGCTACGGGGACAGCCACATACAGGTGGTCGCTGACTGCTCCAGCGTTGCCGGAGCACGCCACATTTTCGAGGTCGCCAAAGCGCACCAGTTGCTGCCCACGGCATTTGCGCACTGCGTCGGCAACATTCGCCTGGGCGCACTGCATCGCATGTCCGACGCCGACTTTGCGTCCTGCCTCAACGCCAATCTTGTCAGCGCCTTCCATACACTGGCGGCTTTCGTTGGCGCCTTGCGCGACGCCAAGTGCCCCGGATCGGCGGTGCTGGTCTCGTCGGCTGCTGCACGGATAGGCACTCCCAATCACGAGGCGGTAGCGGCAGCGAAAGCCGGTGTCGAAGGACTGGTACGCAGCGCGGCGGCGACCTATGCGAGCAATGGCATCCGGATCAACGCCGTCGCCCCCGGCATCATGGACACGCCGGCCTCCACCGCCATCCTCGGCACCGCGATGGGCCGCGAGGCGGCGGCTCGCCAATACCCCTTGCCGGGCATTGGTTCCCCCGACGAACTGGCCGAACTGATGGTCTGGCTGCTCTCGGACAAGGCGGCCCGGGTGACCGGCCAGGTGTGGTCGATGGATGCCGGCTTTTCCACCGTTCGACCGTTGGTCAGGTAGGACGCGATGGACCACTCACTGCTCAATCCCATGCCGCGCAGCGTTGCCTGGCTCGGTTACGGAGGACTGCTGCCGTTTCTCGTCCTGGCCCCCGCCAGCCTCGTCGACCCGCACCACGCAAAGCTCTGGAGCGATGCGCTGTTTGCCTACGGTGCGGTGATCCTGACCTTCGTCGGCGCCCTGCATTGGGGATTCGCCATGACTTTGACGGATCTGAGCGCAAGTCAGCGGACGTGGTGCTTCGTCTGGAGTGTCGTCCCGGCACTTATCGCCTGGTCGGCATTTCTGTTCTCGCCGATGCTGGCGAGTGTTCTTTTGGTGACCGGGTTTCTGACTCACTACTGGCAGGATAGATTTCTCATCGCCGCCAGCCATTTGCCGGGCTGGTACCTACCGTTGCGCTTCCGGCTGACTAGCGTGGCCTGCCTTTGCCTGACAGCAGGTGCTTTCGCTGAAACCTGGTAATCGTTCAAAACGCATCGAGCAAAGGAGCCACGATGAACGCCTTCAACAGACTTCCGGGATTCGTGCAAACGCCGGCTGGTCGGGAGCGCGACGTGCTCCGTCTATTACCCCGCGTGCTCGTTTTCGGCACGCTGCTTCTGGCCCTGCCGTCGTTTGCGGCGAGGATTTTTCTCGGCGAAGGGGATGCAGTGGAAGCCTGGACTCGCCTCCAGATGGTCGACATTCTTGCGCTCAGTATCGTGCTCCTGCACTGGACGGCGGTGCTCACGGTAGCGATTGCTGCATTCATCGTCATGGTGATGAAAGGTCCCGCCTATGTGGCGGACGCCTATCCCCTCGATGATTCGGAAACCGCGGATTCTCCCGACTGCCGCCAGCCGGCTTCGTTCTGAAGAACTATTCGCCAAGTGTCGCTGGCTACTGTCGGATCAGATGGAAAGCGAGGCCACATGCTAGACGATGAGCTAAGCAAACGCGACGCAAGCACCTCGGCCGTTCCCGGCGGACGGTGGTCCAGGATTGCCCGGCTGGGTGTTCTCGCCAGCGGAGTTGCCGGCAGCATGCTGGCAGAGGGCACAAGACAGTTGGCCCAAGGCAAACGTCCGCGAATTGGCGACTTGCTGCTGACTCCGGAGAACGCCTACCGCGTTGCCGAGCAGCTTGCCCGGTTGCGCGGGGCCGCGATGAAGTTCGGGCAACTGCTGTCCATGGATGCAGGCGATCTGTTGCCGCCGGAGTTTGGCGCTATCCTGGCGCGCTTGCGCGCCGACGCCAAAGCCATGCCAATGAGCCAGTTGGTGAGTGTGCTCGACGCCAACTGGGGGCATGGCTGGGACCGTCATTTCCGGCAGTTCTCCTTCACGCCGATGGCGGCAGCGTCGGTGGGCCAGGTCCATCTGGCGCAGACGAAGGACGGGCGGCGCCTGGCCATAAAAGTCCAGTACCCCGGTGTCCGCCAGAGTATCGACAGCGACGTCGATAATGTCGCCACCCTGCTGCGTGTCTCTGGACTGCTGCCCCGTGGACTGGATGTCGGACCGCTGCTGCGGGAATCGAAACGTCAGTTGCACGCCGAAGCGGATTATCTCGGGGAGGGCGCCTGGCTCAGCCGCTACGCCGGACTGCTGGGCGACGCGCCCGAGTTCATGCTACCCGAGGTGCACGCCGACCTGACGACCGAGAGCGTCCTGGCGATGTCCTGCATGGGAGGCGTGCCGGTCGAATCCTTGCTGCAAGCCCCGCAAGCCCCGCAAGCCGAGCGAGATCGCGTGGCAGGACTGCTGTTCCGGCTGCTTTTCCGAGAGATTTTCGAATTCCGATTGATCCAGACAGACCCCAATTTTGCCAACTACCGCTACGACAATGCCAGCCGCCAAGTGATTCTGCTCGACTTTGGCGCCACCCGCCCCTACCCGGCAGCCGTCGTCGACGCCTATCGCCGGCTGATGGCGAGTGCTGTCGTCGGCGATAGGCAGGAAATGAGCATGGCCGCCAGCGCCATCGGCTATTTTCGAGCTGACATCGGGGAGCGGCAGCGGCAACTCGTCCTTGATGTCTTCCTGCACGCCTGCGAACCCTTGCGCCACGCCGGCGCCTACGATTTCGGGAAGTCGGATCTGCCAGCGCGAATCCGCGACACCGGTCTGGCATTGAGCACCGAAAGGAATTCCTGGCATACGCCACCGGCGGATGCCCTGTTCTTGCACCGCAAGGCAGGCGGTCTTTATCTGCTGGCGGCAAAGCTCAAGGCGCGGGTGGACATTGGCGCCTTGTTCCTGCCTTACGCGTCGAGACAGGCGCCGTCATGAGCCGGCAGCGAGAGACTGGATGGTCAGGTTTGCCGTCCAATCGTCGCCGTGCGGTGTTCTGGGCCGGGGTTGGCAGATGCGGATGGCTACCTACTTTCGATAGACCAGGGCTGCAAGCATGAAGACTTCGATTTGCCGATTCGACACCCCCGATGCCGTCGCCGGCTGGTACGCCATCGACGATCGCGTGATGGGTGGGGTCTCGGCGAGCAGAATGGCTTTTCATACGAAAGGGCATGCCGTCTTCTCGGGATCGCTTTCCCTCACCAACAACGGCGGCTTTGCGTCCGTTCGCTCACCGCTGATAGCGTCCAAAAGCATGGGCGGCGCAGCCTGTTTGCTGACCGTGCGCGGCGACGGCAAGCGCTACAAGTTCAGCATTCGGACTGGTGCCGAGTTCGACGGCGTCAATTACCAGTCGGCTTTTCAGCCACCGGCCGGGGAGTGGACCACGATAAGACTGGCCGCAGCCGATTTTGTCCCGACCTGGCGAGGACGCGTCCTCGACCACCTGCCACCGCTTGACCCCTCATCGGCTCAACAAGTGGGCCTTCTGATCGCCGATCGACAAATGGGTCCATTCAAGCTCGACCTGCGCGTGGTCGAACTTGTCGACTGAAGGAAGGAGAAGAATGCGCAAGCCGCTCATCCTTGCACTTGTGGCCATGTCATGGTTCTTCCCGGCGTGGGCCGATGATCCGGCTTTGCCGCTAAGCGAACTTGCCAAACCGGGCCGTGTGCTGATGCTGCGGCATGCCCGCGCGCCGGGGTTCGGCGACCCGCCGAATTTCGTCATCGGCGATTGTTCCACCCAACGCAATCTTGATGCCAGCGGCCGGGCTCAGGCACGACAGTTAGGCACCCGCCTGCGTGCGGTCGGCCTGACCAATGCGAGAGTCTTTTCGAGCCAGTGGTGCCGCGCGCTCGAAACGGCCCGTTTACTGGACCTTGGGCCGGTAGAGTCCATGCCGGCGCTGAATTCCTTTTTCGCACGCCCGGACGATCGGGACAAAAATCTCGACGCCTTGCGATCGTTTCTCGCCACGTTGCCCATCGATGGGCGGCCGGTGATCCTGGTCACCCATCAAGTCGTGGTGAACGCCTTCACCGAGGCAACGCCGCCCGCTGGCGGCGGCAGCGTTTTTCAGATCAATGGAACCCAGACGCCAGGATGGGTTGGTGTCATTCCCATCCAAGCACGAGAAGGTTCATGAGCATGATCTCCATTCGACGCGCCTGCTCAGCCTTTAACTCGGTTCGCTGTTCCACCATACCCCAAATACGCACCAGGCTGCTGAAGTGAAGACGACAAGCCCAAGCTGGGAGCAGGGATCAGGAGTGTCGCGGCTATGGCGACGATTCAGATCGCAGTCGGCAGGCTCACTCATTCGCCGACCCCGGTCAGCAAGGCTGAACAGGTTTTCTCACGCGGCAGGCGCGATGCTGCTCTAGCTCCTCGTACGCCTCGCTCCCCCTCGACATTGGCGCCCTGGTTTTGGTTCTTGCGGTGGCGAGACGGATCCGTACCAGTCATCCGTCAGGATCAAAGCCTGCGCCCGTAGTGCGGTCACGGGGTCTTACTCCTAGCCGCCACCGGCACCCTCGCTCTCGAACTCGTCAGATCCTGCTGGCAGAGTGGTGACGAACCAAGACTTAGCCCTCAGCGTCGCAGCGAGTTGATGGTCTTCCGTGTTCCCGCTTCAGGCACACTGTCGTGAATTGATCGTGCGCCGACCGACGCTACGCTACAGACACTCACCAATCCAGCCTCAAACCATCCGCCACGGTAACCAAGATCGCTTCCGTGCAATGAATAGCCGCTCCCACCGCACGGGATGTTGCGACGATTGACCGCTTCGCACACGGTCGAACGGCAGGAGTTGGATCCTCCCGTAGCAGCGAGGTCGAAGCAGCCGTTCGACCTCATTTCCGGCCCTACGGCCCGTAGAGAATCCATACCGGCCGTCAGCGCCGTGTCGAACCAACGACGGTGCCGGGCCGATCACTTGCTTCGAGCCGTGGACTGACAACGGCGGCCATACTCCAGAAAGCCGACATCCGCTCTCATGGGGATGCCTTTGGCTTGGTGTTCAGCTTCTCCCATTTCGCAGGCAATCGAAAGGAGTCGCAAGAAATGACACCAAGCATGCTGCAGCGCGTGATTCGCGCGGAGGGGCAATCCCATTCGGCAAGAACCGTGGAAGGGTTCGGCTGGATCATGTTGGTGGAGGCGGCGCTGGTGTTGGTCGAACCGCACAGCGTGGCGGCGCTGTTGCATTTGCCGGAGTTGAGCGAGCAGGCGGCGAACTACTTTCGCCTGGTGGGACTGTTGCTGGGTGGCTTGGGCATGCTGTACGTGGTGAGTGGTCGGCTGAACGCTCTGGGCTTTGTCTTCGCGTCGATGCTCGATCGCCCGCTCGTTCCCTTCATCATGGCTGTGCTGTGGCACCAGGGGATCGTCCCTGCTCCGCTGGCGCTGTTGTTTGCGGTGTCTGACAGCGTGAGCTTTTTGTGGACGCTCGCCGCCTGGCGAGCCGAGCGCGTCGAGCGAATGGCGGGCTGATTCCTGACTGTGGCCGGGCCCTCTGGAGGTGGTGACTCGATGCTGGACCGTCATCGTGAGCACAAGTGATGCTTGCCGGTTGTCGCCCGGCGATGGCGCGGCTTGATGCCGCAACCTGGATCACCTCGGATGGCAGTAGCACGGCGCTTTACAGCAGGCAGTCGGCTCCCTATAATCCTCGCTTCTTTCGGGCCGGGGGTATAGCTCAGCTGGGAGAGCGCTTGCATGGCATGCAAGAGGTCCGCGGTTCGATCCCGCGTACCTCCACCAACAAGCCGAAAGAAGTTCCGGGTCCCCATCGTCTAGAGGCCTAGGACACTACCCTTTCACGGTAGGTACCGGGGTTCGAATCCCCGTGGGGATGCCAGCATTGGCACTGGCTGTTCGACC
>NZ_JAVTWB010000116.1:0-11228 GCF_032229525.1 Accumulibacter sp. | reverse complement strand
CGACCAAAGCGGTAATTCCAGAAAAAGTCCATGGCGTTGTCGGAACCCGCGCGCCCGACAACATAGAAGTTCCGGTTGAGGTACACGGTCAGCTTGACGACGCTCTCGGCGGTGGTCAGCGACTGGTCGTAGCTGACCAGGACGTTCGATGACAGCCGCTTGCCGACGCTGACGATCTGGCCGCTGGTCGTATTGCTCGAGCCGAAGGAGCTGTTGCTGGCGATGCGGCTGCTCTCCTGGCGTCCACCGCCGTTGATCGTGCCACTGCTGACACCGAACTCGTCGATGCCCAGACTTCGCTGCAACTTGGTCAACGCGCCGCCATCCTGACCACCGAGGATGGTCTGCGCAGCAGCCAGCAGCACCGACGGGTCTCCCCCCGCGCCCTGCTGATCCGAGGCGTGGCCGAGGACCAGCCAGGAGAGTTTCTCGGCGTCCGGCACCGACGGGTCGGAGACCAGCCGGACGATCGGTCGCCTGGCCGTGCCGGTGACCTCGACGCCGGCCTCGACCGGCAGATTGGTGCGAATGGCGCGGATATTGAGGCCCGGATTGTCGAGCAAACCCTGGAAGTTGAGAATGCCGCGCTCGATCGCCAGTTTCTGGCCGTAGGCATCAAAACGGCCGCCAACCGTACGAATCGAACCGCTCGCCCGCGGCAATCCGGTGCCGTCCGAGGTGAGCTTCACGGCACCCGCCAGGCGGCTTTCGACACCGGCGCCGCGAAAGCGGAAGTGGCGGCCCAGGTCGGCATCCAGGTTAACCGACAGCAACCGCGCCGGCGGCGGAACCTTGACCCTGGCCGATCCCTGACGCTTGATCACCACATCCTCGGACAGTTGTGGCGTGCCACTCTTGGCCAGTTCCCAGTAACCGGCGTCGACCTTGAAGCGCCCGAGAACATCGAGCGCCTTTTCGCCCAGGGTCAGCTTGGCGTCACCGGAGACCAGCATCCATTGCTCCGGCCGCTGCGTGACGCCGAGTCGATCGACCTGCAGGTTGAGAACCCCGTCGGTATGTCCGAGGTGCAGGTTGCCACTGGCCTCGACCCGCCCCGGTTTTCCGGTCAGAGCGGCGACATCGAGGCCGGGATCGAGCACCAGGATGCGCGGCATCGGCTGGAAGTCACTTTCGAAGACCAGCTGCTTGAGCACCAGGCGGATATCACCCGCCGTCTCGCCGGTCAATTGCAACAACAACTTGCCACGTTCCAGCCGCATGGCGTGGTCCAGCGCACGCACGGCCAGCCCCTCGCCACGCAGCTCGCCGCTTAGGCGGGGCTGCGCCGGTGTTCCACCGACCGCCACCTCGCCGGCCAGACGACCGCCCAGTTGCCAGCCGTCGCCGACCAATCGCCCAGCCCAGGCGAGATCGGGCACGTTCAGCTTGAGCTGGCCGCGCCAGGGCGCCTGGCGCTTGACCAAGGAGTCCGCAGAGCCGGTGGCGTTCAGCTCGCCGCTCAGCTCACCGAACTTTTTGCCGCGCAGCTTGAGCTGTGCTTCCAGCTGGCCGTCCGCGGCCAGCAGAGTGACGCTGCCCTCCTCCAGGCCCAGCGGCAGCGCACCGATCGACAGGTCGCCGCTCTCGCGCCACAGCCGCAGCCGGCCCGTCGGCGCTGTGGCTTTCACCGGCTTGCGCTTGCCGCTGACCTTGCTGCTGTTGGCGATATCCCACTCGGCATTGAGCCGCAGGGTTTCGCTGCTGCCCTTGGCCGCCTCCAGAACCGCCTCGAACAATTCCGGAAACTCGGCCAGCGTCGCCAGCACCGGCAGGCCGCGCAAACTGCCGGCGGTCTGCCAGCGCTGGCTTTCGTAAAGGACGCGTTCGAGGCGAGCCGACCAGCCGCTGCCAAGCAACTCCGCCGGTCCGGCACTGACCCGCTCCGCAGCCAGCTGCAACGGCAGCGCACCGCCAAGGCGAACGAAGGGCCTGGCCTTGTCCACGCGCGAAGAGACGCTCAGCTCGTTCAGCGTGCCAGTCCACACCATGCCACCAGCGGGCGTAGCCAGGCCACCCTCGAGCAACAGCCGCAGATCACGGCTGCCCGGCAGGCTGATCTGACCGCGCAACCGGTGCGCGCTGCGCACGCCTTCGGCGTCGAGTAGCAACTTGTTCAAGAGCGTCCCGCCATCCGGCAAATCCAGCCCGGCGAGGCGCAGCTTGCCCGACAGTGCGCCCTGCTTGCCATCGCCCAGGCGCGCGTCAAGCTCCAGCCCCCGAATCTCGCCGAAGCCCTTCGCCGCCAGACGTGCCGAGCGCAGATCAGCCGACAGTTCGGGCAGCTTGATGCTGCCACCGACAAGCAGCGTGCCGTGAATATCGCCGCTCACCCCCAGAGGATCGAGTTTCGGGGCCGCGATCGACAGCGTCAGCAGGTCGCCGCGGGCGCCAAAAGCGCCTTTCGCCGTCAGGTGGTTGCCGGCCGCGTCGAGCTCGACGTCGGCCTTGCGCAGACGCTCGCCGACCAGGTCAATCTCGCCGCGCCCGGAAAGTGGCCGCGCGCGAAAGAGGCTGTCGTGCAGTTGAAAACGCAGTCCGAGCGTGAGCTGCGGCTGGCTGCTACCGCTGGCGTCGAACTCGGCATTGAGGCGCGCCGCCGGCACCTCGGCGAAGCGGCTGGGATCGAAATTCTTCAGGCTTCCCTGCACGGCAAACTTGCCGGCGTCCACCAGACCGAGCTTGCCACTGGCGACCAGACTGGCGTCGCCGGTGGCCAGACGCAGCATATCGACGACAATCTCGGTCGGCTCGATGGCGATCTTGCTCTTGATCGTGAACTGCGGATCACGCAATTCGGCTTCCAGCAACTGGCGATTCAGGCCAAGGCTGGCGCGCAGCGGCCCGGCGAGTTTCGTCGGGCGCAGAGTGCTGTACAGCGCGCGCGCGTCGAGCGCTGTCGCCGCCAGGCGCAGGGTCAGTTCGGCATCGCGCAGTGTGCCACGGCCGCGCAAGCGCCCACCGCCGGAAAGGCGAAGGTCCAGATCGGCCAGGCGCAGTTCGTCGTCAGCGAGCGCGAGGTCTGCATGCAGTGACTGAACTGGTATCAGTTGCCGGTCGATGGCGCCTGGGCGACGATTGACCACGGCCAGGCGCCCACCCAGGCCGCCGGATGAATCGCCGAGCGGCTTCAACTCGGCGCGCACGTCGAGTGCCGCCTCCGGCGCGCCCTTGCTCCACGCTGCCGGGTCGACTCCCGAGAGCCTGGCGACCAGTTCGCGGATTGGTTGTGACCGGAAAGGATTGATCTGCGCGCTGACTTCGCCAGCGAAGTTTTCGCCGGCCCTGGCTTCGAGGGGCCGGCCGCTGCCGCGAACAGCAAGCGCTTCGAGCGGCCCGTCGGCAGCCAGATCGAAAGCCAGCGCGCGGCCGGCCGCCTCGCCCTCGATGCTCGCGGTGGCCGCCAGCGCATACGGTTTGTCGCCTGCCAGCGAGGCTTCGGCGGTGACCGCGAGACCACTGACGCGGGCGCCTGCCACGGACAGGCGGTGCAGCACGCCATCGCTCGACAACTGCGCTTCGAGCACTTCGACGATGGTCGCCGCCTTGCCTTCCGGATGGGCGTGGTCGCCTATTGCGATACTGCCGAGCTGTAATTGCTCGACCTCGACCGCCAACGGCAGGCGCAAGCTCGCGGGCACCAGCAGCGGCTCGTCGCTGGGAAGGTTGGCGATGCGCAGACTGGCCGCGGCGATCCGGGCGACCGACAGTCGCCCGTGCAGTAGATCGAGCGGGCGCCATTCGAGCTGCAGGTCTTCGAGCTGAACATCCAGTGTCGCGTCGCGCCAATGCAGTGAGCGTAGGGCAAACGACCGGTAGAGCGCCCCGCTCGGTTCCGTCAGAGTCAGCTGCCCACCGGTAAACTGTCCGATCGCCCGACAGGCGACGCGAAAACCGCTCTCGCTGCCGAGCAACCAGGCGACGCTGCCGAGCACGGCGAATGCGACGCCAAACAGCGCCAGCCACGGCCAGCGGCGGCACCGCGGCGGCGGCGGGGCCGCCGGGGCTGCGGGCGCCTCCTCGCTCATCGGCCGAGGTTCCTCTGGCTGCTCGCTCAAAACGGTATCGCCAAAGAAAAATCGAAGCGCACCTTGCCTTCGCGCTCGCCATAGGCGAGGTCGAGACCGAGCGGTCCGACCGGGCTTTTCCAGCGCGCGCCAAGGCCGTAGCCAACCGCCAGCTCGAAGGCATCGCGACTGTCCTGGGCGTCACCGGCATCGACAAAAGCCGCTGCACCCCATGAAGGCGTGATCCAGTGCGTGTATTCGGCGCTCATCGTCATCAGGTAACGCCCACCAACGGTCGCCGAGCCTTCCGCCACGCCAAGGCTTTGATAGGCGTAGCCACGCACCGAGTTGCTGCCACCGGTGCGAAAGAGAAAATCCTGCGGAATGCCCTGCCGCGACGGCGCGAAGGTCACGCCCAGCTCGCCGCGAAAGAGCAGCCCGTCGCTGGCGCCGAGCGCCACCCCCTGACTGTAGCGCGCATAGGTACGGAGAAAATCCTGGTCGGAAAAGAGCTGCTTGCTGCCGCCTCCCAGCTGCAGTTGCAGCGCGATGCCCTGCGCGGGATCATGCGCCACCGGCGCATGCCGCCAGGTCCAGCCAGCCTGCGCCGTCAGGGCCTGGTTGGTGGTGGTCGGCGCCCCCTTGGGGGTCTGCTTCTCCTGCAGCCAGTTGACCCCCAGACGCTGCTCGACGCTGCCGCGCTGCTGGGTGCGGGTGGCGCCCACCGAGACGCTCTCGAGTGCCAAATTCTCGATATCGGAACTCTGAATGGCCATGCCCACGCCATCGCGCCGACGCCGCTCGTCCGGTGGAAAGAAAACATCGGCATAGGCTGTCTGACGCAGTTCCTCGAGGCGCAGGCCGGTGGACAGTTCCCAGGCACGACCGAACAGATCGCTGCTGCGGTAACTGGCTTCGACCCGGGCCCCGGTATTGGTGCTGTAACCGGCGCCCAACGACACCTGGTAGGGCGCGCGCTCGCGAACATGCACGCGCACCGGCGCCGTCACCCGGGCTTCACCATCAAGCGGCGAGGCTTCGCCGTCCTCGCCGCGGTCCAGAGAAACGGTGACCGACCCGAAGTAGGGAGTGTCCTGCAAGGCGGTCTGAAAGGCCAGCAGCTTGTCCTCGCGGTAGTTGGCGCCGACAGCGACGCTGCGGTTGAAACGCTGCACCAGCTCCGGCGAGTAGCGCTTGAGGCCGCTGATTTGCAGCTCGCCGAAGCTGTAGCGCGGACCGGGTTCGACGACGACGCGCAAGTCTACCCGGCAAGCCTCGGGATCGACCTCGGCGAGGCTGTCCTGCAGGCGACCGCCCGCGTAGTCGACGGCGAGCAGATCGGCCAACAATGATTGCTTGGCGTCGTCCCAATCGGCTTGCCGAAACGGCTGGCCGCTGTTCAGCTTCCAGCCACTCAACAGCGCCTCCCGGCGTGCCGGCTCGATCTCGCCGACGATCTCCAGTTCGACCTTGCCGACCATCGAGCGTGGGCCAGGCTGGACGTCGACCAGCAGTTCACCATCGTGCTCGCGCACGACGACCGCGGGTGAAAAGTAACCCTCGGTCGCCAGCAGCTTGGCCACTTCACGCTGCATCCGCCGTTCGAACGCGGCTTGCGCCGGCGCGTCGGCAACGTCCCCGAGGTCCAGGTAACTACTCAGCAGCTCACGCACCTCTGCCGGCGCCTGCAATTGCGGCACGGTAGCGGAGGCAGGCAGGGCGAGCAGCAACGCCGCCATGGCAAAAGGCTTGTACATCTTCATCAAAGCGGGAGTGGCAAGCGTTGAAGTGACCGTGAACGTTCTGTCGACCTGCGCACAGGCGCCGACGAGGTCCGCCGAACGGCCCGGAGCCGCGATCGCGAACGGGTCATAGGATAACCGTTTTGCAGCGCGGACTGACAAGATCCGCAGCGAGAAGAAACAGACCGTTGACCAGACGCATCGCACGGCTACTGGCCAGTGGGGACCGCCTGACGCGGGACACCGGTTGCCGCAGAAAACCGTGCACAGACAGCTTTCGCCGTGACTGACCGACGCTCGCTTAGCAGACAGACGGCTGCCATTGGCCGCCGTCTGTCTGGCTGGAAGGGACAGGGCTTGGCCGGCTCAGCTCTCGCCGCGCCATTTCTGCCAGTTTCCAGATCCGATCAAAATGGCAAGCACTGTTCGGAATGAGGTAATTCGGAGATGCTCAGTCGGCGCAACATCGCGGTCTTCTTCTCATGGTGCATTTCCATGCGGTTCAATACATCGCACAGGAATTTCAGCGTTTGCAGGATGTAGGGACCCTTGTTGAGCATCACGCATTCGGCGCGGGCGCCCATCGCGGCGTCGGTCACCTCCGCGCGCGATGGCATGCCACCCTTGGCCAGCGACTCGAGAACCTGTGTTGCCCAGATCACCGGAATGTGCGCCGCCTCGCACAGCCAGAGGATTTCCTCCTGTACCTCGGCAAGGCGCTCGAAACCCACTTCAACGCCGAGATCGCCGCGGGCCACCATGACCGCTGCCGTCGAGTGGCGCATGACGGCGAACAACAGTGCCGGCAGGCGACTGAAGGCCTTCTGCGTTTCGATCTTGAGCACGATGCCCAGGTGCGAAGCGTCCAGCCGCTCGAGCTCGGCGATCAGTTGTTCGATATCGCGCGGCCGCTGCACGAAGGACATCGCCACCATGTCGGCGTGGCTGGCAACGAATTCGAGCGCGTCGAGGTCGTCCGGGCCCAGTGCCGGTAGTTTCAGATCGGTGTCGGGCAAGTTGATTCCCTTCTCGGCGTGAAGCTTCGCCGCACCGCCTGCGGCGTAGGTGATCTCGACGTCGAATCGATCGGGCATCACCTGGCGGATCGTTCCGGCGATCTTGCCGTCGTCGAGGAAGATCCTGTCGCCTTGGCGAACGCACGAAAAGGCCTCGTCGATGGCACATCCGACGAACGCTGCTTCGACAACCGTTCCGTCGCTGTCCACGACGGCGTTGCGGCCGGGAATGGTACCGCTGACCACCTGCAGCGTGTCGCCGGGCTTGAGAAGGATCGCTTGCGGACGCGGTGGCAACTCGCCGATCACGGCATGGGCGACGACCTTCCGGTAGCGGCGCAGGGTCAATTCGGTGCCGGCAGTGACATAGGCCGTGCGGATCGCCTGACACAGGCAGGAATCGCCGGACGCGTCGATGATTTCGAGCGTGCGCGCCCGACCACGCGCGTCGTGCAGGTCGATCAGATCACCGACCGTGGCTCTGGCCAGCAGGTCGCCCCGGACGGGGATCGCGTTCCCTTCGATGACTTGCTCCGTGGACGCCTGGACCAGGCGAACCAAAGCCGGCGCGATGGTCTGACCCAGGGCATTTCGCTGTGGCTTCCATTTGATGACTCCTGTCGCCGCCTCCACTTGTCCGGTTCGCAGCTTCGGCCCGGCCAGGTCGCAGCATACCTTGCACGAACGCCCGACCGTCTTCTCTGCCTGCCGCAGGTGCTCGACCATGCGCGCCCAGGCGTCGGCGTCGTCGTGGGCGCAATTGATGCGCATGATGCCCATACCCTGTTCGAGAAGCCCGCTGACGAACGACGGGTCGCTGGCTGCTTCGCTTGGCATGGTCACCATGATCCGGGTGGCACGGTCGGCTGGCACCGTGCCAAGGATCGCGTTGGCGTGCTCGGCGAGAACCGCGCAGCCCTCCCGAAACAGGATCGGCGGC
This sequence comes from Accumulibacter sp., assembly GCF_032229525.1. GTDB lineage: Bacteria > Pseudomonadota > Gammaproteobacteria > Burkholderiales > Rhodocyclaceae > Accumulibacter. Next base: position 3,526 of record NZ_JAVTWB010000116.1, on the reverse strand, counting down.
ACCGACCCGACCTGCACCGCCCTGGTTCCCGCGCCCAAGAGGCACAGCGCATCGGCCACGCTGTCGAGCGTGGCCATGACATGCGCCTCCATGCGCCCCAGGGAACTCAGGCCGAGCCGGCCCAACTCGCGTTGCAGGATGCGAATATCAACGCGTCGCACGGCCAGATAGTGCGCGAGGTTTCGGGCACTCGCGCTGAAAGCGGGCGCGGTCAGCCGCAAGCGGTCGCCGAATTCCTGCTCGACGGCCACCGCATCCTTGCGCAGTCGCTCGACAGCGAGCGCCGCGCCACCTACCAGGGCGAGCCGCGACGGCTCGTCCGCATTGCTGGTTTGCCTGTTGTTCACGTCAACGCTCTCCGATCGATTCGTGGTATTCCCGAGGACGGAGTGTCGAGGCGGCAGGTTTCAGTGGCATGACGGCGGCGCAGGGCGGGTACCGCGAGCGCTGGCCAAGCACCGAGCACCTGGCGGTGCCCCAGCGGTCAGAGTGACGCCGTTCGCACGCACGCCAACGCCGATGGACTTCGCGCGCATAATGCCACGGGGCCCCTCCCGGGCGTGCTCACAGACAGGGCTGCCGGAGGTGGCGATCGCCAGCTTCAACGACAGCCGCTCAGGCCAGTGCGTAGCGCCGACAGCGTGCGCCGCAAGCACATCCAACGAGCTCGGGACTACCTGGAAAAGGAAAGGACGACGATGCTGCGCTTATCGCTGATCATCGCCAGCCTCGCGTTGTCGGCGACGGCCGCTGCTCAGGACGCCGTCAGCACCGACGGCGACAAGTACAGGGTTCTGCTCGAGAACGAGCGCGTGCGCGTCCTGGAGTACCGCGATCGGCCGGGAGAGAAAACTCATCAGCATCGACACCCGGCCTTCGTTCTCTACGCCATCGAACCGTTCAAACGAACGATCACTCTGCCGGACGGCAAGCTCATCGTCAGGGAGTTCAAGGCCGGGGAAGTGCTGTGGTCTGAAGCACAGACGCACATCGGGGAGAACGTGGGACAAACCGACACGCACGTGATAATGGTCGAACTCAAGCAAGACACAGCCGACAAGACGGAAAAAAAGTAGTCAGGCGCGGGGCGATTGCCAGCGATAGTCTGGAAAAATCTGGTTAACACAAGTTTCATGTCGATGTTCTGGCCACTTGGGAGCAGGAAGCGCTCGTCGACGCGCGCAGCGGACGTCGACCGACATCGCCGCCGGATGCTTTCTCGCCTCCGCCTCGCACCATCGGAGTGCGCTGTCCACGCTTTCGCCGCCGCGTGGCCCCCTATCGCCGGCATCCCGGCCGATGGCCAGCGTTTAACTGCCGCCAAGCATTGCACCGCGCGATCCGTATTCGGTATGATCCATGGGACAAATGTTCACCGTCGCTTCTCGCAAGCGTTTCCACCAAACCACTCCCACGGAGCTCCATTATGGCAAAAGCCGAAAAGGTCAAGAAATCCCAAAAGTCTGCAAAAAATCAGAACGCCGAACAAGTTGAAGTGGCCACCGTCGCCACCCCTGACTTTGTCAAGATCACCAAGGTTGTCGGCCGGCAGATCCTCGATTCGCGCGGCAACCCGACCGTCGAAGTCGACATCACGCTCGACAACGGTTTCATGGCCCGTGCGGCCGTCCCCTCCGGCGCTTCGACCGGCGAATTCGAAGCCTGCGAATTGCGCGACGGTGACAAGAAGGTCTACCTCGGCAAGGGTGTAAAGAAGGCGGTGGCAGCGGTCAACAGCGAGATCGCCAAGCTGCTCAAGGGCAAGAACCCGCTTGACCAACGCGCCCTCGACGAGGCGATGATTGCCCTCGATGGCACGGCCAACAAATCGAACCTGGGCGCCAACGCGCTGCTCGGCGCATCGATGGCGATCACCATGGCCGGTGCCAACGTCAGCAAGATGCCGCTCTGGAAATACATCGGCAAGATCCATTCCAATCGCGATTTCTGTCTGCCGACGCCGATGGCCAACATCATCAACGGCGGCAAGCACGCCGACAACCTGATCGACTTTCAGGAATTCATGATCATGCCGGTAGGCGCACCTTCCTTCTCGGAAGGGCTGCGCTGGATCACCGAAATCTTCCACGCCCTGAAGAGCATTCTCAAAAAGGGTGGGCACGTCACCGCCGTCGGTGACGAAGGAGGCTTCGCGCCGAACCTGACCAACGACGAATCTCTCGAAGTGATCATGGAAGCGATCGTCGCTGCCGGCTACAAGCCCGGCAAGCAGATCGGTATCGCGCTGGACTGTGCTTCTTCCGAGCTCTTCGACGAAGGTGACCGCAAGGGTTACAAGTTCTGGAAGTCGAATCCGGACAAGCTGTTCACCGACGACGACATGATCAAGGTGTACAGCGACTGGTGCAAGAAGTACCCGATCGTGTCGATCGAAGACGGTCTCGACCAGAGCGACTGGGAAGGCTACGTCAAGCTGACCAAGGCACTCGGCAAGACGGTGCAGATCGTCGGCGACGACTTCTTCGTCACCAACCCGGTCCGCCTCAAGCAGGGCATCGAAATGAAGGCGGCGAACGCAATCCTGATCAAGGTCAACCAGATCGGCACGGTCACCGAAACGCTCGACGCGATCAAGATGGCACAGAAGGCCGGCTACGGCGTCATCTCCTCGCACCGTTCGGGTGAAACCGAAGACGCGTTCATTGCCGACCTGGCGGTAGGCACCGGCGCCGGCCAGATCAAGACCGGCTCGCTGTCGCGCACCGACCGCATCTGCAAGTACAACCAGTTGCTGCGCATCGAAGAGCAACTGGGCAGCAAGGCCGTCTACAAAGGCCTGAAGTCGATCAAGGGCGCCGGCTTCTGAGCGACCAGACCGCAGCAATGAAAAAGGCATCGCCTCGGCGATGCCTTTTTTCTTTGCCGCTCGCTATTCGCCGCCGTCGCCGATCTTGATCGGCTTGCTGTGCGGGGCGATGTGCCGCGGTAGCAGCAAGGACAGCAGCCCGGCAACGAGGACGAAGGCCGTCGACGCCCACAGGCAGGCGACCAGACCGTTGCTCGGCCCGCTCTGCAGGCCCCACTGATAGAGAGCACCCGAAAGAACCGTGCCGGCCAGACGGCCGCCAGCATTGGCCATGTAATAGAAGCCGACATTCATCGCCACCTTGTCGCTGTCGGTATAGGCCAGGATCAGGTAGGAGTGCACCGCAGAGTTGAGGGCAAAGACCGCACCGAAGATGATCAGTCCGGCGACCACGACGATCGCCGGCGCCACACCCGCGCTCAGCGCCAGGGCGATGCCGGCCGGCAGCGCGGCGAGGACAAAGGCGAGGATCGTTGCCGTGCGACCGTCGGGCTCGTGCTGCCCCTCGACGCGACGGCGCAGCAGCCGTGGAGTCGCCGCCTGGACGATGCCGTAGCCGATCACCCAGAGCGCAAGGAAACCACCCGCCTGCCAGAAAGACCAACCGAGCACGCTGCGCAGGAATACCGGCAGGCCGACGACGAACCAGACGTCGCGGGCGCCAAAGAGGAAGATGCGCGCCGCGGCCAGCTTGTTGAC
>NZ_JAVTWB010000115.1:9575-11301 GCF_032229525.1 Accumulibacter sp. | reverse complement strand
GTACCGGGGTTCGAATCCCCGTGGGGATGCCAGCATTGGCACTGGCTGTTCGACCACAAGCTGGATCGTTCCGGCTGTGGAATGCCACCGCGCGGCAGCAAAGCCCGGCCTCGCTCGTTTCCGAGAGATCCCTTCCTGGCTGGCCATTTGCGCGCTTCTGCACCTCTGCCGAACCCGCGCCAGGACCTCGATCCATACCAGACAAGGCTTGCCACGCATGTCGGCGCCGCCTGCGACACCGTTAATGGTGATGGCGTCAGTGAGCAAACAAGCCCATCATCTTGCCGCTGGCGTGAATTGTGCGTGCAACACGGTGTCTGTAGCCGTAGCGCCCGCTGCAATGCTTGCGCACGACACGCTTCCCCCGATTCCCACGGCCGCGACGCAGTTCGCGGCAACTTGACACGGAGACCTCCATGAAAGGCGACAAAACAGTGCTTCAGCTGCTCAACAAGCAGCTGGCCAACGAGCTTGCAGCGATCAACCAGTATTTCCTGCACGCACGGATGTACAAGAACTGGGGTTTCAACGCCCTTGGCAAGCACGAGTACGAGGAGTCGATCGAAGAGATGCAGCACGCCGACAAGATCATCGAGCGACTGCTGTTTCTCGAGGGCCTGCCGAAGATGGAGGTGCCCAAGCTGTTGATCGGCCAGAACGTTCCCGAGTGCCTGGCGGGAGACCTCAAGCTCGAGCGCGGCGCACATGCCGACCTCATCGCCGGTGTGGCCCACTGCGAATCGGTGAAGGACTACGTTTCTCGCGACCTGCTGCAGGCGATCCTCAACGACACCGAAGATCACGTCGACTACCTCGAAACGCAGCTCGAGCTAATCGACAAGGTCGGCGTGCAGAACTATCTGCAGACGCAGATGGGCGTGGCGTAGGGCGCCAAACGGCGCCAAACCGCGACGCTTGGTGAGCTGGCCGGCGACTACTCCGGCTGACGCGAATCGAGGCTGATCGTCACCGGGCCGTCGTTGACCAGGTGAACCCGCATGTCTGCGCCGAAAACGCCGGTTGGCACCCGGCGTTGGAGCGCTTGTTCGAGCTGCGCGACAAAACGCTCGAATAGCGGTTGCGCCAGCTCCGGTGGCGCGGCGCGACTCCAGGAGGGGCGATTGCCTTTCCGGGTGGAAGCGAAAAGGGTGAACTGGCTGACGGCCAGGATCTCGCCGGCGGTGTCGACGACACTGCGGTTCATCACCCCGGCGGCGTCGGCGAAAATGCGCAGTCGAGCCAGTTTGGCCGCCATCCAGGCGAGGTCGCTATCGGCATCGCCGGCTTCAAAACCGGCGAAAACCAGCAGCCCCGAGCCGATGACACCGCTCACCCGGCCCTCGACTTCGACCCGTGCCTCGGCAACACGCTGAACAATGACCCTCACGGCGTCGCGCCGCAGTCTACTGTCTTCACCATGCACACCGCCGACGCCGGGCACAGATGCCGGAATTCGGCAGTCCCGGCAATCGCCGGCGGCACCGTTTCGCGAGCCAGGGGCCGAAAGCCGCGCGCGGCAAAGAAGTCCTGCGCGGTGGTGGTCAGCAGGAAGATCTGCCGCTGCCGGTTGGCCGACGCCCGCCGCTCCAGCGCTTCGACCAGCCGGCTGCCCAGCCCGTGTCGACGGTGGGTGGTCGCGACGGCCAGCGAACGCAACAGGACGACATCGCCACAGGGCTGCAGGCCGGCCGCGGCGATCAGCCGCCGGTCATCGCGAGCGACCAGA
>NZ_JAVTWB010000115.1:0-9475 GCF_032229525.1 Accumulibacter sp. | reverse complement strand
ACAGGGCTGCAGGCCGGCCGCGGCGATCAGCCGCCGGTCATCGCGAGCGACCAGAAATCCCGGCAGATGGCTCGTGTCGAGGTCGGCGACAGGCAAGGCGCAGGCCTCGAGGAGAGCGCGCAGGTCGGCCAGTTCGTGCGCCGGGGGCTCACTGAGATCCAAGCTCTTTACTTTCCCTCGCTTGCCTGCTGCGGCCAGGTCTCGCCTGCTGGCAGCCAGCGAATGGCGTTGCTCAACGGTTCCGGCTGCAGCGTGACGTGCGTGATGCCCTGCTCGGCCAGCGCATGCCGGCTGGCGGCGAGGACCGCCGGCCAGTGGGCGAGGGATTCGACGACCAGATGTGCGGAGAGGGCAATACGGTTCGAAGACAGGGTCCAGATGTGCAGATCGTGCACCGAGGCGACGCCCGGCACGCTCGCCAGCAGGCGGCCGACCTGTTCCGTAGACAGGCTGACCAGCACGCCTTCCATCAACGCCTGCAGCACCTCACGCAGGAGGCGCAAACTGGACACCAGCATCAGGGCGCAGATCAGCAAGGAAAGCAGCGGGTCGACCGGTGTCCAGCCGGTCCACATGATCACCGCACCGGACACCAGCGCGGCCACCGAGCCGAGCAGATCGCCGAGCACGTGCAGCAATGCGCCACGGGTATTCATCGTCTGCTCGCCGTGCATCAGCAGCCAGGCGACGCCGATGTTGAGGCACAGGCCGATCGCCGCGACAATCGTCACCGCTTCGCCGTTGACCGCCCCCGGTTCGAGGATGCGGCGCACCGCCACCACCGAGATGGCGACCACCACCAGCACCATGAAAACAACGTTGGCCAGCGCGGCCAGGGTCTCGACACGCCCGTAGCCGTAGGTGTGGCGCTGCGTCGGCGGGCGTTTGGCCAGCGCGGCGGCAAAAGCGGCAAGGCCCAGCGACGCGCTGTCGGTAACCATGTGCCCGGCATCGCCGAGCAGCGCCAGCGAGCCCGACCAGAAACCGGTCAGCGCTTCGACCGCGGCAAAACCGAGGGTCAGCACCAGCGCCCAGATCAGGCGTGGGCCAGCATCCGCACCGTGATGATGGGCGTGACCGTCGTGCTGATGATCGTGCGCGCCGTGCTGATGATGGGCGTGCTCGCGATGGCCGCCCGCGTCGTGGTCGTGATGGTGTTCAGCGCTCATGGTGCCGGCATTCTAGCCGACATCGCGGGAAGAGCGCTCAGGGATGAGGGCGAAAAAGCGCGCCGCTGCCGATGCCGCGCGCGGTGCGCCACGCGGTGATCAGCCAGAGCGCAAGCAGCAACACCCAGCAGCCAATTCCAAGCATTTCCACACCAGCCAGGCCGGACTCCCGTGCGAGCCGAAAACTGGCCGACACGAACGAGCCGAGCGGAAAGGTAAAGGACCACCAGGACAGCGCGAACGGTAGCATCCCGCGACGCTGTGCCGCGGCTGTGAGCAGGGCGGCCATCACCACCCACCATACGCCGAAGCCCCACAATAGAAGACCGGCAAGAAGCACTGTGCCGCCTGGCACGGCGAACGGAAGATGGTCGGCCAGATTGAGTAGACTCACCGGAATGACGCCGAGCGGCCCAAGATGGATCCACACCGTCGGTGCCAGAATGCCGACAGCCGGCTTGGCCAGATATTTGCGCTGCAGCGTCAGAGCAAGCAGACCGAGATACATCAGTGAACCGGCGCCGAGGCCGACGACATTGACCAGCAGTGCCAGATCCCGGGTACTTCCCTGCATGTGACCGAGTAGCGGGCCGCCGGCAATCGGGATCACCACCAGCCCGACCGCCGGAATGAAATTGGCCGGCGTCACGTGCTCGAGGTTGACATGCTCGCCGCTGAACATGGCGTAGAGCACGGCGAAGCTGAAAACGAAGGTCAGCGCCACCCCGGGCCACCAGAACAGCAAGGCGAGTTCGACCTGTCCGTCAAAAGCCAGGAACTGCGCGGCGATGACCATCATGGCGATGGCAATGGTCGGATAGAAACTGGCCTGAACTGGATGCTGCAAGGGTGCCAGCGCCAGCTCTCGATACTTGATCCAGCGGGCCAGCCAAGGCACCGCCAGAACACAGAAGCACAGCAGGTTGAAGTAATGAAAGCTCCAGGCGAGCCCGCCAAGGAGCGGCCAACGGGCAGAGAGCGTCAGCGTCGAGAGGCTCACGACGCCGGTCCCCATCACCGCGGCGAACCACCCCGGTGCAAAATTGCGAACGATCTCGGCGACACCAGGGCGTGCGGACAATGCGGCGGACATCGGATGAATGGCTCCTGCATTAGCAAACGCTAATTATCCACCAGGAAGACGTTCAGCGGGTAGACCCCTCGCCACGGCAGTCGAATCAATTCCCGCTGCCACCTTGAGGGGCGCTGATTGCAGACCCGATTACAGATCATTGCCATGCCACTGCGGCGAATAAGATTGCTATTATCGAAGACCTTGCTCATAAGTGCCGCCACCAGGCGTCGGCCGACCACGCAGGGTCCGGCGATCGCGCTGCCCGGTTCCGGCGAGGAGCCTGGCCAGCGAAACAGCAATCGGGAGGCAAAAGCCCATGGCAACCCATCGCGAAAGCCGCAGCATAGCCCTGGCACCCGAATGCCTGTTCGATGTCGTCGCCGACGTCGAACGCTATCCCGAGTTCGTCCCGCTGATCCGCGAGGCGAAGATCGTTCACCGCGAAGACGGCGCCTACGAGACCGAGCAGAGCCTGGCGCTCGGACTGCTGATGCACCGCTTTCGCACCCGTACAGAGCTCGATCGTCCGCGCAACATCACCGTCCTCTCCAACGATCGGTCGTTCGGCCACTTCAATATCCGCTGGAGCTTTGCCCCGCTGGGCGAAGCGCACTGCCAGGTCGACTTCGCGCTCGACTGCGAGACGCGCTCGCTGTTCCTGATGCCGGTCATCCAGCTGCTGATTCTGCCGATGGCCACCAGCATGGTCAGCGCCTTTGAAGCCCGCGCGCTGGCGCTGGCCGAGCAGGACGGTCGGTCTGGCGCAACGCCCGTGTAGACGCCGGTATCGCTCGGCGATTTCTTCCCGCTTCGCGGTTTTGCCGCCGCGGCCGGTTAGAATGCGAGGCTTCTCGAACCAAGGACGGCCCCGTGAGCAAGGAGTCAAGCAGCAGTGCGGCGAGCACCTCGAGCATCGCCAGCACCAACTTCATCCGCAACATCATCGAAGCCGACCTCGCCGCCGGTAAGCACGCCGCACGCAGGTGGTCGGGTCAGCCCGGCCCGGGTGCCCAGCAACTCGCCGGTGCGCTCGACCCGGCGAAGATCCGCACGCGCTTTCCCCCTGAACCCAACGGCTACCTGCATTTCGGCCACGCCAAGTCGATCTGTCTCAACTTCGGCCTGGCGCAGGACTACGGCGGCCGCTGCCACCTGCGTTTTGACGACACCAATCCGGAGAAAGAGGAGCAGGAATACGTCGACTCGATCGTCGATGCCGTGCGTTGGCTCGGCTTTTCGTGGCAAGGGCCGCTTGCCGAAGGCCAGTCGGACGACGAATCCAACCTCTATTTCGCCTCCAACTACTTCGACTGGATGGTCGAGTTCGCCGAGTATCTGATCAGCAGCGGCCATGCCTACGTCGATAGTCAGAGTGCCGACGAGATGCGCGCCAGTCGCGGCACGCTCACCGAAGCCGGCGCCGACTCGCCTTTCCGCCAGCGCAGTGCCGAGGAGAGCATGGATCTCTTCAAGCGCATGCAGACCGGCGAGTTTCCCGACGGCACGCACATCCTGCGTGCGCGCATCGACATGGCGGCCGGGAACATCAATCTGCGCGATCCGGCGATCTACCGCATCCGCCACGCCAGCCACCACAACACCGGTGACCGCTGGTGCGTCTATCCGATGTACACCTATGCCCATCCGATCGAAGACGCGCTCGAGAACATCACCCACTCGATCTGCACACTCGAGTTCGCCGACCAGCGCCCCTTCTACGACTGGCTGCTCGAGCGCCTGGCCGAGGGCGGGCTGTTGCAGCGGCCCCTGCCGCAGCAGATCGAGTTCTCGCGCCTTAACCTGACCTACATCGTCCTCTCGAAGCGCAAACTGATCCAACTGGTCGAGGAGAAACACGTCGCTGGTTGGGACGACCCGCGCTTGCCGACGCTGGTCGGCGCACGTCGCCGCGGCTACCCGGCGGAAGGCTTTCGCCTGTTTGCCGAGCGCGTCGGCGTATCGAAAGCCGATTCGCTGATCGAGTACACGCTGCTCGAAGACAGCATGCGCGAAGTGCTCAACCAATCGGCCGAGCGCCGCGTCGCGGTGCTCGATCCGCTCAAGCTGATCATCGACAACTATCCGGCCGGCGACAGCGAGGACTGCTACGCGCCCAACCATCCGCTTAAAGCGGAGGCTGGCAAGCGTGCAATGCCCTTTGGCCGCGAGCTGTGGATCGAGCGCGAAGATTTCATGGTCGAGCCGAGCAAGGGCTACCACCGGCTCTATCCAGGCAACCTGGCTCGTCTGCGCTACGCCTATGTGATCAAGTGCACCGGTTTCGACTGCGACGCGACCGGGACGGTCAGTGCCGTCCATTGCGAATACTTCCCCGACTCGAGAAGTGGCACGGAAGGCGCGGACAGCTACAAGGTCAAGGGCAACCTGCACTGGGTTTCGGTGGCCGAAGCCTGCCTTGCCGAAATACGCCTGTACGACCGTCTATTCGCCGTTCCTTCGCCAGGTGCCAGAAGGGAAGGCGACCCCGATGGCATGGAACGCGACGTCCGCGACGATCTCAATCCGGACAGCATGCGTATCATCCAGGCCTGGCTCGAACCGGCACTGAAAAGCGCCCAGCCCGAAGAATGCTTCCAGTTCGAACGGCATGGCTACTTTGTCGCCGACCGGGTCGATTCAATCGCCGGCAAACCGGTGTTCAACCGGACCGTGACGCTCAGGGATTCGTGGTCGGCCAAGGCTGGCCAGCGAAAATGAGGCACCTGCTCATCCCGCCGTTTCGCCTATAGCAGTTCGAGCACCTTCTCGGGCGGCCGACCGAGAACGGCCCGCTCGCCGCGCACGGCGATCGGCCGCTCGATCAGAATTGGGTGAGCGACAAGCGCATCCAGCCACTCGTCGTCGCTCAGCGACCGCCCCGCGTAATGCTCCTTGAAAACGGCTTCGCCACGGCGTACGAGTTCCACCGGCTTCATCCCCAGCTTGTCGAGCAGCGCACGCAGTTCCTCGCGGCTCGGTGGGTTTGCAAGGTAGTCGACGATCTCGGCAGCGATGCCTTTTTCGGCGATCAACTGGCAGGCGGCACGGCTCTTCGAACAGCGGTTGTTGTGATAAATGCGCAGCGGAATGTCGCTCATCGATGACCCCTGGAGAAAGAAAAAGCGTGCTCGTCACGCGACGAGCCCCGCCGCAGCGGGGCTCCGGGCAAACCAGCGAGGGCCCCTACGGCGCCTTGCGCCGGCCCGTCACCACCAGCCCGAAGAGGCCGATGGCGAACAGCAGGATGGCGCTTGGCTCGGGCACCGCGGCGTAGAACCTTGCCGCCAGAATTTCGTGCGTCCTGGTCGTCGGGTGTACGCCGTCCCAGAACATCCAGGTAGCCGGATTGCACTGACCGTTGAGGAGGTTATCCACGCACGCCCGGTCGGCGACGTCAAAACCGTAGGCGCTCTTGTTGGCAATGATGTCGTTGAGCGCTGCAGCCGTATCGAACTGGACAATCTCGGTCGAGGGAAGCGCGGCGTCCAGACTGTTCATGGCCAGGGCAAGGCTCGCGTTGAACAACGCGCTCAATCCCGACACCCCGGCGTTGCCGAGGAACGCGGGGGTTTGCCCGAGGTCCGGCATGTTCGGCACCAGAACGTGTTGCGCGCCGGCGGCGGCCAGCGTCTGCACCGTGGCGACGATGTTCGCCACGCCATTGCTGATCAGGTTGGCTCCGCCCGAAGAACCAGGCACCGTACCGGGCAGGGTTCCGGTGGTATCCGCGTAGAACAGGTCATTCGGAAACAACCAGACGACAAAGAGCGAAGTCGCCGGGTCGAAGACCGGGCTCTGGGCCGCGAAAGTCGCCAGTTCCCACGCGTTGCTCTTCTCTGCGTAGACCGGCTGCAGTGCGGCGGGCACATTCGGATTGACCGAGTTGAAGCTCTCCAGCCCGGTGGTCGCGCCACCGATCGCATAGTTGGTTCCGCCGGCCAGCGAAGGCCCGAAGCTGGTATTGCCCGGGTTGTACATGTTCCACAGATATTCGACGGCGACCGGGCCGTTCGAATACTGACCGTTGTAATACGGCGGCGGCGGGAAAGTGACGGGGCCGCCGGGTAGGCCCGCGGTGGCCGCCTGGCTCAGCAGCCCGCTGTTGCCACCATCCGAAAGGCTGTCGCCAAAGACGAAGAGATCGGTCAACTGCTGCAAGGCAGCGCTGGCCGAAGTCGGCACGCCGACTACCAACAGCAGCGCCAAGGTGCGGAGAAGCTTGTTCATCTTGTACTCCTTTCCAGTTGACCCACGTCGGTTTGACGAACGTCGAGTCGCAAGCAAGAAACATGCCGGAACGCGCAAGGCGCTGTTTTCGCGAGCCATCTTGTTTCCTACACAGGCTGAAACGTTGTCCACTGTAAAAATTACCGACACCCTTGGTGTGCCAGGGTCACCGGCGAGATGCGGCAGCGCGCCAGTCGGCCTTCGCCGATCCGCGGCGCCTCATTCGGCGCGCAACGCGTCTACCGCGTTCAACCGTGCCGCGCGCCGGGCGGGCAACACCCCCGCGAGCAGGCCGATGACCACCGCAATGCACTCGGCGAAGGCCACGAAAGTGAGCGGCGTGTGCACCGGCAACGCCGGCACCAGCAGGTGGATCAACTGCGCCAGGCCGAAGCCGAGCAGCAGACCCATCAAGCCACCGAGCGCCGACAGGGCAACCGCCTCGCCGAGAAACAGGCCGAGGATCGTCCGCCGCGGCGCGCCGAGGGCCACCAGCAGGCCGATTTCACCGGTCCGTTCGGTGACGGCAATGGTCATGATGGTGACGATACCGACGCCGCCGACGAGCAGGGAAATGCTGCCCAGTGCGCCGACGGCCATGGTCAGGATGTCGAGGATGTTCGACAGCGTGCGCAGCATGTCTTCCTGCGTGGTGATGGTGAAATCCTCGCGGCCGTGGCGCGCCGCCAGCGTCGCCTTGACCAGGGCACTGACACCGGCGGCGCGTGCGCCCTCCTCGTACGACAGATCGATCTTCATGATCCCGTCGCGGTTGTACAACTCCATCGCCCGAGCGGTCGGAATATAGGCTGCGTCGTCGAGGTCAATGCCGAGAAACTGCCCCTTGGCTTCGAGGACACCAATGACGCGGAACTGCAAGCCACCGACGCCTACCCGCGCACCGAGAGGATTCGCCGTGCCAAACAACTCCTCCTTGAGCCGGGCGCCCAGCACAATGAAGGCACGCGCGCTGTCGGCGTCCTCGGCGGGCAGGAACTGGCCGCTGCGCACCTTGATGCTGAACACCTTGAGCATGTCGGCGCTGACCCCGTTGACGGTGGTGCGGCGCAGGCGGCCATTGGCATTGACCTCGGTGTTTCCCCACACCGTCGCCGTCATGCCGGTGATGTGCGGCAGGCGTTCCAGGGCGCGGGCATCGTCGAGCGTCAGCGGTCGTACCGAGGTCGGAATGCCGGTCGGCGCGTGCCCTGCGGTCTTGGTCCGGCCCGGGGCGACGCTGATCACGTTGGTACCGAACTGGGTGAACTCGGCGAGCACGAAGCGGTGGATGCCCTCGCCGATCGAGGTCAGCAGAATCACTGCCGCGATACCGACGGCGATGCCCAGCAGGGTCAGGAAGCTGCGCAGCCGGTGCGCGGTGATCGCGCGCAGGGCGAGTTGCAGGGAGTCGCGGGGGCGAATCATCTTTCCGGGAAAGACAGCCTGTGGGTGTTTTGAATCCTGTCTCGCCATTCGTCGGAGAGGCGCGCCTCAGCGGCAAACTGCGGCCAGCGTTTAACCACCGCCTGCACTTCCTCGATGATCGTCGCGGCGCGCCCCTGCTTCATCAGCGCAGCCTTGGCGCAAGCCTTGAAATCCTCCAGCGTGAAGCCGTCCCGTTTCGCATTCAGCGTCATCTGATGCATCGCCGTCCACGAACCGGATGGGTTGTAGCTGTAGGTGATGTCGAAGGCCGGGGCGAGCGTCCACTCGCCCTCCTTGTTCATCAGGAAGGCGATGTTCTTGACGTGGTCGTCCTGATTGCGCGCGACGATGTTGAAGACCATCCGGCGGAACTGCTCCTCCAGCGCGGTCATCGGCAGCTGCAACTGGCGAATGGTCAGCAGTACCTGCTCGTAGGCGTAGGCCCCGGCCTGATTGAAATCGAAATGCGCCAGCGCCCCCAGCGACTGCATGTGCAGCTTTTCCCCGCCTGGCAAGCGATCGAAGCGGCGGGTCATGAAGTGCCGCCGCCCACTCTCTTCCAACAGCCGGCACGCGCTCATGGTGATGCCCGCCGCCCTGGCCATCAGGTGGTAGGCATACTCGATGGCGCCGTATCCCTTCGGGTCTTCCAGCTCCTTGTCCTTGTTGCCTGAAACACCGTCGAATTTCAGCAGCCAGTACTCGAAACCTTCGCCCGCCGCAATCTGTCCCGAGCGCACCTCGTTGGTAGACGGGTTCCAGGCGATCACCGCCTTCGCCCGGGCGCCGCCGGCGGACGTACCGACGCTGAGGATGTCGCGCAGCGCCTTGCCCATGCCGGCCTCGTGAAAATGCCCCTGGAGGTCGTTTCGATGCGTCAATACCTCGCCGGCCAGCCGCACCAACGCATCGATTTCGATCTTCGCCGTCGTTCGGGCCTGCGGCCCCAGCACCGGCGCAAACTCCAGCGCACCCATGCCGCGCCGGCCGGTGTAGCAGAGGCGCTCGACCGCGTTGAAGCTCTCCGGCGTGCGGCCCTGGGTGGCCAGCCAGGTATCGATCAGGGCGTTGCCGAAGCGGTCCGGCAGCGAATCCGCCAGCAGCCCCGGCAGACCGTGGAAGGCCTCACGTGGCAGCGCCGGGAACTCATGCACCCGCTCGCTCAAGGGCATGGTCAGCGGCGAAATCTCGATGCCGCTACGCGCGAACTGCGGGTCGTACTGAAAGGCCGCCACCTCCCGCCCTTCCAGCAGCGACACCGCGCCGATGGTCCGACCCCAGAGCTGGACCTTGGCGATCATCTCGGCTCACCCCAGGTCCACTTCTTCTCGCCCGGCTCGGCCTTCACCGCCGTGGCCCGCTGCCGCTTGCGGCCCTGCTGCTTCAACTGCGCCATCGGGCCGGGCACGGCCTCCGGCAGGAGAAGCTCGAAGCGCTCCAGCAAACCGAGCACCCGGCACACCCGCAGAAAACCCGAAAGCCGGGTCGCCACCTCGCCCGATTCCAGGCGTTCGACCGTCCGCTTGGCCACCCCCGCCAGCTCCGCCAGGGCCGCCTGGGTGAGGTTGCGCTCGATGCG
>NZ_JAVTWB010000114.1:0-11559 GCF_032229525.1 Accumulibacter sp. | reverse complement strand
TGCACCGCGAAGCGGTCGACCGCCAGGAAGACGCATTCGCGTCTCGCATCGACGATGGCAAAAGCGTAACTGCCGCCGATGTGGGCGCACACCTCGCTGCCATTTTTCTGCCAGGCGCTGAGCAGTCCGGCGGCCGGTCCGGATTCGCGCGCGGTACTGGCGTCGTCCTGGTCCAGGAAGCGTGGCGATCCGCTCATCGCGCAGGTGGCAGTGGGTTCACGCGCTGTCAGAGCACCGTGCAGGCCGAGAGACGCGATCAGCTCGCTCGCGGACGCCGGGTCCAGCAAGCGGGTCAGATCAACCTGGCCGGAAAGTTTGTCTTTCATCGCTGATTCCGAGTTTGTGGTTTTCTCGCTACGACGTCGGTCCGGAGCTCAGCCGGTCCGGGCCAAGAGAGCAAGCGGTCTTGTGTCGGTAGCGCTCCGCAGCCGAGATGCGTGGCGCCGTTATTGTCACCACGTCGACCGGCGAGGGGCGTATGTTCTCATAGAGACCGTGGTCTTGGTAAGCTGAACAGCGGGCTACCGAGTACAGCCTGGCTTTCTCCCTTGACGAGAACCGTCTACAGGGCAGCAACAAGCGGCCGCCAAGTATGCGTTCTCAACGCGTCCCCAAACTTGGCCCCGTACTTTTACCGTCAGGCTTCAGAATGGATTCAAGAATCAGTATCGAAATCAATCCCAGCAAAGTGGCGAACCAAAGGGTCGCAAGTCGGACACCAATGGCAGCTATCGTACCGTTCACCAGGCCGACGCCAAGCCCAGCAAGCAGGAGGATCAGAACTGCCTCCGTGGAGCCAATCCCGCCTGGCAACATCGACGCCGCCCCCGCAAGCATGGCTACGGGATAAAGAGAAAACGCCAGCAGCGCAGGAACGTCCAGTCCGAGATGGTCAAGCAGCAAAACAAATGCATACGCCGTCAGCGCCCACGCGACCAGCCCGGTGACGAGAGAAACAAGCACATCCAGGGGCGTGATCCATACCTTCGTGTGCGCGAATCCGCGTGCAAAAAGATCTGCAAGGCGTGCCAAACGACCCATCTGTCGGCGTTCCAGATAGCGGGCCATATGCAACAGCCAGCCGGGATATCTGGCCAACAGAAACACCGTGGACAGAATCAGCAATACGAACACCAGTACAAGCGGAAATATCCCGAAATCGGAGGCCGCCATGCCGGCAAGGCAAAGAACCACTATCAGATCGAACACCCGTTCATAGACGAATGTGGAAAGCACCAACGCGGGGGGCGCACCCATAGGTTGAAAATAGCGAATGCGCAGTAGTTCACCGACCTTGCCCGGCGTTGCGGTGAAGGCGAAGCCAGCGAGGTAAGCGACAAATCCTCGTAAAGGCCGGATTGATACGCCTGCCCGGGCTAGCAGCCAGTGCCAACGCACATAGCGAGCCAGGTACGACAGGAGAGAAATTAGCACCAAGGTCGGGAGCACCGAGTACAGCCGGTGGATTCCGGAAAACAGGCCCTTGCCCTGATCGACCCACAGGAGCGTGCCAATGTACGCAATCGTCATCAGCAAGAAGGCAATGACAGCGCGCCCAACCTTCAATCCATGCATCAACGAAACGACCAGTGTTTATGGCCAAGATAGCTCGTGAATACGGGGAACGCGATGCCTACAGCGTGAGCAATTTCTCGGGAAAAACGAGTGACGCCGATAGAGGGCAGCACATGATAGGCCAGCCCCATGCTGATAGCCCAGGTTTGTACCACCGCCAGTATGTTGACCAAGGTGAATATCAGTGCGGAACGATGCCATCCCTGGCTAGACTCCGTGAACACGAACAGGCGTGCCAGCACAAAGGCTGTCACCATGCCGGTCAAATAGGCAACGATGATTGATGTCGAATAGTCAAGCCACCGGCCATAGAAAATTCGGCTGGCAAAATTGACTGCCGCGGCGGTGCCGCCGGTCAGCAGGAACAGCACGAACTGTCGGGAGGCGAAAGCACGGATCACGCTGTCGCCAGTCGCGCCATCATGCGGCCAAACTCGATGCTCTCCGAGAGGCCACGATCTTCTGGGCAATAGTAAGACGTCTCCGCGACCCACAGGCCCTCCACTGGCAGGGCTACAGGCGTCAGTCTATGCAGGTGGCCCGGCTCACAAATGGGCTGAGCGTGACGGTACCGACTGGCGCGCAATTCGATGAAATCGTCCTCCACCAGTGTCGGATTGATCTTGCGCAGGTAGCGGTTAACCTTGTCCAGGAAAGCGCTGTCCGCTTCCGCAAACTTCGGGTGGTCTGCCGGTATATAGAACGGCAGGTAAACAATGTGCTGCTCCAGCGGGCGTAGATTGCTGTATTCGACCAAGCCAGGGATATCCATTTCCGGATCGTCGGTGTTCAACCAGAAGTTATCAGTTACCGGTTTCTTCAGCTTTGCGATGACGCAGACCACCGCGATGTTCTTCGTGCCCTGAAACTTCTTCAAGATCTCGTGCGGCAGATCGGGCATCAGGCGAGGCACAAACGGCCGCGGAACCGTGCTGATCACCTTGGCGAAAGCGTGGAACTCTTCGCCTTGCTGGATGCCTCTTACTGCATTGGCCGCCACTAACATCGCGCACACGCGGCGGCTATGGCCGATGTCGCTCCAAAAACAGCAATTGCTTTCATTTCTTTGTAACTCCACCGAAAGCATCATCTGGCCGTTTTAAGTGGTAAAGCTGCACCGAATAATTGGTCGCCCACATGCCAATGAAAAATGCGTTTTCGTCGATCCGGAAGCTATCAACACCCCTTGATTCAGCGGCCGCCTCTGGACTTTCCCAGAGCCTCGCAAAATCATTCAGGCTATCGATATAAGGCGATAGAACAAAACCAGAAACAGCTTGGCCTGGAATGAAACGATGCGTTTTCATTTCGCCATTGGACAGTTGGACGGACAACTGCAAGGCCGTCGGTTTATACAAAAAGTTCATGATTTTTCCCAAGAGTGACGGAAGTACTTCAATCTTGGCATAAATGATGCCTTGTTGAATGCCGACTTCTACGCTTTCGCCCAGCAGAGCCTGTTTCGAAAAAAATGGCGTCATGACTTGCTCCGACGTCGGCTTTCTGCTCAATATCAGAAACTGTTCCCTTGCCTCGCTGATGTCGTAATTGGCTAGTAACGCCGGCCAACTAGCTCCGTCATCCATGCTTGGATATCGATTATCAATCGTACCTAGTCCGAAAATAATATTGTCAGGCGCCTTCGGTCCCGATAAGTGATTGGTATTGGCTGCGGCTAGACTGGGCGTGTAAGCTGAAAAACTCTGAAAGACTGGGCGTGGCGACCATTTGTTGGACGACGCGATCAACGCCGAAAGTTCATAGGGGTAGATGTCGACTTGGCCATTTAGTTCTGGGACAGGGAAGCGCTTCCGTATTTCTTTCAGATGTGCGTAGTACTGCTCCTGATGCGACATTTGTGCATCATTTCCAATAAAGCTATCCTTCAACATTGTGAGCAGGCGATTGCTGAGGGGTTTATAGTATTCGAACGACGTAGCTGAATATCGACTATGCATTACAGACCAAGTGATACTCGCTATTAGAATGGCTATGGCGACGTGCCGATAATCAACGGCACGAAGAACTCCCAGCAGCAGCGCAGCTATAACAATACATGAGCTCGCCGTAAGCGCATGAACATCGTGCCGGACAAAACCCGCCTTAAACGACAGAAAAATAAATACCGCAATCGCTATCCATAGAAGAAGTCCTTCAAAATTTATTCCGATTACTAGTTGGATATAGAAAAAATAGAGAATCAGCAGTGAGCTAAATACAAACAAAACTAGTGGTAAGAAGCTATGGAAATTATAGGGGTTGGACATCGCCTGCGTAAACCCGGAAACGATAGCGGCGTTGTTGATGAAATAGTCCGGGAGTACCGAAATGTCTTGCCCGGCAACAACCCAGAGCAAGAGCATAGATGCTGCTGGCAGCACGAGCATCGAAACAGCCACTAACTTGTGCCGAGACCTCCAGAGCAGAACCGAACCGACCACGCAGGCAACTAGGGTGCAAGGTACAAACGAAAGCTTGATGATAGGAAGCAGACCTAGCGATGAACCCGCTAGTACCAGAAAAATTGAATCGCCACGCGTGAATTCAATCCGATCGTGATGCGAAGGTGGCAACGATACACGGTAAATATAAAAAATCATGAGCACAGGATAGATCAGGAACAATGCATCTCTGGATTCCATTAGAAACACGAGAAACAGTGCATACGCGCAGAACCAGAGCCAATGACTTGCGCGAGAAATCCTGTACGCCAGAAACGCATGGCCGACAGCAATGAGTGAGCCGCCCATTATTGTCAGCTGGATCGTTTCAGGGTGATAGGCTTGCGACCAAATAGATGAGAAAGGCCCTACCGTGTACAATATTTCTGTGCCAAACGACAGCCCTTGCGCTGCTGCTTCGTTGACCGCCAATATCCACGAGGGATCAAGACCTAGGCGTGGCATCACCGGAAAAACCGGCACGAAGAGCAGAATCGATATCAGCCCGATGGTGAGCGCCACTAGTGCATAAAACGGATTCTGGTTTCCGGGTACGATAGTGAAGAGTTTTAAAGAGGAGCTAAGGTTGGGCGTCACGACATTACCCTCGGCCAGTGCCAGAAACGCGACATGAGGCGACCGCCAGCCTCGCGCACAATCGCTCGATCCTTGGGAACAAGTGTGCAGTTACTTCACCCTGTTGCGGTAAATCAAGCGCCAGTGTGGCCCCCGGCATGGGAAACGAAAGCAGGCCGGGCGACCTCACTCTGCCGAAAAGCTTCAGTACGGAAAAAAATGAACCACTATGCACTGCAGGAATAGCATCAAGCATCTCTCGGGTCGCCGCCGACGAATTGGTCAATGGAAGCGCGCTTTGATATTGCTTAAAACCGCGTCGCCCATATATGCGATTCCAGTTCAAGATGCGTTCAAGGGAGTAGAAAAGCGGCTCGTAGTTGATACGGCTATCGTGGCGCCCGGCCCGGTGGACTCGGAAATAGACACTATTGAAGAGGCGTAACGACAAGCGGTTGATTGTTGAAAACGGCGGGGTAATGGGGATATTTGGCTTAAATTGCTCGTTGAATATCAATGACCCATCTGGTGCGTGGTTAGCGGCCATAAAAATACTGCGGCCCGCCGATTTCCCCTGCGGCGGACGGTCGATCCTGGCTGCGGTGAACTCGTACTTTCCGTCGACTTCTGGCGAGAGTGCGGAGAACTCATCCAACGTATCGAAAGGCACATGCGTGGCGTCAATCTGGCTGGAGCGGATGGGTACGAGCTGCAGTTCGAGCCAGTCGATGATGCCGGTCAAGCCGAGCCCACCTATGGTTTCCGCATAGAGATCCGGGTTTTCCTGCAGCGAGCAGATGAGAGGGGGGCGATCACTTCTTATCAGACCGAAACGCGGGACGTGACAAGCAAGGGTTCCGCGCACATGGTGACTCTTACCGTGGACGTCATTGGCCAAAGCGCCGCCCAGGGTGACGAACTTGGTGCCGGGTGTCACCGGCAGAAACCAGCCTTTCGGAATCACCAGTGCCAGCAGTTTATCCAGGGTCACCCCTGCCTCGACACGAATCAGGCCAGTTTCCCAATCTGCAGCAATGAACCGGTTCAGCGGCCGCATATGTAGCACCTGGGCGCTGGCGGCCAAGCAACTTTCGCCATACGAACGGCCATTGCCGAAAGGCAGAAAACCGCCGTGTTGCGCAACTATATGCGCCAGTACTTGCTTGATTACAGAACGCCAGTGGCACCGTTTGGCCGTTTGCGGAAAGGCCGGATAACCTCCCCATGGGCAAAGACTGTCACTCATGTTGCCAACCAAAAAACAGCGGCGAACAGAACGCCGACCAGCCAACTGTTGCGATCCTTAATAGCAAAAACCACGGGGTCTTCATTCATCCAGCCACGGTGAGTAACCATCCAGATCCGCGTAATCCAGTAAAGCAATAACGGGCATGCAAGCCAAATCACTTTCGGGTGAGCATACAGCTGCAAGGTCGCCTGATCCTGAATGTAAAGTGCCAGGACCATAACTGCCAGGTAACCTGAAGCCGAGCCCAATGAAGAGATCATATTCCGATCGTTAGGGTAGTAACCACGCCCTCGAGCGCGCTCGAACTCGTCCCCATTTTGCAACTCACGCAATTCCGCGTAGCGCTTTACTAGCGCCAGGCTTAGGAAGAGAAACATTGAGAAAGCCAGCATCCAGAATGTCAGGCTGATCTCGAGCGCAAACGCACCGGCAACGACACGTACCGTGTACAGCATTGCCAAAATAATAACGTCCACGGCCATGATGCGTTTTAGCCACAGCGAATAGGCAAGCGTTAATGCGTAATAAGCAGCCAAGGCCAGGAAGAATTGAAATGGGAGCAGCAATGCAGCCCCGGCAAACGAACCCAGCAGCAGGGCTGGCAACACGATCAGGGCCGCTTTGATTGGCACATCACCGGAAGCCAGGGGGCGGAACCGCTTGGTCGCGTGCCGGCGGTCATCTTCGAGATCCAGCAGGTCGTTCAGCAGGTAGACACTCGAAGCACATAGGCCGAACATCAAAAAGGCAATCAAGCCCGTCAAAAGGAGTTCGGGTTCGGCGACCCGGTGAGATGCAAGCAAAGGGACGAAGATCAGCGCGTTCTTCGCCCACTGGTGCAAGCGCAACTGCCTCATCCAGGCGCGCCAGGGATGGACAGACGTGCGCATCACTTGCGCCATGTTACCAAGCCGGGCGGCCGCAGGTTCCACCCCCGATTCCGGATTGGCAAGGTAGGCCTTGTCTGCCGCGGACCATACAATCAAGTCATCGCGGGAATTACCCAAGTAATCGAAACCTTTGTCGCCATACTCGCGTACCAATAGGTCTCTTTTGTTGCGTGCAGAGAGGTTGGTATTTCCCTGGGTGGCAAATACACGGTCGAACAGACCAAGATGAGTAGCGATCCGTTCTGCGTAAGCAGTATGACTTGCGGTGGCGAGCACCAAAGTGCGGCCGTCCGCTTTCTCTTGTTCCAGGAAGGCGATGACCTGTTTGTCGTAGGGGAGCGCTGGAATATCAAGCGATACTTCGGCCGCCAATTTAGCCTTCAGGTTGGCTTTGCCGGCCCGCAACCAGAACAAGGGTGCCAGTGCCCGCAATGGATTGTGCCGAAGGAAGGCAAAACCAGACTCGACCAGCAAATCTGAACGCAGCAAAGTTCCATCAAGATCAACGACTAATGGTTGGCTCTTCATTTATTTTCTTGATTAGCAACGAACCTTCGCCATGCGAATCGTGCGCTCGGGGTGCGCGCCACAGCGAACGGCAGCGACGAGTAAGCGCTGCAGCAGCAGGGTGCGGGGATCCAATCGACGCTTGAAGCGGTAGGTAAATGCAGCCACGTAGCGTGCAGCATACTCGTGGAAGCTGCCGGACGGACTGGTCTTGAAGTTCCCGAGGACCGTGTTGATCCACCGAGAACGCAGTGCGCCGACGTGGCGCAGCAAGGGGGCGGGGGCCCTCCGGCAGGCGCGTTTCCTGAGGCGCGGCTCCGCACTGAAACTCGGTCCATATTGGTCGAAAGATTCGGACTCGACAGGGTCTGGTTAGAGCCGCTGAATTCGATTCATCGGCGTGGCGGGGTCGTCGAGGCAGTGATCGTAAGTGCGTATAGTCTATACCGGCTCCGCACACTGCGGACGCCCTTGGCTGAAATTGGTTGCTAATCAGGTTTCTGCGTGTAGGCGATGACCTGGTCAGCCTGTGCCTCGCCGACTTCTCGCATCAGCCATTTCGACAGCTCGAGCTGTACGATCGTCGGCACAAGCCAGAGCGCCGTGTCCGGCAGTCGTTGCCCAGTGTCTTGCCAAGTGCGTTTCCGGTCAGCCATTCGATCCAGACCGAGGGAGATCGACTACGGGTAGAGCTGTCTGGGTCATCAGTAGCGATCCTGGCGGTCGCGGTGGCCTTCCGTGCGCGCCCCCCTGGCGATACCGGCCAGTTGGGCCAGTTCGGGCACCGGCATGACCAGAACGCCCTTGCCTTGGGGAATGAACACCAACTCCTGGTCCGCCGCCGAATGCTGCTCCTCGCGGACAGCCTTGGGGAGGGAGATTTGTAACTTGCTGGAGAGCGTAGCGGTCGCGGCCATTTTCGTACCCGCGATTGGTCGAGTGCACCCGGGGAAGCGTGCGCTATGCTGCAGAAAGCTGCCGCGCTTGTCCGCGCGCCGGTTGAACACTGGCGTCAAAAGCCGCGGCTTCCCGACAAGTTCCGAGGCGTCAACCGCCGTTGCGGCGCGGGGAATTCCTTCCACTCCATCCCAACCAGGTCAGCAGCAGGAACAGCAGCAGGAATCGCGGCGTATCGATAACCGTGTCCAGGGTGCCGATTACCAGGACCCCCGCCAGTGACGCCAGGCTGGCCGCGGCCAGCAGATCTCCCCGCCAGGCTCGGCTGCCGGTTCGCTTGATTGCCAACGCCAGCAGCACGCCGAAGGCGAGAAGGCCGAGCCAGCCGTGGTCGAACAGGATGGCGACCGGCATGCTCCAGATATGCCACGGCAAGTCCTGGTCGACGGTGAAGAACCACAGATCCAGCCCCTGCGCGAAGTCGCCGTTGTCGATCATCGGCTCCCCGTCAGGTCCCAGCAGCCGAACGTTATCGATATCGATACGCGTCCCGGTGGCGTTGTAGAGCGAGAGTTTTACCGGCGGCCGCGCCAGCCACGTTGCGCTGCCGATCTTGCCACTGTTCAAATGCAGTTCGTGCTGTTGCCAGTCCAAGCCCTGCTGGGTGGCGATGACGCTGACGCAGCGCCCGGAGGTCAGCAGCAGTTTCTCGCACAGGGAAAGCGAGAGCTGGCCGCCTGCTTGCGGGCTTCGGGTGTCCACGTGCAGCAGGTACTCCCGATCGGGTTCGATGCGGACGAACTGCTCGATGTACAGTGGCTGACCGGTGCCGAGGCGCAGAAAGCTGTTGCCGCCCTCGCTCTCGAGGCGGTAACTGGTCGCCTTGGCCTGGCTGCTGAGCCAGTAGTGGGTTTCCGGGTAGCGGCCGATGCCCATGCCGAACAGGGTGGTCAGCAGACCCGGGTCGCGCAGCGCCAGGGCATCTGCCCAATGGGCCTGGCGAACGGTCAGGTCGGAGCCGCTGCTCGCCAGACGTTCCCTGGCAAACGAGCCGCTGTAGATCGGCAGCGCGATTACCGCCACCAGGGCTGTCAGCAACAGCGGCGCTGCCCAGCGATAGATTCTTGTCCGGGCCACGGGCAGGTGGCTGGCTGGCTGGCGTTCCGCTGCTGGCTCTAGGGAAGCCGTTGTGGAAGTTTCGGGGGTCTTTGGCCGCCGCTGCAGGAAGGCAGCCAGGCAGATGATGATCAGCGCCACCGCGAAGCCGGCATACCCCACTCGCGAGAAAGTCACGGCGAGCGCGTAGCTGGTCGCGAGGAGCAGGACGCTGCCACCCAGGCGTCCGGCGAGCGAGCGGGACTGGAGTGTGAGCAGCACCGCGAACGGCAGCGCAGCGGTTAGGTAGGTCTCGATGTCGGCGCCGCCGGTGTGCATCTGGGAGAACGGGCCGGTCACCCGATAGATATCGGTGAAGTTGAATAACCCGGGAAAGACCAAGCGCTCCCAGATGACGACGGCAACTGTTCCGGCGAGTCCAAGCACCATGCCGCGGGCAAAGGGGAGACGAATGTCGATGCCAGCGGCCGTGAATCGGTGCTTCAGGGCGAGAAGCAATAGGGCCCAGAAAGCGCCCCTGGCGATACGCAGGGCATTGTAGGGGCTGTAGTAGTTGCTGAAGCTGTTGGCATCGGGCAGTGTCAGCGGCAGCGGCAGCATGCCGCGCAGCGTGCCGATGGCAAAAATCCCCGCGATCAGGCACGCCACGGCCAATCCCACCACGTCCCGGTAGGAGCGTGGAGGCGCCGGCGGGACACGAGCGTAGGCGATCACCAGGCTGACGATAATCAGAAAATCGAACTCATCCAGGTAAAAACGCCCACTCCACGGCGCCAGATCGAGCAGCGGAATGGCCGCAGGAATGGCCGCCCAGAGCAGGCGCGGGTTGAACCAGAGCGCCACGGCGTAGGCCAGAAGTGCCAGCACCACAAGCAGCGGGCGATACGGGAAGTCGATGATTATCCAGGCCGTCAGCAGCGCAGTAACGGCCAGGGCGAACCCGGCGCGTGGCGGCAGCCGGCCGTCCCTGGCTGCCGCCGCAGACGCACCGTCCGGCAGCGCGAACTGGGCGGTGGACACAGGGTCGTCGCCTTCGGCGTCGGTCGCCCAGTTCCGGGTCGAAGCCAGCTCGAGCGTTTGCAGAAGCCTGGCGAGCAACCACGCGGCGAGCGCAGCGATCAAGACATTGGTCGGGTCCGGGTGGAGACCGGCGAGGAAAAGCTTGCTCGACTCGATGCCTGTCGCCATCACCGCGGCGGTCCACAAGGCGAGGGCCGGCGGCCCCCGGCGCAGCCAGGTCAGGACGCCGATCGGCGCATACATCAGCGCCACCGAAACCAGACTGAGCAGCGCCGCCTGCTCGGTGGTGTAGTAATGGTAATAAAAGGGCAGCAGGCGTGTTTCGGCCAGCGTCTGGCCAGCGCGTTCCAGGCCGTGCCGCGCATGATCGAACCAGCCGTTCACTGCCACCAGCGCGATCAGGTAGAGTACCGCCAGGGGCAGGGCCAGGCTTTTGCTTGCCGGGTGGCGGGGGAGGTCGAGCAGTCGCGCCCGCTCGCTCCACAGGCGCGCGCCGCCATACATCCCGGCGGCACGGGTGAGCAGCGAGGCGCCCTGGCTGATTCCCGAGAAGACCAGGATCTGGGCCGCCTCGATCAGCAGGCCGAGGAACATCCCGTAGAGCAGCGCATGGTGGGTGGGAGGCTTCCGCCTCGCCGCGTTGCGGCGGCCGAGCAGCAGGCCGATGGGTATCACGGCCAGCATTTCGGCGAACAGCTTGGCCGCCAGGATGATCATCCCGCGGTTGCTGCTGTCGCTGGCAAGAAACCAGCCCCAGCTATCCGAATCCAGCTTGGCCGCGAGTTCCGCCCCGGAGAGCACGAAGTCGAAGGGGAAGAGGCTGAAAGCAACGTAAGCCACGGCGTAGAACTGCAAGGCGCGGGTCGTCAATTGACCCATCCGGCCGGCCAGAGCGGCGAGCATCTTGCCGAACCATTCGGACCAATAGCAAGCGGCAACGATGCCCAGGACAGTGCCGATGAATTCGGCGATCACATCGTTGAGCGACACCGTTCGCGGCGCGAAGAACAGTTGCGTAAACTCGACCGCCAGCGCCAGCGCAAAACAGAACAGCATGGCGCCGAAAGGCACCAGCAAGCGCGCCAGCAGCGCCCGGCGCTGCCCGAAGAGGGCGACCGTCAGGAAGCCCGCGGGGAAGTAGAGTACGCCGTTGGCCACCCAGTCGGCGCGGCTCTCGATGCCGAGTTGCAGCATCGGCAAGTTCTGGAACGTGGCCCAGGCCTGCTCGAGAGGCAGCGGATGGAAATCCAGCGGCACCAGGCTGCCATAGACGATGAAGGCGATGTAC
>NZ_JAVTWB010000113.1:0-11602 GCF_032229525.1 Accumulibacter sp. | reverse complement strand
ACCGTGCCGCCGTCGGCGGCCTTCAGTTCGATTGCCATGGTGGAAACTCCTCCAATGGCCTCGACAGCGTCGCGCCGGAGCAGGCCAGGCCAGCCGCTGCCCGGATGACGCAAGACGTCCAGACCCACTACACCGGCCTGGCGTTGACCTGCATCGCGCAGCGGCCGGGGAACCACGCTGTTAATGTGAAAGTCGCGTACGCGACTCACGAATCTCCCTTCTCCCCAGCGCGGGAGAAGGGCCGGGGAAGAGGGGGACGGTCATGACTTTCATGATCTGGGGTATCTCGACATGTCATGACCGTTAGCGGAACAGTCTGCGGCGTCGGCAGAGCGCCACGCAATAGTCAGGATTGACCATTTCGCCTATTTCGGCGCCAGCAGCCCGTGGCGGACGGCGAAGGCCGACGCTTCAGCGCGATTGGCCGCTCGCGTCTTGCCGAGGATGTTGCTGACATGGTTGGCGACCGTATTCGGACTGCGAAACAGCGCCGTCGCGATCTCCTGGTTGGTCTTGCCGGCGGCCACCAGTTGCAGCACCTGCACCTCGCGTCGGGACAACCCGGCCACCACCGGCTCCGGCATCCCGCCCTCTGCCCCGTGCTGCTGCAAGGCCAGAACGCTTTCCTCGAGCGCCCGCATGCCGAGCGTGCGCGACTCGTCGAGGGCTGCCTGGAGCAGCGGCTGCGCGCGCAGGAGGTCGTCGCCGCGCACCCGGCGCATCAGCATCGCGGCGAAGGCGCAGCGCGACTGGGCCAGCCAGGGCCGGCCACCGGTCCGTTCATCGACGACGAGGGCCTGCTCGAAATGGGCTTGTGCCACGTCCCAGCGCTCCAGGGTCGTGGCCAGCATGCCGAGCAGGCGATCCGCGGCACCGAAAGAGGCGGTGTGGGCGCCGAAAACGATGTTTCGCCCCGCGTACGGCAGCAGCAGGTCGAAAAGGATCAGCGCGCGCTCGCCGTCTTCCAGCCAGACGCAGACCTCGGCGAGATAGGCGATGCTGGCGATGCGGATCGCGTCCTGCGCGATGCCGGCAAAGCCGCCGATGGCGAGGCTCTCGAAGATCGCCTGCGCTTCGTCGTGGGCACCGAGTTCGCAGTGCACTATCGCCAGGCCGGGACGCCACGTCGCCGCTTGCGAATCGTGGGCGAGAAAGCGTTGGAGAACCGGCGCCAGCTCGCGCAAGCGTCCCTGGTGCCGCCGCAAGGTGAACATCTGGGCGCCGAAAATGCCGGCGGCGTTGGCGCGGTCGAAACGCTTGCCGCAACGCAGCGCCTCGGCTGCCAGTGGCTCGGCATCGGCAAAGCGGCCCTCGTGCGTGGCGACCATCGCCAGCGCCGCCAGGGCTGCAGCCTCGTTGAAGGGCTCACGACTCGCCCTGGCAGTGGTCAGATGGAATTGCGCGCTGGCGGCGGCGGCTGCCGTATCCCCGATCTCCATCAAGTCGCCGGTGTGCCAGCCGGCGAGGTAGGACGACGCACAGGTCGGATGATCGACGTGCCGGGCGAGTTCGACCGCCTCGCGTGCCGCAGCGATGCGCAGTGCCAACCGATCGGGGTACCAGCGCCCGGGCAGGATGGCGCACAGCGCCCTGAACAAGGCCAACGGGTCGTCGAGCTGCCGGGCGATGGCCACCGCCTCACGGAATGCCGTCTCGGCCTCGTCAGGCTGATTGGTGAACAGCAAGGCCTGGCACAAGGCGCTCAGCAGCGCGCTCCGGGTATGAGCATGGGCATGGCTCAGTGACGCCTGCCCCAGCGCCTCGCGGATCAGCGCCACCGCGGTCGACCCTTCTATACCCAAGCGCCACTGCGTGTCGGCGAAGCCCAGCGCGGAGTCCGCCAGCAGTGCAGCGTCGCCCAGACGCCGGGCGCAGTCCGCCGCCTGGGCAAAGGTGGCCAGCGCCAGTGGACTGGCGCCAGCACTGTTCTGTGCATGGCCCAGGCCCAGCAGCAGCGAGCCTCGCTGGGGGTCGCCAGCAGTCCCCAGCGGCAGCGCCGCACAGGCGCGCAGGTAGTGGCGCGACGCTTCTTCGTGCGCCTGCATCGCCGTTGCCCGCTCGGCTGCGCGGCTGGCGTACTCGATGGCCTTGACCGAATCGCCAGCCGCATTGCCAGCCGCATTGCCAGGCAAACCGGCGGCGTGATAGTGGTGCGCCAGGGTGGACAAGCAGGCCGTCAGGTCGTCCTGGTAGTGCGTTTCGAGCGCCGCGCCGATCTTCTGGTGCAGGGCCGCGCGTCGCCTGGCGGGCAGTTCGTCGTACAGGCTGTCGCGTACCAGTGCATGCGCAAACTGATAGCAGTCCTGCTCGGCCGATTCGCTGATCAGGCTCGCCGTTGCGGCCTCCTCGAGCGTGGCCAGCACCTGCCCTTCGGAGAGCTCGTCGAGCACCCGGCACAGCAGGTCGAGGCGGAACTCGCGGCCGAAGACCGCGGCGGTCTGCAGGATACGCACGCCCGGCGGCGTCAAGCGGTTCAAGCGGGTGCCAATCACCTCGCGCACGCCCCGCGGCACGACCGGCAAGCTGAGACCAGCAGTTGCCGAAACCGCAGCAGCAGACTGCCGAAGCTCGCGCGCCAGTTCGGCGAGAAACAAGGGATGGCCGGCGGTTCGCTCGTGCAGGGCGGCAGCCATTTCTGGGGAGGCGATGCCGGCGGCCACGGCGACGAAACGCGTCGTCTCGGCGAGGGAAAAGCCGCCCAGCAGGAAGCGTTGCACCGGTGCATTCCGGTGCAGTTGGCTCAGGGTATCTGCCAGGGGGTGTTGGCGCCTGACTTCCGCATCGCGGTAGCTGCCGAGCACCATCAGGCAACTGCCGTCACTGTTGGCCATCAGGAATTCAAGCAGGCGCAACGATGGCACATCGGCGCAATGCAGATCGTCGATCACCAGCAGCAGCGGCTGGCGCGCGGCAGCGCGTCGCCAGAAGCCGGCGATGGCATCGAACAGGCGAAAGCGCGCCCTGGCTGGCTCGGTTTCGACGAGCCGCGGGGCGGTGTCGGAGAGTCGGCCGGCCAGTTCAGGATCGAGTGCCGCGAGCTGCGCGCCGGCCGGGCCGATGATTTCGTCCAGCACCTGCCGATCATGCAGCGCGACGTAACGCCGGATCAATTGCAGCCACGGCCAGTAGGGAGGTGCGCCGGGCTCTTCTGGGCATCGTCCCCAAAGTGCCAGGACGCCGCATTGGCTGGCGTGCGCGGCAATCTCCTGCGCCGTGCGCGTCTTGCCGATCCCGGGCTCTCCGGCGAGCAGGACGACGCCTGCTTGCCCGGCAATCGCCGATGCCAGGGCGAGATCCAGCGCCTCGATCTCGCGCTGTCGACCGATGAACACACGTTCGGTTTGCGCTTCCATCCGGATCAGGCTGCAGACCGGCGCTGCAGATCCGGAGATGTCCGCTGGCCTCGGTGGCAGCCGACCATTTGCCGCACGGGCACTGCGCTCAGCTAAATGCTTCCGGCCGCAGCTCGGTCACCTCGACGATGACGTCGGCGGGGAGATGAGCATGACGCGCTGCCTCGCGAATGGCGTCGGCGTTCGGCGCCTCGTAGAGGCAATAGGTCTTCTTCTGGTCGGCCGACAGGAAGGAGAACAGCCAGTGCACGCCAGCATCCTCGTTGATTTCGGAGATCAGGCGTGCGGCATCATTGGTGAGCTGCATCTGCTCGGCGAAATTGCGCTCGATGACGAACATGGCCATTGGCTTCTCTCCTCCAGTTTGGGAAAAAACCTTCGCAGCGACGGACCACACTATACCAATCGAGCGGTTTTTCCCAGCCCTGCCCGCCACCGCTGAAGCCGGGCATTCCGGGAGGGCGACGGCTGGACGCCATACAAGCGACGGGCAAGCGCAGCCAATGGTTCGCCCACTCACCCACCCGGAACGCCTCGTCCTTGCGGGGAACGGCTGGTTCCTTCCGGCCATTGGCCACTCGCCGCGGTCAGCAGAACACGCTGCGTGTGTTACTGGTCGAAGACGACCCGATGATCGGCAAGAGCGTTGAGCAGGGCCGCCGCCAGGATGGCTATACGGTCGACCGGGTGCGCGACGGCCAGCCAGCCGAAACGGGCTCGGCGACCACTGCTTACGGTTACCAAAAAGATCAGGGTGAGTTAACAACTGAAATCACGCCGACCCTTTTGATAGTCCTCGATCACAGAAAGATCAAACTTTGTCTATTGGGTGTGGCAGGTGCGCCTGCTTTCTGGCCACGGTGCTTGCTGTAGCTGTTTTGGCCCCAAGGTTCCATCAGGAAGACTACGCCGCATGCGGCAGCGGGCGAACCTCCATGGCGATCCGCTCGCCGGCCAGCTGTTCGGCCAGCTTCAAGTCATAGGCCGTCTGCAGGTTGAGCCAGAACTGCGCACTGGTATCGAAGAATCGCGCCAAACGCAGCGCTGTATCCGGCGATACGGCACGCCGCTCGCGCACAATGTCGTTGATTCGCGGCGCCGGAACATGCAGTGCCATCGCCAGCGCGTTGGCACTCATCCCCAGCGGGCCGAGAAACTCTTCGCGCAAAATCTCGCCGCCATTTAGTGCCGCCAGATTTGTGCGGGTCTACGCAGCCGCTAACAGTAATCGACGATTTCAACACTCTCCGCCCCGGAAGGCGACCACATGAAGCAGATTCGCCACTGGTCGTTGATGCGGATGCTGTGCTGGCCAGCACGGTTTCCACTCAAGGCTTCCAGGCTACATCCTCTGGGGGAAAATGCCCGCGACGCATATGCAGTACTTGGCGCCGGGAATCGGCTCCTGGCCGGCCAGGTTGGGCAGCGCGAAATTGCTTTGTCCATCGCCACCATACGTTGTTTGCAAGAGCGCAAAGAGGGCATCGTTTTCACCAATCTGAAGAATCCGCCCATCGCAAAGCATCCAACCCTGGGGTACGAAGTTGAAGGCGAAGAGCTGAATCTGTCCGATGAACGGGTCCATTGAATACTCCTTGATAGTGTGGTGAGTGAAAACTACTACCGAACCTGGCTGGAAGGTGGTGAGGCTCAAACGGCTTCGTCTTGCGGTGGAACGTCCTGTCTGTCGATTGGCCGATTGAGGAGAACTGCTACGGAATCGCGCAGCTTGGGTTACGCGCGAACGAATAGCGTTGATCTGCCACGCTGCCAGCACCGGCTCCACCCGCTGGCGCGTTCGCGGAAGATAGACCGCGCTGGACTGAAGCGCTGAGGGGCAACCGCTTCCGACATTCTAACGGCACTATGGAGCAGCCACCCCGCTTGTCCGCCGGGCTTCGCCGCAAGCGCCACGGGCAAGCATAGAACTGTCAGCGGCTGACAAGCGGCAAGACCTGGACACGTGCAGGGCAGCAACGGTTTTCTGGGACCGCCGCGCGGCAACCCGTTCATGCCAAGTCCGTGAGGGTCGCGGACCCAGGCTCGGTCACGAGCCTTCGTCGACGAAGGCCTGGTAGTCCTTTGCATCGATGTAGTACCAGACCATGGACCAGTGTGGGTCATCCACGACCAAGCCGCGAGCAGGCTTGACACGGAAAACCATGTCTTGGGATGAAGTGAGTAGCGGGCGACTGCTCAGTCCCCACTCGTAGAGGTAGTACTCTGGCTGTTTGAGCATTTGAAAGCCGACAAACAGTTTATCTGGGTGCTGGGACGAAACCTCGCCGAGGGGGATGGGGCCCCAGGTGTCATAGGTTATCGGGGTGTCGGAGCGGTACTCCATCGGCAGGGATTTGACCTGCACCCAGGCATTGCTGCTGGACGCATCAACTCCGTAGAGCTTTTCCGAGGCGACGCGGGTCTCAGGCCTGTACATAACGCAAGCCGGGGGCATCGTGTCTCGGTCGATCGCGCGGATCTCCCGAATGAACTGCCGACGCGCATCCTCCGCCACGATCGACTCGACGTAGATGAAGTACGCGGAGCCGGGAATCGGCTCCTTGCCGACCAGGTTGGGCAGCGCGAAACTGGTTTGTCCATCGCCACCATAGGTTGTGCCCAAGCGCTCAAAGAGGGCCGCGTGTTGACTGATCTGAAGAATTTTCCCGTCGCAACGCGTCCACTTCTTGGGTATGAAGTTGAAGGCGAAGAGCTGAATCTGTCCGAGGGACGTGTCCATTGACTATTCCTTGCTAGTGTAATGAGTGAAAACCACTACCGAACTTGGCTGGAAGGTGGTGAGGCTCAAACTGCTTCGTCTTGTGGTGGAACGTCCTGTCTGTCGATTGGCAGATTGATGGGAGCTGATACCGAATCGCGCAGCTTGGGTTGTACCAAGACGGGCAGATTGAATTGAAAACTGAAATCACTCTGACCCTTTTGGTAGTCCTCATTCTGAAGGTGACCGCCAACCTGGCGGCTCACCTTTGAGCCAGCACACGCCAACCAGAACGACGCAGAGCAACACCGAATAGGCGATGAATGTGACTGGACCTCGGCTCGGCAGCAGCACGATTGCACCTGCGAGGACCAACGCGGCGAAAACGGCAATAACCGTCCAGCCTTGCCAATTGGTAGGCGGACCCCAACCCCAACCGTAACGTTTAGCCGGAAACCAATATTTGCTATCGGCAGACATTTGCACGATCTCCTCGCCAATGCTTTGAGCGCAATTTTTCGTGGTCGCAACGACTACAAAAAGGGTCAGAGGGATTTAGGAACTGAGACCGCTCTGGCCCTTTTGACACTGGCGTTCGAGCCGGCCGTCGAGACGCGTAGCCAACTGCTGCAACGGGTGGGAGACAAGCCCTTTCGTCACGATCAAGTTGCCAGAAAGCTCGCCAATTGAACGCCCAGGGGACGACCGCTTGCCCTGCGGGCAACGACCTATAGAAGTAGTCTTCACTCGGTCCGGCAGAGGCTGGTCGATTGTCGCCTGACGATGAAGCGCAATTTGCCTAGAATTTGGCGATGGCAGGAAGCTTGGCGAGACGATTCACATAGTCCTTGAGTTTCGGTGCCACTGACTCAAGCAAATCGCCGGGAATGTGATCGAGGTTCCCGGAACTTAGCCAGCGTAGGATAACCAAGGCTTTGAGATCGGCGATGGTCAGGCGATTGTCGGCAAAAAACTCTCCGCCGTGGCTATCAAGCTGCGTCTGGAGCCATCGCAAGTAGCGGGGCAATGCGTCGGCCACCAGGGCCTCACGAGCATCCTTCAGGCCGTCGCCTTGCAGGCCAAAGGTCGCCCCGATCTTGATGTTGATGTCTTCCAGCACGCCCATCACTTCGTCACACAACAAGGCCTGGAAATCATCCTCGGGATACAGGCCCGCCAGCTTTCCGACATAGCGCGTAATCGCGTCGCTTTGGGTGATCTGCACATCATTGACGTGAAGGGTCGGAACCTGATTCAGCGGTGTCGCCTTACGGACCTCGGCGAAATCGCCAGGCGCAAAGCGATAGTCCTCAAACGGAATTTCCCCGATATGCATCGCCAGGCGCGCAGGCTCTGCCCGTCCGCCGGAAAAGTCGAAATAGGTCAGCTTCAGCTTATTCATTTGTCACCTTTCTGAGAGTTCGAGCCGGCTGTGGTGAACATACGCTTTGCCAGCACTCCCGGGGGCCCGGGTCGCGGTCTTACCACGGCAGGATTTCGCCATTCTGGTGCAGGAATCGTCCGCTGGTCTCGAGTTCAAGCTCGTCGATGCGCTGCAAAAGCCCGCGAACAGACTCATCCGTCTCGATCATGCCCTGGCCGCGAGTCATCTCGGTGCGTACCGCGCCCGGATGCAGGATGACGACGGCGACCCCTCGCGCTTTCAGGTCGTGGGCCAGGGAGACACCGGCCGCATTGAGCGCCGCCTTGCTCATACGGTAGCCGTACAAGCGCCCGGAGCTGTTGTCGCCGATGGCGCCCATGCGACTGGTGATGAGCGCGACCTTCGAGCCCGGATGCAGGCGCGAGGCGAGCGCCCGCGTGAGAAAGAGCGGCGCGATGGCGTTGAGGTCGAACTGCGCGCGCACCGCGTCGACAGCAACATCTTCAAGAGAGTCGGCAATGAGCAGGCCGGCGTTCTGGACCAGGAGGTCAATGTCGTCGTGCGCGAGGCGCTCGGCGAGCTTCGACCACGCGGCTGGCTCAGTGAGGTCAATCGCACATTCGACACGCACGCCGAGCGCGTCGAGCTCCGGCGAGCTCTTGCGACACACCGCAACGACGATCGCTCCGCGTGCCTTGAGCTGCCGTGCGAGTTCGAGACCGATCCCACGATTTGCACCTGTAACGACTGAAACACCCATACCATTCCTCCTCTTTGATCCGCCTCGAACCCAGCAGGTAAGTGACCCTCGCTGGCAGCCCTTGCCCTCCCTCTCGGCAGGAAAAGATAGGGTCATCAACGGCGAGGATAGGACAGTTTGAAATCAGAAGCCAGACGCGCCACGCCCGGCGCACACGTTTGACGTGCGGGGTGACCGAAAAGCGTAGCCTTTTGGGCAGCCCCTCGATGGCGGGGTCAGCATGAGGTATCCCGGTTTTCGCGAACCTGA
This sequence comes from Accumulibacter sp., assembly GCF_032229525.1. Taxonomy (GTDB): domain Bacteria; phylum Pseudomonadota; class Gammaproteobacteria; order Burkholderiales; family Rhodocyclaceae; genus Accumulibacter. The sequence goes on along the minus strand of NZ_JAVTWB010000113.1, from coordinate 3,137 downwards.
AAGATGTTGCCTTCGGGATCGTAGCCATTGCGAACCTTGAAGCCGGGCCCCGCGTACTCCTGGCCGAACAGTGCACCGCCCAGCGAAGCAGCAACGGTCTCTGCACCAGAGAGGCTTGGAACCGTGAAGAAGAGTTTGAGGCTCTGTTCTTCGCGAGGCACCGGCGGCGTGGCAATTGAGAACCTTGCTGCGATGCGCGGCGGAATAGCGTGAATGACGAGTTGAATGTCCGCAGACTCGATCACGTGATGCTCACGGTCGGCACAAAGCACCTGCATCGAAAGCAGCGTTTGATAGAAGTGTGAAAGCCGCTCGAGATCTTTGGCGTAGATCAGGGCGCCTGCTTTTGCTGGACCTGGCATGGGACTTTCTTCTCGGGTGGAAGCTAGTAACCAAAAATGGTCAGAGTAGATTGAAACCTGCAATCACTCTGACCCTATTGGCCCTCAGCTCGGAAATGCTGGAATGTTAGCACTGACCCCGCTAGCTCGCTCTGACCCCGCTAGCTGCTCGCAATGCGCGGCGGAATAGCATGAATGACCAGTTGAATGTCCGCAGACTCGATCACTTGGCGTTCACTGTCGGCACTAAGCACCCGCATCGAAAACAGCGTTTGATAGAAGTGTGAAAGCCGCTCGAGATCTTTGGCGTAGATCAGCGCTCCTGCTTTTGCTGGACCTGGCATGGGGCTTCTTCTCGGGTTGAATCTAGCAAGAAGGGTCAGAGTAGATTGAAACCTGCAATCACTCTGCCCCCTTCTACTCCTTCACTTATTGCTTTTATTGGACGCTGGCTGCTCTCCAGGGCTTCCGCATTCGGAATTAATTGTGAGCCTGGCCCCTTTGATTCTTTCGCTGCCAAGAAGCGATTGATCGCCAAGAATGTCGCCACAATAGATATGGCGGCAGCGATAAGCAAGAGGCTTCTCAGTGTTTTGTAGTCCTCGTTTGAAGAGTCGGCTACAATTGCTGCGGCGCGGTGAGTCCAGCCTGGTGCGGGTTGGTTAGTCCGACGAATCCGCTCCAAGGGCTTCTTACTAGACCCGAAGTGCTTTCTAGTCCGTGGCAATGTCTTACGTCCTTACGTTTCCCCGGAGTTCAGTTGCCTTCGGAGAGAAAGTCTTTGATGGTAGGTCCAAGTGCAGATGAGTTCCGGCGGTTTTGTGTGCAGCCTTACGCCGCAAATCACCGGCGGCAAAAAACAGAGCGGAGCGACGCTTTTTAACGTCCGAGTGCATTCGCCTTGTTAGCTGCCCATCTGAACTTCTTCAATGAGATCCTCCCAAGGCCAACTAACTGTACAGAATCGACGATATAGAAGAAGCTGCCTGTCGACGACGGTGACTTCGCCTTCTGCCTCGTTATAAGCCACAACGAGGCCGCGCCCTTCATTGTCAACTTGGAGACCTTCAAGTTTTTCAAGTATCGTACGCAGATTTCCTTTTTGAATTCTATTTTCCCTTGCGTGAGCTACTTGGTAGATGTGTTCCAGCGGAATACCTCTTAGACACAATTTATCTGGCGCCTCGACAATTACTGCCATTGCGTGTGCGTAGATCCCAGTTGAATCCTGACGCGTTCTGATGCCACCCGCAACACGTTTGGCAAATTGTTGATATAAGGCATTCAATTGATCTGCATAGTGTAAAGCCGCAGTTTGTAGCGCTGCTTCATCATTAATTGCAGAATGACCATCAACTTCTTCAACAATTCCCAAAGCATCAAGGGATTTCAGAGCAAGTGCTTGTAGTATCCCTGCGTTTCCGTAGCTAAATCTGGCGCAAGCATCCTCGAATTGTTCTTCAAACGTTATATTTAAAGCATCCCCACCTTGCTCCAAAATACGTTTCAGATCATCATTAGACCAATAAACAGACACCTCTTCTATCCGACCAGACAAATCTGGGTTTAGGTAAATCAGCATGTTGCTCTGACTCCATACGCCTATAATTATTGCGTATAAGCCATAATCCCATAGAGCTTTTAGATCGAATGCCAGTTTTCGCCTTTCATCAACGGAAAGGTAGTGAAAATCTTCTACTACGAGCCGCCGTCCACTTTCGCGAACAAGCGCGGCGACATATCTAAGATCATTTATGTCGTGTCCGACCAACTCCTTCGACTTTTCGCTGGAATGGCTTGCGGAACCCCCAGCCGACAGGCTTCCTGTAAGCCCGAATACCTTAGCGATGAGTCCTTCACCAAGAGCGCCTTTTGCTTCAACACGACCTTCGACTTTACCCGTAGTTTTGTCGCTTACAATGAACCGAACTTCTAGTTGTGAAAGAGCATCGATATAGATATCAATGGCGCCTCGCCCCAAGCGACACTGAACAACTATGGCATCTGGGATATTCTTTTGACGAAGCCATGACTTGCCACATTTAGACTCGCCCTTCAAAGCAATATGCGTGTTGCGTCCGAGCAGCCTTATTATTGTTTCATCAAGGTCACCACGATCAACATAAGAGTCTGGACGTACCTTGCTGTTAATCCCGAATACGTCAGCGGTCTTCTTTTTGCCAGACATTGTCATGACTTCCGTATATCGGTTTTACAGCTAAAGTGTTATCGACAGCACATTTGCTGCGTAAACCAGCACGCTGCCGGGCGAGAGTGACGGGGAAACAGGCGAAATTTTCATTGCAATCATGCTCTTCGGTGCTATGCGATACGTATGTACAGCCTGTCCGATCCTGTGAAACCACTCACGGTCGCCAACGGCGATCCCGACCCTCGGCCGCACTTGCTCGATCGGTTGCGCGAACGTATTCTCTACCAGTACGAAAGCATACGAAGCGAGCAAGCCAATGTCTACTGGGTACGATTATTTGTTCGCCATCGAGGTCCACACTAGCCGTTAACTTCCCGAGCTGCTGCTGTGGAGGTGATAACCACGGAGCAACAGGTCAACCGGCGCCTGCTAGGTGACCCGGCGCCGATCCAACCCCGCAGCCTTCCCCGCGCCGATGAGATCACACACGGACTCGCCAATTGACAGCCGATTGTTCGCCCACTTACCCTACCCGGACTCGTGACCATGCCAACCCCGACTGGCACCTTCGTCGCGGGCGGCGACCCTTTCCTCTCTCAGCAGAAAACGATGCGTGTGCTACTGGTCGAAGACGACCCGATGAT
>NZ_JAVTWB010000112.1:51654-70167 GCF_032229525.1 Accumulibacter sp. | reverse complement strand
CGTTGGCGCAGCGAAACGGTGAATCAGGGCTCGCTGGTCAAGGGCAGAGCAGCGACATCGGTGGCTATTTGATCCGCTGCAACTTCGGCCGCCCAGCCGGCGGCGTGGTCGGTGGCTCCGGCTCGCGGTCCGTAGCGGAAGCGGGCCCCGCGTTCTCGCCCTTGGCGACGGTCGCGGCGCTTTCGGTTTCGAAGGTCATGCCGGCACCATTTTCACGCGCATAGATGCCGGAAACATTGCCGATGGGGATCGACAGGTCACGCGCAACGCCGCCGAAGCGGGCTTGAAAGGTGATCACTTCGTTACCTATCTCGAGACGCCCGGTGGCTTCGTAGCCGACGTTGAGCACGATCTTGCCGTCGCGAACGTGTTCCATCGGTACCCGCGTGCGGGCATCGACGGATACGGCGAGGTAGGGGGTGAAGTTGTTGTCGGTGCACCATTGGTGGATGGCGCGAATCAGGTAGGGTTTGGTCGACGGCAGATCCAAGTTGATTCCTGTGAGAGGTGATCGGGCTGGAGCAGGCGACGCCCCTCTGCAGCTGGCGTCGCCGGCAAAGGCGGCGTCCTTCCTGGCCTACTTGCGCATGGCTTTTTCGGAGGGTGTCAGCGCATCGATGAAGCCCTGACGGCTGAAAATGCGCTCCCCGTACTTCATCAGGGGCGCTGCCGTCTTCGACAGTTCGATGCCGTACTGGTCGAGCCGCCAGAGCAGTGGCGCGATGGCGACGTCGAGCATCGAGAAGTCTTCACCGAGCATGTGCTTCTGCTTGATGAATACGGGAGCCATCTCGGTGAGGCGGTCGCGAATCTGCTGCCGTGCGCGATCGGCGGTCTTGCCGTTCTTTTCCAGCGGCTCGATGTAGGCGAAAACCTCGCGCTCCATGGTGATCAGCAGCTGCCGCGCGCGCGCGCGCATGATCGGATCGGCCGGCATCAACTGCGGATGCGGGAAGCGTTCGTCGATGTATTCGTTGATGATGTTCGGCTCATAGAGAATGAGATCACGTTCGACGAGCACCGGCACCCGGCCGTAGGGGTTGATGATGGCAATGTCTTCGGGTTTGGCGAAGAGATCGACATCAATCACCTGGAAGTCCATGCCTTTTTCGTAAAGAACGATCCGGCAACGGTGACTGAACGGGCAGGTGGTTCCCGAATAGAGATTCATCATGATCAATACCCTCAAAAACGAATCGGCATCGCAGCGGCGGGGGGCGCTTGTCGCGCCCTCGCCGGCGATGCCGCAGCCCGAAACCCGGCGCTGGTCTTCTTGTTACTTGATGTCTTTCCAGTAGTTCTTCTTCATTTTGTAGGCAAAGCCGAAGAGAACAATAAGGAAAGCCAGAACGCCGAAACCGAGTTGCTTGCGGAAACCGGCTTCCGGCTCGGCCGCCCAGACCATGAAACCGACCAGGTCCGCGACGGTCTTGTCGTACTCGGCAGGAGCCATGCTGCCCGGAGTTTCCAGTTCGAGGTGGTGATCCGCGTTCAACACCTGTATCCCCTGCAACTGCCAGAGCACATGGGGCATACCGACGTTTTCGTAAACGGTGTTATTCCAGCCGGTCGGCCGCTTCTCGTCGACATAGAACGAACGCAGGTAAGTATAGAGCCAGTCAGCCCCGCTGCCATCCTCCGACGCCCGCGAACGTGCAACCAGCGACAGATCAGGGGGGGTGGCGCCGAACCACGTCTTCTGCTCGGCCGGACGCGCGGCAACGCGCATCTGTTCACCGACTTTGTCGGCGGCAAACATCAGGTTGTCCTTGATCTGCTGCTCGGTGAGACCGAGCCGGGTCAGGGTGTTGTAGCGGACATAGCTCGCACCATGGCAGTTCAGACAGTAGTTGACGAAGGTCCTGGCGCCGCTTTGCAGGGCAGCGTTGTCCCCCTGCCGATCAGGCGCCTTGTCAAGATGGATGGCAGCGCCACTGGCCAATGCGATGGCCGGGGCGACAAGCAATGCAGTGAGCAATTTTTTCATTTTGTGCATTCCCTTTACATCGTCACGCGATCAGGTTCCGGCTTGTACTTGTCGATCTTCGACCACCACGGCATGGTCAGGAAGAAGAGGAAGTAGTACGCACTGAGAAGCTGCGCCACCGGCGCGGCGGGGATAACGCCGAAGAAAGCGTAGGACGGTGCTTTCGTGCCAAGGAAACCAAGGATGAAAAAGGAGATGACGAAAATGGTCAGCAGGGTCTTGAAGATCGGGCCGCGGTAGCGGATCGACTTGACCGGGCTGCGGTCGAGCCACGGCAGGAAGGCCAGGATGACAACGCCACCACCCATCGCCACGACACCCCAGAACTTGGCATCAATGCCGAACAGCGGCCAGACCATGGCGCGCAGCAGCGAGTAGTAAGGCGTGAAGTACCAGACCGGAGCGATATGCTGTGGAGTCTTGAGCGGATCGGCCGGGATGAAGTTGTTGTACTCGAGGAAGTAGCCGCCACCCTCCGGTGCGAAGAAGACGATGATCGAAAAGACCATCAGGAAGACGACCACGCCAACGATATCCTTCACCGAGTAGTAGGGGTGGAAGGGGATGCCGTCGAGCGGGATGCCTTCGGGGGTCTTGCGCTTCTTGATCTCGATGCCGTCCGGGTTGTTCGAACCGACTTCGTGCAGGGCGAGGATGTGCGCGGCGACCAGGCCGAGCAGCACCAGCGGCACGGCGATGACGTGGAACGAGAAGAAGCGGTTGAGCGTTGCGTCGCCGACCACGAAGTCGCCACGAATCCAGATCGACAGAGGCTCGCCGACCAGCGGAATGGCCGAAAAGAGGTTGACGATCACCTGCGCACCCCAGAAGGACATTTGTCCCCAGGGCAGGAGATAGCCCATGAAGGCCTCGGCCATCAAGCACAGGAAGATCAGCGTGCCGAAGACCCAGATCAGTTCGCGTGGCTGACGGTACGAGCCATAGAGCATGCCGCGGAACATGTGCAGGTAAACGACGACGAAGAACGCCGAAGCGCCGGTCGAGTGCATGTAGCGAATCAACCAGCCCCAGGGCACGTCGCGCATGATGTATTCGACACTGGCGAAGGCAAGCGGGATGCCATTCGCGTTGAGCGAGGCGTCGGGCTTGTAGTGCATGACCAGGAAGATGCCGGTGACGATCTGGATGACCAGCACCAGCATGGCCAGCGAGCCAAAGAAGTACCAGAAGTTGAAGTTCTTCGGTGCGTAGTACTCGGAGAGGTGACCGCGCCACATCGAGGTGGCCGGGAAACGGGCGTCAAACCACTCGAGCAGATTGCCCTGCAGGGAACCGTCGGACTTGTACTTTTCGTAATTGCTGTTCGACGCCATGGCTTAAGCCCCCTTCTTGTGTTCACCGATGAGGATGCGTGTATCCGAGAGATACATGTGCGGTGGCACCTCAAGGTTGTCCGGTGCCGGCTTGTTCTTGAAGACCCGGCCGGCAAAGTCGAAGGTGGAGCCGTGACACGGGCAGAAGAAGCCACCAAGCCAGTCGCTGGCCATGCCGTCGGCGGGACCGTGCTTGAACTTGGCCGTTGGCGAACAGCCAAGATGGGTACAGATTCCCACCACGACCATGAACTCCGGTTTGATCGAACGCGTTTCGTTCTTGCAGTATTCCGGTTGCTGGTCCTTGTCGGAATGAGGGTCGGCCACCTGACCATTGAGTTCGGGCAGCGTTTCAAGCATCGGCGGCGTGCGGTTGATGATCCACACCGGCTTGCCGCGCCACTCGACCGTCATCATCTGCCCGACTTCGAGGTTGCCGATATCGACTTCGACCGGCGCCCCGGCTGCCTTGGCCCGCTCGGACGGCAGCATGCTGGACAGGAAAGGCACGAGCGCAACCAGCGCCCCGGCCCCGCCTACGGCAGCGGTCGCGACGACCAGCCGCCGCCTTCCGCCGTCCACTTTGCTCACATTGCTCATAGCGCTGATCCCTAGCACGTAATGGAAAGTTGGTACGAACTGAACCGCGGCATTATACGCCAAACTCGGTGCAGGGAGAATCAGCAGCCTTGCCTACGCGGGGCTCCGCACGGGGGCGACGGCGGACGCCGGCAGAGGGTCGGCAACGCCAATCGCTCCGCCCAAGCGGCGTTGAAGGCGCTTTAGAGCCTTGCTCGGCGGCGTGTTTCTCGCGGTAGCTCGCCGAAATAGCTTCGATAGAGCCTGGCCAGGCGACCCATGTTCTCGAAACCGAGCCCGTGGGCCGTGGCGGTGATGGATTCATCAACCGCCCCGCCAAACAGGAGCTGGCGGCGAAAACGGTGCAGCCGCAGGAGCTGAAAATAAGCCTGCGGCCCGAATCCGGACCACTCCTTGATGGCACGATGAAGGGTGCGTTGCGAAATGTGAAGCTCGGCTGCCAGGCACTCGCCATCGATCTCCCGGCTGCAAGCCAGGGCGGCCGTCTCGGCGCCCTTGACCAGCGCAAACTTGCGCTCCTGGCTGGCGCTTCGTGTGGCGGCCGAGACGGCCTGATTGGTGCCGCCGAGTGCCTCGATCAGTCGCGCGACGATTCGCTCGCGCAAGATCAGGGCCACCCTGGTGCTCTCGGCTGTGGCATCGCCGCCGGGCAGAGCGCTCGCGTAGCGGCACTCGGCAAGCAGCCTGCACAAGGCTGTTGGCTCGACGTCGACCAAGCCGCCGACTGGCGCCGCCAGCCCCCAATCAGCCAGCAACTCGCGGGCGATTTCGATGTTGAGGCAGTGCATGCCCTCGGGGCTGACGTACTCCTGCTCGTCGGAGCCGAATACCAGAGCCTGACCGATAGCGACCTCGCGTCCTTTCCACACCGGCGCCCGCTCGGTAGCGAGCAGCAGACCGATGGACAGGTTCTCCGAGTGATTGAGATGGCAACTGCGCAGGCGCTGGCCCCAGAACTCCCAGCGCAAGATCACCCCGGGCAGTACAACCAGGCGAGAGCGAAAACCCAGTGCGCCCGGCGACAGTTGCACGATCTCGAAGTCCCAGCCCGCGGACCACGAGAACAATTCATCCACGTCGTCGGTGGCGATCGCTTCATGGTGAATCACTGGTGGCGGCTCCCGAGCAGACCGTTGCCGACAGGAAACGCGGCCCGCACAAGCTGAAAATTGGCAGGATACGGCTTTTTCCAACCCCCGTCCTTGCTTAGCATGGCGGACCAAATCCCGGGAGCCGATCCGCGAGGGAGCTAGCCCGCCACATGACCAAGAACGCCGTGACGATCGAGACCCGCGCCCTGGCTGTGGGACAGTGGGCCAGCCTTTTCATGGCCGTGGCGGGGGTGACCGCCGCGCTGTTGTCGCGCTCTGACGCGCTGCTGGTCGACGGCCTTTACTCCGGCGTCAACTTCGTTGCTGCACTGATCGCAGCGCGCGTAGCGCGCGCCGTACGCCGCCCGGCCGACCACCGCTACCCTTTCGGCTACGAGGCCTACGAATCGCTCTACGTCAGCTTCCGCTCGCTGGTGCTGATCGGCATTCTCGTGTTCGCCCTGTTCAGCTCCGGCGAGAAGATCGTGGTTTACCTCGCCGGTGGTGACGTGCCGGCGCTGATCATGGGGCCGATCCTGGTCTACACGGTAACGATGGTGACCATCTGCGCCGGACTGGCCTGGCAGTTCCATCGCGCCTGGCGGCGTAGCCAACGGAGGAGCGAGTTGCTGCGCACCGAGATGCGCGCTGCAGTGGTAGACGGAGCGCTCAGCGCCGGCGCCGGCGCCGCCCTGCTGCTCACGCCGCTGCTGATCGCCACCCCCGCCGAGGTTCTGCTTCCCATCGCTGACGCCCTGATCGTACTGGTTCTGCAGTTGATCATGCTCCCCCAGCCGCTGGCGATGCTCCGTGCGGCGCTCAGAGAGACGGCGGGGGCGGCGGCGGCACCCGAATCGGTGCGCATTGCCCACCACGTCGCGAACGAGGCCCTGCACGGACGACCGTTCACCTTCCTCGATATGGCGGTCACCAAATTGGGCCGCACGCACTTCGTGGTCCTCTACGTCAGGCCGGAGAACGCGGTGCTCGGCGAGACGCTCGACCAACTGCGCCAGGCGCTGCTCAGTGCCTACACCCGAAGCGGGGCGCTGGTGCGCTGTGAAGTGGTCGCTACCGCCGACCCACCGTTCCAATCTCTTGCGTCGGCCAGGCTCGGGTCGGTGGCGGCATCCGGGTCGTAGCGAGGCCCTTTCTTGATCGATATTCACGCAGCAAGCGAAAGGAAAAACGATGTCCAGAATCACCAGAGTTTTGCGAAAAACCACAGTCAGCAGCGCAGGCCTCACGCTTGCGCTGCTGGCGGTCAGTAACCCGCTGCACGCCACGGATGACAAGCCGCAGGGTGAAAACATCGATGCCTCGGATCCGACCAAGATCTACACCTACCTTGGCGCCGGCCCGAAATACACCGACTACACGAACGGTGAACACATGACCGAGCTGAGGGTTGCCGGCAACCTCGGGTTATCCAAAAAAGACATGATCTTTTTCAACGCCGGCTATGGCGAGCACTCCGGCAATAAAGTACCTGGCAGCAACTCCGGATTCACCAATGCGCGCGCGCGATGGTTTCACCTGCTCGAGATGGATTATGCCGTCACCTCAGGATACCGGGGCTGGGCGACCCAGATCGATTTGCAGCTGGCCGGCGAGCTAAAGGGGACCGATGGACAAAACGTGCTGTCGTTTGGCGCGCTCCCCGCATTCGGCATCAACAGGCAATGGAGTCTGTACCTGCCAATGAACGTGGTGAACTCCTGGGACAAGAAGTTCGGGAGCTACAACGGCCTCGGCTTGAACATCTCGCCCCTGCTGGTCTATAGCCCGGACAACTGGTGGGATGGTGCTTATGTGCAGTTCTGGGGCGGCTACACCCGCTTCGTGTCGGGAAACCTTTCCGGCGAGGGTGCTGGCCACCTCGACATCACGGTTGCCGGCAAGATCACACCCACCCTGACGTGGACCCTCCTGGGGCAAAAGAACGTTGACGCCGATCTCCTCTCGTACCGGCGCGACGCGAATTCCGGCCTGAAAAACGACTGGAATGCTTTCCTCTATTTGACCACCTACTTCTAGACATTGACCCCGATGAACACCGCTGTAAGGAGAAAAGACAAGATGAAAACTGCCATTGGACGCGCCCTTGCGCTGACCCTGTTGGTGACCCACGTTGCCTCGGCGCAGGCCGCCGCAGTGGCCACCCCGAAGGAGGTGATGGACGGCTTTCCGCCGAGCAAGGAAAGCCAGGTAACCTTCGGCAACTACCGGCAACACCCCTATAGCCAATGGGCTTTTCGCAATGCCGGCGCGCCATTGAACGTACTGATGGTCCCGCGCGCGGGCAAAATATACCCGCTGAAAGAAGACGTCGACAGCGACATTGGGCAAATCCGGCTGAAGGACGCAAACGGCGACGACAAGACCGTCGATCAGGTACTAGAGGAGAACTACACCGATGGCTACCTGGTGCTCAAGGGCGACGACATCCGCTATGAACGCTATTTCAACGGCCTGAGCAGGGATTACCAGCACATCTGGTTTTCCGCGACCAAGTCGCTGACGAGTACTGCCTTCGGCATCCTGCTCGCCGAGGGCAAGGTCAATTTGAATGACTCGCCTGCCAAATACATTCCGGAACTGAAAGGCAGCGGCTTCGAGCGGGTGACAATTCAAAACGTTCTTGACCACAGCTCTTCGATCGACTTCAAGGAAAACTACACCGACCCGAACTCGGACTTCCTGAAATACTATGGTCCGGCCATGAACATGGCCAGAGTGCCGGGTGGCAGGGACGCCGAACCCCAGAGCACCGAGATCTATGGCATTCACGACTTTCTGTCCAAGTTCATTCGGCCAAACACAAAAGAAGTCGCTGGCGAAGTTTTCGACTATAACTCCGCCAATTCAGACGTCCTCGGCTGGTTGATCGCGAGAATATCTGGCCTGCCCTATGACCGCTTTATCCAACAGCATATCTGGTCGAAGCTCGGCGCCGAGCACGACGCCTACACGGTCGTCGACCGCGCCTATATGGGCATCGCCACGGGGGGCTTCAACAGCACGCTGAGAGATGCGGCACGATTCGGCAAGATGATTCTCGACCGGGGGAAATTCAATGGTCAGCAGGTAGTTCCCGCCGACTGGGTCGACGCATCGATCACGCTCGACGCCAAAGACAAGCAGAAGATGAAGAACAACGAAAGATACAAGGGCGCCGCCTGGGTCGCCTACAAGAACATGTGGTGGATACTTGACGAGCAGAAAGGCGAGTACGCTGCCGTCGGTATTTACGGGCAGGTGATCTATATCAATCGCGACGCCGACGTTGTGGTCGCTTTCTTCTCGAGTCAGCCGGTCGCGTCCGCTGCCGGCAACAACAGCTTCTGGTCCAAGATCATGGCGACTCAGGCCATCGCAGGAAAACTGAAGGGGCACGGGCAGCAATAACCGCCCGCCCTGGGCAATGATCCGGAATGCTTACGGGGCAAGCGGCCGGCGCTCGCGCAGCGCCTGCGCCAGTGTCCCGGCATCGACGTACTCGAGTTCGCCGCCGACCGGTACGCCGCGCGCGATGCGCGACACGCTGACGCCGCGGCTCTTGAGCATTTCGGAGAGGTAATGCGCGGTGGCTTCGCCCTCATTGGTGTAATTGGTGGCGATGATCACCTCGCGCACGACGCCGTCGCAGGAACGGGCCAGCAGACGGTCAAGGTGAAGCTCGCGCGGGCCGATGCCGTCGAGCGGTGAGACACGGCCCATCAGGACGTAGTACAAGCCGGAATAGGCGTGCGTCTGCTCCATCATGTTCATGTCGACCGGCGTTTCGACGACGCACAGCAGGCTGGCATCACGCCTGGTCGATTGGCAGCGATCGCAGATCTCGGCTTCGGTGAGGGTGTTGCAGCGCTGGCAATGCCGTAGCGCGTCGAGCGCCAACTGGAGAGCACCGGACAGGCGCTCGGCGCCCGTCCGGTCGTGCTGCATCAGATGGTAGGCCATGCGCTGGGCGGACTTCGGGCCGACGCCTGGCAGACAGCGCAAAGCCTCGATCAGTGATTCGAGGCTTGACGGTGTCGCCATCAGAACGGCAATTTGAACCCGGGCGGCAGATTGAGGCCGGCAGAGAAGCCGGCCATGCGCTCCTGCGAGAGTTCTTCGGCACGCCTGGTGGCGTCGTTGAGGGCGGCCGCCACGAGATCTTCGAGCATTTCCCGGTCGTCCATTACCGAGGGATCGATGGCCACCCGGCGCACGTTGTGACCGCAGGTCATCACGATCTTGACCATGCCGGCGCCGGACTGACCCTCGACTTCGAGCTGCGCCAGCTCCTCTTGCGTCTTTTTCATGTTGTCCTGCATTTGCTGGGCCTGTTTCATCAGGCCCGCGATTCCGCCTTTCATCATCTTTATTGCCTCGATCCGGATTGAAGGGTTAATGGGGTTTTATGGAAGATTCGATCAGGGTGGCGTCGAACATCTCGATCACCTCACGCACGAAACCATCCTGTTCGACCGCGGCAATGGCGCGCTCCTGACGGTCTCGCCGGCCGCGTTCCGCGGCCGCGGCGGGGGTGTCGCCGGAGATCGCTTCGAGTTCGACCAGCAGCTTCAGCGGTCTACCGAAATGCTCGGAAAGCACCTGCTGCAGTTTGTCCTGCGCTGGTTTCATCAGCAGATGGCGATGGGTCGGCGACAGGCGAAGAAGGATCCGCTCTCCCGTCAACTCGCGCAACTCGCAGTGCTGCCCGAGCTCACGCGCCATGCCGCTGATCCTCAGTGTCGCCAGGATATCGTGCCAGTCAGCGGCCGCTGGCGCTGGCTGGACAGACGCCGCGCGAGCGGCAGCCGGCAGGGGCTCCGCAGGAACGGCCTTCAGCTCCACAACTGGCACAGCCGCCGACGCGTGGCTGGCGGCCGGCGCCAGCGCGCTGCCCGACGGCGATGCCGGCGCCACTGCCGGACGGTCCGCGGACGCCTCGGCGGGCGTCGCGCGGCCACCGGGGCGATGATCGCCCGCAGCCGGGCGGAAGGCATGCAGGCGCAGCAGCGTCATGATGAAGCCGGCCAGTTCATCAGGCGCCAGGGGTAGTTCCTGACGCCCATGGACGGCGATCTGGTAAGCCAGCTGGACGAACTCGGGGTCAAGTGCAGCCGCCAGCGCCTGCATCCGCTGGCGCTCGGGCAGATCGTCAGCGATCGCCGTCGGCGCCAGTTGGGCGACCTGCAGGCGGGTGAACAGGCTGGCCATCTCCTGCAGGGCGGCATCGAAAGACAGGCTGCGCGCCGCCATCTCGTCGGCCACCTGCAGCATCGCTGCGGCGTCGCCGGCAAGCAGGGCGTCGAGGATGGAGAACAGGTGGTCGAGGTCGACGGCACCGAGCATCTCGCGTACCTGCGCTTCCTCGACCTTGCCCGCACCGTGGGCGATCGCCTGGTCGAGTAGCGACAGCGCGTCGCGCATGCTGCCCGACGCCGAACGCGCCAGCAGCTGCAAGGCAGCGAGCTCGGCGCTGATCGCCTCGACTTCGAGGATGTGCTTGAGATGGCCGGCGATCAGCGGCTGCGTCATCTGCTTGAGGTTGAACTGCAGGCAGCGCGAGAGGACGGTGACCGGGATTTTCTGCGGGTCGGTGGTGGCGAGGATGAACTTGACGTGTTCCGGCGGCTCTTCGAGGGTCTTCAACATGGCGTTGAACGCCGAGTTCGAGAGCATGTGCACTTCGTCGATAACGTAGACCTTGAAGCGGCCACGGGTCGGTGCGTAGACCGCGTTCTCGAGCAGCTGCCGCATCTCGTCGACCTTGGTGTTGGTCGCCGCGTCGACTTCGAGCAGGTCGACAAAACGTCCGCTGTCGATCTCCAGGCAGGCGGAGCAAGTGCCGCAAGGGGTCGCGCTGACCCCGGCCTCGCAATTGAGGGCCTTGGCCAAGATGCGCGCCAGGGTCGTCTTGCCGACGCCACGGGTGCCGGTGAACAGGTAGGCGTGGTGCAGGCGCTGCTCGGTCAGTGCGTGCGTCAGTGCGCGGACGACGTGCTCCTGGCCGACCAGGCTGGCAAACGTTCGCGGGCGCCACTTGCGTGCCAGAACTTGGTAACTCATGGGTGGATTCTAGCAGATGGCGTTTCCGGCCCTGCGGCAGTTTTCGCTGTTCACCGAAGCAGGCACTGCGCCGGCGGCGCAGAAAAACGGGTGGCGAGCCTTACCCCCGGCACTCACATAAGACAGCTGTGGCTGCTTCCTTCCGGACCTGACCAGGTTAACCATCCTGCGATGCGGGGAGACCCGCCACGAGGAATGCTATCACATCAGCCCCCGCCGCGTCGGAAGTGGCGCTGGAAGTCGTTCATGAAATCGCCATGCTGTCCGGCGCTGCCGCCGGAAAATGCAATCGACACCTGCAGGCGGGGCAGCGCAAGAGCCCCCATCTGCAGGATCGGCAAGGGCTGGCAACGGACTTCGACGCTGCGTCCGGCCTGCTGCAGGTGCCAGCCATCGGCCAACGGAGCCACCACCCAGCCGGCCAGCAACGGTTGCAACTGGCGGGTGAATTCGGGCAGCGCCAGGGTCATCGCGAATTGCGGCACCGGAGGTTCGGCGTTCTCAGCCACCGGCGATCGGCGGCCAGATCGCCAGCACGTCACCCGCCTGCAGGCGGCGCTCGCCACGTTGCGGCGGCGGCACGAACTCGCCATTGAGCAGGACCAGATGCACCAGCCGCGGCGGCAGCGCCCGCGAGGCGATCAACGAGCCGACGGTCGTCTCGTCGGGGATTTCCAGAGTCAGGGTGTTGGTCCGACGAGCATCCGCCGGCAGGTAGTCGGAGAGGAACGCGTACAGCTTGAAAGTGATCTGCATCAATGGGTCGCGGCCAGCCCCCTGGCGAGATAGGCTTCACTGAGCAGCAGCGGGTTGGCCAGCAGACGGGCTTTCCAGTCACCGAGACGGACCCGCCCCTGAATCAGGCCGCGCAGGACACCGATGTGCTCGGTATGACCGATGGTGTTGGCGCCGACCAGCTGTTCACCGTCGAATACCAGCCGCAAATAGCGATACTCGGCTTCGTCGAGCAACTGGGCGCTGGTATAACCCGGCAAGTCCTGCCACTGCCCGAAGGACGCCGAGATCAGCCCCAGGGTATCGAGAACGTTGAAGACAAAGGTGCCCGGCAAGCTTGCCGCCTGGCCAGCCATGTTCAGCGCCGCGATACGCGCCTGTTCGACGGCATCGGGCTGGATGGCATTGACCACGCGGCGACCGGTGCCGAACTCGACCGCCTCGGCGACGTCGCCAGCGGCATAGATCCCGGCGACGCTGGTCTGCATCGAGTCGTCGACCAGAATGCCGACATCGATGGCGACGCCACTCCCCTGGAGAAAGTCGACGTTCGGCTTGACGCCGGTGGCGTTGATCAGCACGTCAACCTCGACGGTCTCGCCATCGTCCAGCTTGACGCGCAGGGCGTCGCCGGCCGGAGCGATGGACACCACCCGCCGGCCGGTACGAACCTGCACCCCTTTTCCCTCACACCAGCGACGAATCATCTCCCCGGCCACCTCGTCCATCATGCGCGGCACCATCCTGTCGCCCATCTCGACGACCGTCAGCTGCGCGCTGCGGGCGGCCAGAGACTCGAGAATGATGCAACCGATGAAGCCGGCACCCATCTGCAGCACACGCGCACCCGGGGCCAGCGCGGCGGCGATTGCGCGCGCATCCGCCAGCGTCCAGCAGGACAGGACCTGCGGCAGGTCGATGCCGGGAATCGGCGGCTGGACCGGATGCGAGCCGGTGGCAATCAGCAGGCAATCGTAGTCAAGCACGCTGCCATCGGCCAGCGTCACCGTATGTCGCGCGCTATCGATCGCTTCCACACGAGCGCAGAGCTGGCGAATGCGCAAGCGCTCGAAATGATCCGCGTCCTTGCGCAGATAGGTTCCAGACTCACCGATCTTGCCGGTCAGCAGGTAGGGAATCGCCATCCGCGAGTAGGGCGGTTCGGGCTCGTCGCCGATCAGCGTGATTTCGGCCTGCGCATCGGCGCGGCGTAGCGTCTCGGCGGCAACGACCCCGGCCGGGCCGTTGCCGATGATGACCTGTCTGGCCACCTCAGAGACCCAGGCGCGAGCGCGTGGCGGCGGTCGGCACGCCTTCTGGCGTCCAGCCGCGCAGGCTGTAGTACTCGGGAAGCATCTTGCCGATCTCGGCGACCATGCCTTTCGAGCCGCCGGTCTTGCACGGTTCGTTGAGCAGCCGTGGCGGCAGGGTGTCGTCCTTGCCGGTGATCCCGGCCGCCAGGTTGAAGTCGCGCTCGAGATTCCAGATCCGCTCGCCCATCTGCAACAGCGAATCTTGCGACCAATCGCCTTCGCAGGCGGCCTGAATCTGCGGCTGGATATCGTTCATCGTCCACGCGAAGGTGGTGAACACGCACAGCCCGCTGGAGTCGACGACCGCCGTCGCGTCCTGGAACGCCTTCAGCATTTCCGGTTTGCCGGCAGTCTCTTTGGGGTCGGTCTTGACCGGGATGCCGAACACTTCGCTGGAAACCATGTAGCCGCGCAGATGGCAGGCGCCGCGGTTCGAGGTCGCATAGGCCAGCCCCATGCCCTGCAGCGCACGCCCATCGTAGGCCGGGAACTCCTGCCCCTTGACGGTCATCGACAGTTCGGGCTTGCCGTACTTCGCGCACACGCGCTTCGATCCCTGACCGAGGATCTTGCCGAAGCCTTCGCCACGCGCAGTCATCTCGGCCAGTTTGCACAGCGCTTCAGCGGAGCCGAAAACTGCTTCGAGGCCGATCTCTTCCTTGCTCAGGATGCCGAGGTCGTAAAGTTCCATCACCGCCCCGACCGTTGCCCCGAAAGAAATCGGGTCCATGCCGTCTTCGTTGCATAGCAGATTGGCGAACTGCAGCGCTTCGAGATCGTCGACGCCGTTGGCACTGCCGAGCGCCCAGGCGGCCTCGTATTCGAGACCACCGTTGGCCCCCCAGTACTCGGGCCTGGTTTCCACCGAAAAGTGCGTTTCGTCGATGCGTGAGATCCGCCCGCAGGCGATGGTGCAGCCAAAGCAGGCCTGATTGGTGACCAGATGGGCGCGGCCATCGCTGGCGCGTTTTTCGTGCATCGCTTCGGCGGAGATCTTGCGCGCGCCTTCGAACTCGACGTCACGATGGTTGCGCGTCGGCAAGGCGCCCATTTCGTTGATTACGTTCATCAGCACCTGCGTGCCGTAGGTCGGCAGGCCCTGGCCGGTGACCGCATTTTCGGCGAGCACTTTCTTGCCGGCCGTTGCAGCCGCCATGAACGCCTTGGGATCGGCAATGTTGCCGACCCCGCGCGTACCGCGAACGGCGATCGCCTTGAGGTTCTTCGAACCCATCACCGCTCCGACACCGGAGCGCCCGGCGGCACGATGCAGATCGTTGACGATGGCTGCGAAAAGCACCTGGTTCTCGCCGGCGCGACCGATGCTCGACACCCGCAGCAGCGGATCCTGGTGACGCTTCTTGAGCGTCGCTTCGGTCGCCCAAACAGTCGTCCCCCAGAGGTCGTCGGCCGGCAGCAGTTCCGCCAACTCGTTCTCGATGTGCAGATAGACCGGCTTGGGCGACTTGCCCTCGACGATGATCATGTCCCAGCCGGCGAACTTCAACTCGGCGCCGAAGTATCCACCAGAGTTCGAGCAGGCAATGACGCCGGTCAACGGCCCCTTGGTGACCACCGAATAGCGCCCGCCGGTCGAGGCCATGGTCCCGGTCAACGGACCGGTGGCGTAGATGATCTTGTTCTCGGGCGACAGGGCGTCGACCCTCGGGTCAATCTCACTGATCAAATACTTGCTGCCGAGCCCACGTTGCCCGAGGTACTGCGCCGCCCATTCCATGTTCAGCGCTTCGCTGACGCAAGTGCCTTGCGTAAGGTTGACGCGAAGAATTTTGCGAGTCCATGCCATGATCGTCTCTCCTCAAACCCGTGCCGCACTATCGGTCTTCTGCGCCCACTGACGCATCCGCTCGAGGCCGGTCCAGTCGCTGTCGATGTAGGTGATGGCGCTGGTCGGACAGGCGGTGGCGCAGGCCGGATCACCGCCGCAGAGGTCGCACTTCTGGACCTTGCCGGTATCGTGGTTGTAGTTGACCGTGCCGAACGGGCAGGCAATGGTGCACACCTTGCAGCCGACACAAACAGCGTCGAGCACCACCTTGGCGCCGGTGCCGGCGTCGATCTTGATCGCCTCGACGGGGCAGGCGTTGAGACACCAGGCTTCGGCGCACTGGGTGCAGGTGTAGGGAACCTTGCGGCCTTCGTGGTGGAAGTCGAAAACCTTGATCAGCGACCTGGACGGGTTGAAGACCCCGGTATGCTCGTACGAGCAAGCCATTTCGCACTGCAGGCAACCGGTGCATTTGCCCGGATCGATGTGCAAAGACTTCTGCATGACGTCTCCTCCGTTAACAGATCGATGATTCTGCTGAATGACGCCGCAGTCCTCGTTCACCGCTGCGACTGATTGATCACTATAGGCAATAGCGGGCACTTCTAAAAGTTGCGCTGCAGCAATTGACAGCCGACGGCCATCGAGAAACAGCGATAGCGGTGGTGCGCTACGCCGCGCCGGGGGCAACGCAACGGGCAGATCGCCAGCCGGGTCCATTTTCAGAACGAAATGCGGCCGACCACGTCGCGGCTGGCACCGACGCGGCGCAGGACGACGCCTTCACCGGACGCGGGCGACAGCCCGGTCAGCGCCGCCCCGGCGGCGACACCCTGCCTGCGGAAGCGCTCACCGATGCGGGGCGCCCGTGGACGCCTGCGGGCACCGTTGGCGGACAGTATTTGGGGCATGAGGACGGCGCTCATGCTCGCCTCCGATCAATCCTCACCGCGTGCTCCGCTTCGCATTCGGAAAGCGAATGGACCGCGGTTGGGATTGTGAGTTTTCTCGCTGCGGACGGTTGACGCTCAGACTGCTCGTCAACCAGGAGCTGCGAGCCCCATCGCCGCGCCGCACATGCCCAGGTCAACGAACGCTGTCATCAAGCATTAAGCTCGGGCATTGGCGTAAGATCCACCAACAGTGCGAGACAGCTCCGGCGGAGTGTTTTTAGCCCGCGCGCCGGGGCAAACCTCGCCCAAGCACGGCGTCAGAACGCATCGCTCATTCGCCAAACCTCCCATGACGAAACAGTGGAAGGAACCGTGTGACAAAACCCGTCAATCACCCGCAGCGCTTTGCGCTCAACTATGAGCTGCACGCCCGCCCGCCGGAAGCGCTAAGCATCCCCGAGCAAGCCTCGTATCTGGCGCTGGCCAGTGACCCATCGAACAGGCAAGCAGAGTACGAGTCGATCGTCGAGCTATGCACGCGTTACGGCGTCACGTCGCCGGCAGCGGACCACAATCACTTCAAGGTCGACCTCGGCACCTTCAGGCTCAAGTGGGAGAGAGGCGCTGAGAGCAGCAGCTACACTTTCTTCCGCCAAGGCGAATTCGGCGATCCCTTTGTCCAGCCGGTAATCACGAGCGTCCCGCAAGACTGGCTCGATGGACTGCCGGGGCAAGTGCTGGTGGCGGCACACGTGGCGGTGCGTACAGCTCCGGTGGCAACACCCGGCAGCGAGGAACTGGCCAGCTGGTTTGAAGGCAATCCGCTGGTCGGCTCAATCGTTGGCGACGGTGTTGCCAGCGTGCGGGCGGACTTTCGCATCCATGCGGACGGTTTCAGCCGCTTCCTGATCGAGGATGTCAGCCTTACACCGCGCCAGGCAGGACGGATGGTACAGCGCGTGCTCGAGATAGAAACCTATCTGATGCGCGCGCTGCTGACGCTCCCGATAGCCCGGGCCACCCTGCCGGTGCTGGCGGATGCCGACCAGCAACTGGCGGCGCTGCTCAATGAAATGGTGAACGTCAGAAGTGAAGACGAGCCCGCTCTCCTTGACCGGCTGACGAGGCTTGCCGCCGTCGTCGAGGGGACTATTTCGGCCACTTTGGGCCGGATCTGCGCGGCGCGCGCCTACCAGGAGCTGGTGGAACGCCGCCTGGCAGAACTACGGGAAGTGCGTGTGGAAGGCGTGCAAACGATGCGCGAGTTCGTCGAACGCCGCCTGGTGCCGGCGATGAGCACCTGCGAAACCGTCGCCAGGCTGCAGGACAGTCTGTCGGAGCGGATCAGTCGCGCCAGCGAAATGTTGCGTACGCGGGTCGACATCGCATTGCAGCGGCAGAACCAGTCGTTGCTCAGCACCGCCGCCCGACGCGCGAAACTGCAGTTGCGTCTGCAGGAGACGGTGGAAGGCTTGTCGGTGGCCGCGGTCAGCTACTACGTGGTCGGCTTGATCGGTTATGCGGCCAAGGCCGTCAAGGCGGCAGGCGCGCCGGTCAATCCGGAAATCGTCACCGGGATCGCGATTCCGATCGTCGTCATTGTTGCTGCGCTGGGCGTTCGGCATATCCGCCAGCTGGTGCAACGCGCGACCACTTAGACCCCGGGCAGATGCCGGATGCCGTATTTTAGTCGCAGATCTGCTCCCGCCAATTCACCTGGTGATGCGCTGGATCAGCGAAACTGCGCACGGCGAGCCGCCCGGCGGGCAAAGTGCAGTGCGCCGGGAGACGCTGCGGACAATCGCTGCGGGCAGCGTGGTGGCTTGCGGCCGAGTGATGAGGAGCAGCGGCTGTCTGACCGGCGCTTCCGATTGCCCCTGACAGGCGGAGCAGTCACCGCAAATGCCTTAGAATCTGCTCCTTCCGAACCTGACGGAGCGAGGCTTCACGCCGGCGAAGTCCGGGTCTTTCCGTCGGCCGATTGCTGGTCGTCAACGCAGCTAGTGAATCAATACCTATGGAAGCCACCCGCATCTGCCTGGTCCGCCACGGCGAAACCTCCTGGAACGCAGAAAAGCGTATCCAGGGAAACATTGACGTCGGCCTGGATACGACGGGCAAGGCCCAGGCTGAAGCGGCGGCGGAGTGGTTGTCGGCGGTGCCGGTGGCGGCGCTGTACAGCAGCGACCTGCTGCGCGCCCGACAGACTGCCGAACGCATTGCGGCCAGCCTGAAGCTGGTCCCGACGCTGCGACCGGAATTCCGCGAGCGACGCTACGGCCTTTTCGAAGGGCTGACCTACGATCAGTCACGTGACCGATATCCGGATGTTTATGCTTTGTTCGAAGGGCGAGAACCGGATTTCGTCATCCCCTATGGCGGCGAGAGTCTGCGCCAACTACACCAGCGAGTCAGCACCGGCTTGCGGCGAATCGCCGAGGATCATCGGGGCTGCACGGTCATCGTGGTGACGCACGGCGGCGTGCTCGATATCGTCAACCGCCTGGTGCGCGGCACCTCGTTGAATCAGCCACGGGATTTCCTCATTCCGAATGCCGGCATCAACTGGGTGCGTGGCGACGGTGAACACTGGAGCCTGGAGGCGTGGGGCGTTACCGACCATCTGGCCACGGTGGGGCTCGACGAACTTCCCTAGCGAAGACGTCGCGCCGCTTGATCGAACCCTGCTTTAACGGCGGACAAGCTTACGG
>NZ_JAVTWB010000112.1:29215-51554 GCF_032229525.1 Accumulibacter sp. | reverse complement strand
CCGGCCAGAACCGGCGCCGCCATTTCCCCCAAGGCGCGGCGCAGTCGGCCTTGCGTCGGGCCAGGAATGTCCTTGACCAGCTGGTGGCCTGCGTCGGTCAGATAGAGGCTGACCACGCGGTTGTCGGTGTCGTGCCTTTCACGGCGCATCAGTTGGCGCAGTTCGAGCTTGTCGAGCAGGTTGCTCGCCGTCGAAGGCTTGATCTGCAGCGCCCGCGCCAGATCCGACACCCGCAAGCCGGGTCGCGCCGAAATCTGCCACATGGCCCACAGCTGGGCACCACTCAGGCCGTGCCGGTCGTCGATGTTCTGCATGCCCGTCTGAACCGTGCGCACGAGCTGCAGCACCTTGCCAAAGGCTTCATCAGAACACTCTGGAGCCATCCCGGGATCATCCTGCTGATCGCCAAAGGGCTTCTCCCGCCCGCGACCGTCGCTCTTCAACGCCACTCCGTTCGTCATCGTGCCAGTCCTCACGTTGCTTGCAAATTAAGTTTGTGCAATACTATTAGGCTGGAACTTATTTTACAAGCGATTTTTCGCCCATCGCTTGGCCACCGAGAGGAAATTGACGCAACGATGCTCGACCAACTGCTTTCCTTCAGCCAAAGCCTGACACCGGTCATGGCGTCGGCCCTGCGCATTGTCCTCATCGCCCTGCTGGCGTGGGCTGCCATGGCCTTCTCGCACAAGCTGATCCGCAGCTTTCGCATCTACATCAGCCGCAGCCTCGACGACAGCGAGGAGGTAAAACGCGTCGCCACCCTGGGCCGCGTCTTCCGCTACGCCGCGTCGGTGATGGTTTCGCTGGTCGCCGGCATCCTGATCCTGGCGGAACTGGGCGTCTCGATTGCCCCCATCCTTGGCGCCGCCGGCGTCGTCGGCGTCGCCGTCGGCTTCGGCGCGCAGAGCCTGGTCAAGGATTATTTCTCCGGCTTTTTTCTGCTGCTCGAGAACCAGATCCGCCAGGGAGATGTCGTAGAAGCCGGTGGCAAAGGAGGCGTCGTCGAAGAAATCACCCTGCGCTACGTGCGCATGCGTGACTACGATGGCAACGTCCACTTCGTCCCCAACGGCAGTATCACCTCGGTTACCAACAAGACTCGCGGGTTTGCTTTCGCTGTGGTCGACGTCGGCGTCGCCTACCGCGAGAACGTGGATCAGGCGCTCGAGGTCATGCGCCAGGTCGGCACCGAGTTGCGCGCCGATCCGCTATTCGGGCCGAAGATAATCGATGACGTCGAGATGGTCGGCGTCGACTCCTGGGCTGATTCGGCGGTGATTCTGCGCTGCCGCTTCAAGGTCGCGCCGATCGAGCAGTGGGGTGTACGCCGGGAATGTCTGCGCCGCCTCAAATATGCGTTCGACGCTGCCGGCATCGAAATTCCCTTTCCGCATCTCACCGTCTATCCCGGTCAGGCCAAGGACGGTTCAAGCCCGCCCTTGCATCTGGCGATGGACGACAGCAAGCAACACCCCGGAGGTACGCATTGAAAGTTACCACTCCTGTAGTCGCAAACAGCCTGTTCAGCGAACAAGACATCTACCTTTTTCGCGAAGGCAACCACACCAGGCTCTACGACCGCTTTGGCGCGCATGCCACTAAAAAGGCTGCTCAGGCCGGCTTCCAGTTCAGCGTCTGGGCACCGAACGCCGAGAAAGTGTCGGTGGTCGGCGACTTCAACCACTGGCAAGTGGAGAGCCACCCTCTCCATCGCCGTGACGACCAGTCGGGTATCTGGGAGGGCTTCCTGGCCGGACCGGCACTGGGCGACAGCTACAAGTTCCACATCACCAGCGGCAACGGCGTCCAGGAGAAAGCCGACCCCTTTGCCCGCCAGTCGGAGGAGCCGCCGCGCAGCGCTTCGCGTCTGTGCACGCTCGACTACAGCTGGAGCGACAGCGAGTGGATGGCCAAGCGCCGGGCGGTCAACGCACTCAATGCGCCGCTGTCGATCTACGAGGTGCACCTCGGCTCCTGGCGGCGCATTCCCGAGGACAACAACCGTTCGCTCAGCTATCGCGAAATGGCGCCGCAACTGGCCGCCTACGTCAACGAGATGGGCTTCACCCACGTCGAACTGCTGCCGGTGATGGAGCACCCGTTCTACGGCTCATGGGGCTACCAGACCACCGGCTATTTCGCACCGACAGCACGCTACGGGTCGCCCGAAGACTTCATGTTCCTGATCGACACCCTGCACCAGGCGGGAATCGCGGTCATTCTCGACTGGGTGCCCTCGCACTTTCCGGCCGACGGCCATGGCCTGGCCAACTTTGACGGTACCTGCCTCTACGAACACGAGGATCCGCGCCAGGGCTTTCACCCGGACTGGAAGAGTTCGATTTTCAACCTCGGTCGCAACGAAGTGCGCGGTTTCCTGATGTCCAGCGCCCTGTTCTGGCTCGACAAATACCACGTGGATGGCCTGCGGGTCGATGCCGTCGCCTCGATGCTCTACCTCGACTACGGCCGCGAGGAGGGTGAATGGATCCCCAACGAGCATGGCGGACGCGAGAACCTCGAATCGATGAGCTTCCTGCGCAGCCTTAATGAAGCGGTCTATCGCGATCATCCGGACGTCCAGACGATGGCCGAGGAGTCCACCGCCTGGCCGATGGTTTCGCGCCCCACCTACATGGGCGGCCTCGGTTTCGGCATGAAGTGGAACATGGGCTGGATGAACGACACCCTGAAGTACTTCCAGCAGCAACCGCTGTTTCGCAAGTACCAGCACGACAAGCTCACCTTCGGTGTGTGGTACGCGTTTACCGAGAACTTCGTCCTGCCGCTGTCGCACGACGAGGTGGTGCACGGCAAGGGCGCGCTGATCGGCAAGATGCCGGGCGACGAATGGCAACAGTTCGCCAACCTACGCCTGCTCTACGGGCTGATGTGGACCCACCCCGGCAAGAAGCTGCTGTTCATGGGCGGTGAGCTCGGTCAGCGGCGCGAGTGGCAGCACGACGAAAGCCTCGAATGGCACGTCCTCCAGTACCCGTTGCACCACGGCGTGCAGTCTTGGGTCGCCGACCTCAACCGCGCCTATCGTGGGCAGAAAGCACTGCATGAGCGCGACTTCAACACCGACGGCTTCGCCTGGGTCGATTGCACCAACTGGGAGGAAAGCATCATCAGCTTCCTGCGCTACGGCAAGCACCGCGACGATACGGTCCTGGTGCTGTGCAATTTCACGCCGGTACCGCGCCATGACTACATCGTCGGCGCACCGCGCGGCGGCCAGTGGGAGGAGATCCTCAACAGTGATGCCGAGCACTACGGCGGCAGCGGCATGGGTAATCTTGGTCGGGTCGAGGCGCGTCCGATCGCCGCGCACGGTCATTTCCACTCCCTGGCGCTGACCCTGCCGCCGTTGGCGGTGGTGGTTCTGAAGCCGATAATGGAAGGCGAACGGTCGTCTTGACCGCCACGCGGCTGCCCGCAACCCACATGAACACCGCAACAGCCCCGGGTGGGCCAATCGTCGCGGCAGTGGCGCTTGTATGCCACCGACAATTCCGTCATGCTCCGTCTGACAAGGTCGTCGGTGGCGATACCCTGGGCCCCTCAGGCCTGTCTGGGCCCGTACCACGGCCCGACTACCGGCTGGACCGAACAGCCCCTGGCCACGTCGGGCCCGCCTGCCGATTCGCCCCGCCAGGCGCAAAACAAGCTTTCCGACAACCGCTCGCTCGTTGCAACGAGATGGGCAACCTTGACGACTTCCCTTGAGTGGAGGAAATGATGCAAAAGGCCAATGAAACGATAGAAAAAGCCGCCGCAGCGGCCGACCTGACCTGGGAAAATGATCCGCTCTGGTACAAGGACGCAATCATCTACGAACTGCACGTCAAGGCGTTCAAGGATAGCGGCGACGACGGCATCGGTGATTTCAAGGGACTGACCGAGAAGCTCGACTACATCCAGGATCTGGGGGTCAACACCCTCTGGCTGCTGCCCTTCTACCCCTCGCCGATGCGCGATGACGGCTACGACATTTCCGACTATCACAACGTCAGCCCTGACTACGGCAACCGCAACGACGCGCGCATCTTCATCCGCGAAGCGCATCGCCGCGGCCTGCGGGTGATCACCGAGCTGGTCATCAACCATACCTCTGATCAACACCCCTGGTTTCAAGCGGCCAGGCGCGCCCCTGCCGGGTCGAAGAAACGCGACTTCTACGTGTGGTCCGATACCGACAAGAAGTATCCGGAAACGCGCATCATCTTCACCGACACCGAGAAGTCGAACTGGGCCTGGGACGAGGTCGCCGGCGCCTACTACTGGCACCGTTTCTTCTCGCACCAGCCGGATCTCAACCACAACAATCCGGCGGTCGTGAAAGCGGTGATCCGCATCATGCGTTTCTGGCTGGACATGGGCGTCGACGGCCTGCGCCTCGACGCCATTCCCTATCTGTGCATCCGCGAAGGCACGGACAACGAGAACGTGCCCGAGACGCATCAGGTCATCAAGCAGATTCGTGCGGCAATCGATTCGCGCTACCAAAACCGCATGCTGCTCGCCGAGGCCAATATGTGGCCGGAAGACGTGCGCGAGTACTTCGGCGACGGCGATGGCGACGAGTGTCACATGGCGTATAACTTCCCGGTGATGCCGCGCATTTTCATGGCCGTGGCCCAGGAAGAACGCCATCCGGTGGTCGAGATCATGAACCAGACACCAGATATTCCGGCGAACTGCCAGTGGGCGATCTTCCTGCGCAACCATGACGAACTGACGTTGGAAATGGTCACCGAGAGCGAGCGCGCCTTCATGTACAAGGAGTACGCGGCCGACCCACGGATGCGCGTCAACGTCGGCATCCGCCGCCGCCTGGCGCCGCTGATGGAAAACAACCGGCACAAGATCGAACTCGTCACCTTCCTGCTGATGACGCTGCCGGGCTCGCCGGTAATGTACTACGGCGACGAAATCGGCATGGGCGACAATATCTACCTTGGCGACCGCAACGGCGTGCGTACACCGATGCAATGGAGCCCGGACCGTAACGCCGGCTTCTCCAGGGCCGACCCGCAGCGGCTCTATCTGCCACCGAACATGGACCCGATCTACGGTTACGAGGCGATCAACGTCGAAGCGCAGGCGCGCAATCCATCGTCGCTGCTGCACTGGACCAAGCGCCTGATCGCGGTGCGCAAGAACTACAAGGCTTTCGGCCGCGGCAGCATCACCTTTCTCGAGCCCGGCAACCGCAAAATTCTCGCCTACGTCCGCGAGTACGAGGACGAAATCCTGCTCTGCGTGGTCAATCTGTCGCGCAACGCGCAACCGGTTGAACTCGACCTCGCCCCGTTCAAGACGCGCGTACCGGTCGAACTGCTCGGACGCTCGGCTTTCCCACCGATCGGCGACCTGCCTTACCTGCTGACGCTGGCCGGACACGGCACCTACTGCTTCCGCCTGACCACCGACGTCGAGGTGCCCTACTGGCACGAGGAACGCCTGGCCCGGCCAGAGCTGCCGGTACTGGTGCTCACCGAGGGCTGGATGACTTTCTCCGGAGGCAAGACCACCGCCACCACCGTGCGCCGGGCGATCGCCGCTACCACCCGCGACCAGCTGCAGCACAAGGTGCTCGCACCCTACCTGGTGACCAAGCGCTGGTTCGCCGGCAAGGGCCACCCGATCGAGAGCATCAAGATTATCGAACAGGCGCCATGGGACACCGACAACGGCAGCTGGCTGCTGACGATCCTTGAGGTGCACTGCGCCGGCATCGAGCCGCAGGTCTACTTCCTGCCCCTGGCGATCTGCTGGGACGAGGAAACCAGCGAAGAGCAGCGTGCCCTGCTCGGTCCGTGGGCGCTGGCAAGAGTGCGCCAGAAGGATCGCACCGGCCTGCTTTACGGCGCCTTCGGCGCTGACGGTTTCTGCCGCGACCTGGCCGAAGGAATCGGCAGGAACGTGGCCATCCCCTTCGCCCGCGGCCGGCTCGAGTTCCACGCCTCACCGGCGTTTGCCAAGCTGGCAGCCGGACTTGATGCACCGGTACGCCACCCCTCGCTGGAACAGAGCAATACCGCTGTGTACTTCGGCGACAAATTGTTCCTCAAGGGCTATCGTCGCCTGCAGACCGGTACCAACCCGGAAGTTGAAGTTGGCCGTTTCCTCACCGACACCTCGCCTTTCTCGCAAATTGCGCCGGTTGCCGGCTCGGTCGAAATCCGTCGCGGCGACGGCGAGACCATGACTTTGGCGTTGCTGCAGGGCTACACGAAGAACCAGGGTGACAGCTGGAATTTCACGCTCGACTACCTCGAACGCTTCCTCTCGGAGGTCGCGGTGCAAGCCGACGATCTTGACGCTGACCCGCACAGCTACTTCCTGAGCTTGATCGAGCTGCTCGGCCGCCGTACGGGCGAAATGCACCAGGCTTTTGCCCTGTCGACCGGAGACCCGGCCTTCGAACGCGAGCCGATTACCGCACAGGACCTGGCCAACTGGTCGACTGCGCTGAACGCCGAGGCGGTGGCCACGCTCGACGAACTCGAACGACGCCGCGAAGACTTCCCCGAGGAGGTACGCGATGGCTGTGACCGGCTGTCGGCATTGCGGCCCTTGCTGTTGGACCGCATTTCGCCGAAAGCGCTGGCCGGCATTGCCGCCGCCAAGACGCGCTATCACGGTGACTACCACCTTGGCCAGGTGCTGCGCGTGGACAATGATTTCGTGATCATCGACTTCGAAGGCGAGCCTGCGCGTTCAATGGACGAGCGTCGCCAGAAGCACTCGCCGCTGCGCGACGTCGCCGGCATGCTGCGTTCGTTCAGCTATGCGGCAGCCGTCGCGACCAATCGCCTGACCAATGAAGATCCGATCGACCGTCATCGTGCCGGTCCGCTGGTCGAGCTCTGGGAAGAACAGGTCGGCGACGCGTTCATGAGCGGCTACCGCGATGCCGTTCAGGGCTGCCCGGCGTGGCCGGAGGAACCCGGCGGCGCTGAACGGCTGATCGAATTTTTTGTGATCGAGAAGGCACTTTACGAGCTGCGCTATGAGATGGGTAACCGGCCCGACTGGCTGTCGGTTCCGCTCTTCAGCCTGCTCAGGAACCTGAACGATCGCGGCGCAAGTTGATTTGACCGATAAAGGAGAAACATCATGAAAGTACTCGCCATGGTACTGGCCGGCGGCCAGGGTTCCCGGCTGCATCCGCTGACCGCAGAGCGTTCCAAACCGGCGGTTCCCTTCGGCGGCCGCTACCGCATCGCCGACTTCGTCCTCAGTAACCTGGTGAACTCGCAGATCCACGGCATCTACATGATGGTGCAGTACAAGTCGCAGTCGCTGATCGAGCACGTCGCCAAGGCCTGGGGCAATTCAAACGCCTATACCGGCCAGTTCGTCACCGTCGTGCCGCCGCAGATGCGCGAGAGTCAGGAGTGGTTCCAGGGGACCTCCGACGCCGTCTTCCAGAACATCAACCTGATCGAACGCCATTCACCGGACATGGTCGCCGTGTTTGGTGCGGATCATATCTACCGCATGGACGTGCGGCAGATGATCGATTTTCACCGTCAGAACTCGGCGCACGTCTCGGTGGCGGCGATTCCGGTACCGCTGGCCGAGGCGACGGCTTTCGGCATCATCGATGCCGACGACCACAGTCGCATCCGCGGCTTTCTGGAAAAGCCGACGAATCCGCCGGCCATGCTCAGCGACCCGACGCGCGCCTATGGCTCGATGGGCAACTACCTGTTCAATACCGATGTCCTGCTGAAAGCACTGCGCGAGGCCAACGACAACGGCGAGCACGATTTCGGCCACCATATCCTGCCGCGCCTGATCAAGACTCACAATGTGCTGGCCTACAACTTCGCCGACAACCACGTCCCCGGCGTCGCCGACTACGAGGAGCAGTCGTACTGGCGCGACGTCGGTAACATTGACGCCTACTACGACGCCCACTACGACGTCCTCAGCGCCAAGCCGCGCTTCAACCTCTTCAATCCGAAGTGGTTTATCAACTCCAGTTCTTACCAGGGACCCTCGCCAATGATCACTGGCGAGATCAGCAACAGCACCATCGCCGCGGGCTCACGAGTCAGCGGCGCACGGATCAAGAACTCGATGCTGCGTCGTGAAGTCGTCGTTGAGGAAGACGTCGAAATTGAAGACTGCCTGATCATGGACTACACGGTCATCCGCCGTGGCTCACGTCTCAAGCGGGTCATCGTCGACCGCTACAACGTCATCGAACCAAACTCGCGCATCGGCTTCGACGCCGCCGCCGACCGCGCCCGCTATACCGTCAGCGATGGCGGCATCGTCGTCCTCGCCAAAGGCGAGGACGTAGCGGGCGTAACCCGCTACCAGATCTAGGAGATTTAGCCATGAACCTTCCCGTCACCGCCGTCTGGCCTGGCACTCCCACCCCACGCGGCGCCACCTGGGACGGCGAGGGCGTCAACTTCGCCCTCTTTTCGGAACACGCCGAACGCGTCGAGCTGTGCCTGTTCGATCCGAGCGGACGCCGCGAGGTGCAGCGTATCGAAATGCGTGAGCAGACCAATCTGGTCTGGCACTGCTACCTGCCCGAGGCGCGGCCCGGCCTGCTCTACGGTTACCGTGTGCACGGACCCTATGACCCGGCGCACGGCCACCGCTTCAACGGCAACAAGCTGCTCATCGAGCCTTACGCCAAGGATATCGTCGGCGAGGTACGCTGGAGCGACGCGCATTTCGGCTACAAGATCGGTCACCGTAACGAGGACCTGTCCTTCGACCGTCGTGACAACCACGCCGGCATGCCCAAATGCCGGGTCATCGACCCGGCCTTCACCTGGGGCGACGACAAGGCACCGAACATTCCCTGGGCGGACATGGTGATCTACGAGACCCACGTGCGCGGCTTCACGATGAAGCATCCGGAAGTGCCAGCGTCCTTGCGCGGCACCTACGCCGGCATGGCGACGGCACCGGTCATCGACCACCTCAAGCGCCTGGGCGTCACGTCGGTCGAACTGATGCCGGTGCACGCCTTCCTCAACGACCGCCATCTGATCGACCGCGGTCTGACCAACTACTGGGGCTACAACACGCTCGGCTTCTTTGCACCCGACCACCGCTTCAGTTCCA
Source organism: Accumulibacter sp. (assembly GCF_032229525.1). Taxonomy (GTDB): domain Bacteria; phylum Pseudomonadota; class Gammaproteobacteria; order Burkholderiales; family Rhodocyclaceae; genus Accumulibacter. The sequence goes on along the minus strand of NZ_JAVTWB010000112.1, from coordinate 42,449 downwards.
CCGGCGTGGTCAGCGAGTTCAAGACGATGGTCAAGACGCTGCACTCGCACGGCATCGAAGTCATTCTCGACGTGGTGTACAACCACACCGCAGAAGGCAACCAGAACGGCCCGACGCTCTCGCTGCGCGGCGTCGATAACGCCACTTACTACCGGCTGGTCGCTGACAATCCACGCTACTACATGGACTACACCGGCTGCGGCAATACCCTCGACCTGCAGCAGCCACGCATGCTGCAGCTGATCATGGACTCGCTGCGCTACTGGGTGCTGGAAATGCACGTCGACGGCTTCCGTTTCGACCTCGCTTCGGCGCTGGCGCGCGAACTGCATGCGGTCGACAAGCTCGGCGCCTTCTTCGACATTCTGCTGCAGGATCCGGTGCTGTCGCAGGTCAAGCTGATCGCCGAACCCTGGGACCTCGGCGAAGGTGGTTACCAGGTCGGCAACTTCCCGGCTGGCTGGGGCGAGTGGAACGACCACTACCGCGACACCATGCGCGCGCACTGGAAAGGCGACGGCGGCCTGATCGGCGACTTCGCCAGCCGCCTCACCGGCTCCAGCGACTTCTACCAGCACAGTGGCCGCAAGCCCTGGGCGAGCGTCAACTTCATCACCGCCCACGACGGCTTCACGCTGCACGATCTGGTCAGTTACAACGACAAGCACAACGCAGCCAACTGCGAAGACAACCGCGACGGTAACGACAACAACCGCTCCTGGAACTGCGGTGCCGAGGGGCCGACCGACGACGCCGGGATCAACGAACTGCGCGCGCGGCAGAAACGCAACCTGCTGGCGACCCTGTTCTTTTCGCAGGGCGTGCCGATGCTGCTCGCTGGCGACGAAATGGGGCGTACCCAGGGCGGCAACAACAACGCCTACTGCCAGGACAACGAGATCAGCTGGGTCAACTGGGATCTATCGCCAGCCGACCGCGAATTCATGGCTTTCGTGCAACGGGTCATTGCCCTGCGCCGCGAGCATCCCGTCTTCCGGCGCCGCAACTTCTTCCACGGCAGCGCCCCCGAGGGTTCGCTGCTCAAGGACATCCACTGGCTGAAACCCGATGGCAGCGAGATGAACGACGAGGAGTGGTCGCACAGCTACGCGCAATGCCTGGGTGTCTATCTCAGCGGCGAAGCAATGCAGGAACGCGACCGCCGCGGCCGCCCGGTACACGACGACAACTTCCTGCTGCTCTTCAACAGCTACCACGAAAACCTCGACTTTCGCCTGCCGGTATTGCCCGAGGCTTGCGAATGGCTGAGCGTCCTCGATACGCACCTCACCAATGGCCTACAGCCTGACGGCGTCTTCCAGGGCGGCGACACCTACCCCCTCGAGAGCCGCTCGCTGGCTCTCCTGCAGCAAAGGAAGCAATCATGAAACGCCAGCACAACATGCCTTTCGGCGCCGAAGTCCTCGACGAGGGCGGCGTCCGCTTTCGTCTCTGGGCGCCCGGCGTAGACGCCGTTGGCCTGCAGCTCGACGGCGCCAGCGAGCTGCCGATGAACGCTGCCGCGGGTGGCTGGTTTGAACTCACCGTCGCCGAAGCGCAGGCCGGCAACCGCTATCTGTTCAAGCTGCCGGACGGTTTGCTGGTTCCCGATCCGGCCTCGCGCTTCAACCCTGACGACGTGCATGGCGCTTCCGAAATCGTCGCTGCCACCGCCTTCGACTGGCCGGACGGCGAATGGCGCGGCCGGCCGTGGGAGGAAGCCGTGCTCTACGAGCTGCACATCGGCAGCTTCACGAAGGCTGGTGACTTCGCCAGCGCCATCGAACGCCTCGACTATCTCGTCGAACTCGGGGTCACCGCACTCGAGATCATGCCGGTCTCCGATTTCCCGGGTAAGCGCAACTGGGGCTACGACGGCGTCCTGCCGTTCGCACCCGATGCCGCCTACGGCCGACCGGAGGACTTCAAGCGCCTGATCGCCGCCGCGCACGAACGTGGCCTGATGGTCCTGCTCGACGTCGTTTACAACCACTTTGGGCCGGAAGGCAACTATCTGCACGCCTACGCGCCCGACTTCTTCAACCCGCTCCACGAAACGCCCTGGGGCGCGGCGATCAACTTCGACGGCAAGGGCAGCCGGGCGGTGCGCGACTTCTTCGTGCACAACGTCCTCTACTGGCTGGAGGAGTTTCATCTCGACGGCCTGCGCCTGGACGCCATCCACGCCATTTGCGACGATAGCTCGCCGGACATCATCGAGGAGCTCGCCGCAGCCTTCAAGGCGGTACCGGGACGCGCGCGACACGTGCACATGGTGCTCGAGAACGAACACAATCAGGCGCGCTACCTGAGCCGCGACGAGTCCGGCCGGCTGCTGCACGGCACGGCCCAGTGGAACGACGACATCCACCACTGCTTTCACGTCGTCGCCACCGGCGAAACCGACGGTTACTACACCGACTACGCCGCCGAGCCGGTGCGCCTGCTCGGCCGCTGCCTGAGCGAAGGCTTCGCCTATCAGGGCGAAGCTTCGACTTTCGCGCACGGCAAACTGCGCGGCGAGCCAAGTACCCAGCTACCGCCGGCCGCGTTCATCAATTTTCTCCAGAACCACGATCAGATCGGCAACCGCGCCTTCGGTGAGCGTCTCGCTCACCTCGCTTCGCCAGCGGCCATGGAGGCCGTCACCAGCGTCCTGCTGCTTGCGCCACAGCCGCCGCTGCTATTCATGGGCGAGGAATTTGCAACCACGCAGCCCTTCCAGTTCTTCTGCGACTTTGGCCCCGAGCTCGCACGCCTGGTGACCGAAGGTCGCCGCCGCGAATTCGGGCGCTTTGCGCGCTTTGCCGATCCGGCCGTGCGCGAGAGCATTCCCGATCCCAACGCGCTGGCCACCTTCGAAGCCGGCATTCTCGACTGGAGCGCGATCGAACGCGAGCCGCACCGCGCGGTGCTCGAACTGCACCGGCGACTGCTATCGCTGCGCCAGCAGTGGATCGCACCGCGTCTGGCCGGCATGGGTAACGGTGATCCGCAGCTGAAGCTCTTTTCGCCACGTACTCTGTCGATCAACTGGAGCCTCGGCGACCGCAGCCTGCTGACTCTGCTCGCCAATCTCGGCGACGAGCAGGTGGTGGTGACACCACCTGGCGGCCGCCTGCTCTTCGCCACCGCCAATCTAGGCGCCGACGCACTGGCCAGCGGCCAGCTGCCGGCGTGGTCGGTGGCCTGGCATCTGCACCTCGGAGACCGACCATGAGCGCTGCCGCCGACAACAGCCGCAGCGCACTGGCGCAGCTTGCCGAGTACTGTGGCATCAGCGCCGGCTATGACGATGTCTGGGGCAAGGCGCATGCCACCTCGGAACAAACCCTGCGCGCCCTGCTGGGGGCGATGCACTTTCCCGCCGAAGCCGACCCCGCAGCGCTGTTGCAAACCTTGCAGGAAGAAGAGTGGCTCCGCCCGCTGTCGTCAGTCAAGGTGGTGGCGGTCGGCGATGCGCCAGCGCTTCCGGTCTCGCTGCCGGCCGCCCGCGCCAGCCAGCCGCACCGCTGGATTCTGACGCCCGAGAACGGCGCCGCGAGCAGCGGTGAGTTCGAACCGGCCAGCTTGCGACGCCTTGCCGAGCAGCGCCTCGACAAGGTCGATTACCTGCGCGGCGAACTGCTCTTGCCACCTTTACTCGAGCCGGGCTACTACCGCCTGGAGATCGAGCAAGCCGGGCGCGGCGGCATGGCGCAGGAGGCGATGACTCTGATCGTCGCGCCGCCGAGCTGCTTCCTGCCCGATGCGGTGCAGGGAGAGGGCCGCGTCTGGGGCCCGACGGTGCAACTCTACGGCATCCGCTCGCGGCGCAACTGGGGCATCGGTGACTTCGGAGACCTGCGTACCCTGCTCGACGCCTCGGCCGATGCCGGCGGTGGCGTGATCGGCGTCAATCCGCTGCATGCCCTGTTCCCGGACGACCCGAAGCGAATCAGTCCCTACAGCCCCTCCAGTCGCTGCTTCGTCAACGTGCTGTACATCGACGTCGAGGCAGTTGCCGAATTCGGCGAGTGCGAAGCAGCGCGCAATCTGGTCGCTTCGGAACGTTTCCAGGCCCGCCTGCGGCGCCTGCGCGCTGGTGAAGAGGTCGACTACGAAGAAGTTTCCGCGGCCAAGCGCGAGGTGCTGGTGGCACTCTATCGGCACTTCCGCGAGCAGCACCTGGCCAGCGATACGGCGCGTGCGCGCGCCTTCCGCCTGTTCCGCACCGAGGGTGGCCTGCCACTGGAATTGCACGCCCGTTTCGAGGCCTTGCAGGCCCATTTCCAGGGAGAGAACCCCGGTGTTTGGGGCTGGCCAGCCTGGCCGGAGAAGTACCGCGATCCACAGGCGCCGGCGGTGGCGGCGTTTGCCGCCGAGCATGCCGAAGCGATCGACTACTCGGCCTGGCTGCAGTGGCTCGCCGAGGAACAGCTTACCGCCCTCGGACAACAATCGTGGCGTCGTGGCCTCGGTGTCGGCCTCTACCAGGACCTCGCCGTCGGCGTCAATCCTGGCGGATCGGAGGCCTGGGCCTGGCAAGGCGCCTTTGCCGGCGACGCCTACGTCGGCGCCCCCCCCGACGAGTTCAACCCGCTCGGACAGGACTGGGGCCTGCCGCCGCTGGTGCCGTATCGCCTGCGCGAAGCCGCCTACGCACCCTTCGTTACCATGCTGCGCGCCAACATGCGTCACGCTGGCGCGCTACGCATCGACCATGTCATGGGTCTGGCGCGTCTGTTCTGGGTTCCCGTCGGTCAGCCAGCGAGCGAGGGCGCCTACGTCAGTTACGCGTTCGAAGATCTGCTCGGCATCGTCGCGCTGGAAAGCCAGCGCAATCGCTGCATGGTCATCGGCGAGGACCTCGGCACCGTCCCCGACGGCTTCCGGCCACGGCTGGCTACCGCCGGTCTGCTCTCCTACCGCCCGTTCTTCTTCGAACGCAGCGACGACGGCAACTTCAAGCCGCCTGCCGACTATCCGCGGCAGGCACTGGTCGCCGTCAGTACGCACGATCTGCCGACCTTGCAGGGTTTCTGGAAGGGTCACGACATCGACACCCGGGCGGCGCTGCAGCTTTTCCCCGACGAGGCGCAGTTCGAACAGATGGTCGTCGACCGTGCCCAGGATCGCGCCCGCATCCTGATGGCCCTGAAGCACGCCGAGCTGCTACCCGAAGGCGCCAGCGTGCATCCCTTCTCGCTCCCCGAGATGACGCAACCCTTCATCGTCGCCACGCACGCATTTCTGGCCAGAACCCCGGCGCAGCTGCTGATGGTCCAGCCAGAGGATATTCTCGGCGTCGTCGAGCAGGCCAACCTGCCCGGCAGCCGTGACGATCAGCATCCCAACTGGCGGCGACGCCTGCCGCTGGACCTGGAAGACTGGCCCGAGGACGGCCGCTTCGCCGCCGTTGGCCAAGTGCTGATCGACGAACGCGGCACGGCCGTCGTGCCGCCGGAGGAAGTGCCGACGACAACGCGTGTCGCGGTCATCCCGCGCGCCACCTACCGCATGCAGTTCAACCGCGACTTCACCTTTGCCCAGGCCGGTGCCCTGGCGCCGTACATGGCCGCACTCGGCATCAGCCACTGCTACGCTTCCCCTTATCTGCGCGCAAGACCGGGCAGCACGCACGGTTACGACATCGTCGGCCACGCCGAACTCAACCCGGAGATCGGCACGCCACAGGAGTTCGAGGACTTCTCGGCCGCCCTCAAGGAGAATGCGCTGTCGCAGGTCATCGACGTCGTCCCCAACCACATGGGGGTCATGGGGGCGGACAACGCCTGGTGGCTAGACGTCCTGGAGAACGGCCCGGCCTCGGCCTGGGGCGCTTTCTTCGACATCGACTGGGATCCGCTCAACCGCGAACTCAAGGGCAAGGTGCTCTTGCCACTGCTTGGTGCGCACTACGGACAGGTGCTCAACGCGGGCGAACTGCGTCTTGAATACGACGCCGTTCGCGGCGAGTTCAGCATCATGTACTACCAGCACCGGCTGCCGGTGGACCCGGCGAGCTACCCGCGCATCGTCGGTCACCGTCGCGAACGCCTGGCTGCGGTGCTCGGCGAAAGCCACGAGCGCTACGGCGAACTGGAGACGCTGCTCACCGCTTTCGGCCACCTGCCGGCGCGGACCACCAGCAAGCCGGCGAAGATGGCCGAACGGCAACGCGACAAGGAGGTGCACAAGCGCCATCTGGCGGCACTGACCGAAGCGCGCGCCGACATCGCCCACCACATCGCCGATAATCTCATCGAGTTCAACGGCCGCCCCGGCCATCCCGCCAGCTACGATCTGCTGCACGACCTGATCCAGGTGCAAGGCTATCGCCTGGCCTACTGGCGGGTCGCCTGCGACGAGATCAACTATCGCCGCTTTTTCGACATCAACGACCTCGCCGCGCTGCGCATGGAGGACCCGGCGGTATTCGACGCCACCCACCACCTGATCCTCGACCTGGTCTCCCAGGGCAAAGTTGAGGGGCTACGCATCGACCACCCCGACGGGATGTTCGACCCCGGTGCATACTTCCGCCACCTGCAGCAGGCTGTCGGCGGCAAGCCACCGGTACCCGGCGAGCCGCTGGCGATCTATCTGCTGATCGAGAAGATCCTCGCCGAGCACGAGCGCCTGCCGGACGACTGGCCGATCCACGGCGCCACCGGCTACCGTTTTTCCAACCTGGTCAACAACCTCTTCGTCGATACCGCCTCCGAGCGGCGCATGACGCGCATCTACCGCGACTTTACCGGCGTCGACAGCGACTTCGAGGAACTCGCCTACGACGCCAAGAAGCTGATTATGCACACCGCGCTGGCGAGCGAGTTTAGCGTCCTCGCCAACCGCCTGGCGCGCATCGCCACGGCCAGTCGCGACACCTGCGACTTCACCCTCAACGGCCTGCGCGAGGCATTGATCGAAGTGGTGGCGTGTTTCCCGGTCTATCGCAGCTACGTCGCCCACGGCGAACTGTCGACCGACGACCGCCGGCACATCAGCTGGGCGGTGGCGGTGGCCAAGAAACGCAGCCCGCTGTTCGATACCGGCATTTACGATTTCCTCGAGGGCGTGCTGACCACCGATCTCGCGCGCGGCCGCAGTGCCTCCTACCGCGAGCCGCTGGAAGCCTTCGCCATGAAGTTCCAGCAGGTCTCGTCGCCGGTGATGGCCAAGGGAGTCGAGGATACGGCCTTCTATCGCTATCATCGCCTGACCTCCCTCAACGACGTCGGTGGCGAACCGCGCCGCTTCGGTATTTCGGTCGCCGCCTTCCACGCCGCGACGCGCGCCCGCGCCGTCCGTTGGCCGCACAACATGCTCGCCACCTCAACGCACGACAGCAAGCGTTCCGAGGACGCGCGCGCGCGCATCAACGTCCTCTCGGAGATCCCGGCGGCCTGGAAACTGATGCTCAAACGCTGGCGCCGCCTGAATCGCGGCCGCAAGCACGAGGTCGATGGCGTCGCCGCGCCGTCGCGCAACGACGAGTACCTGCTTTACCAGACGCTGATCGGCACCTGGCCGCTGACGCCGCCGAGCGACGAAGAACTCGCCGACTACCGGCAACGCATCGAGGCCTACATGATCAAGGCGCTGCGCGAGGGCAAAGAGCACAGCAGCTGGGTACAGGTCAATGAAGCCTACGAAGGCGCTGTCACCGATTTCGTGCGTGCCCTGCTGGCGCCTGGCGAGAAGAACCTCTTCCTCGCCGACTTCGTGTCGATGCTGCAGACCATCGCCCATCACGGACTGATCAACGCGCTGGCGCAGCTGCTCATCAAGGTCACCTCACCGGGTGTCCCGGACATCTACCAGGGTTGCGAGCTGTGGCAGTTCAATCTGGTCGACCCGGACAACCGTCGGCCGATCGACTTTCCCCTGCGCGGCGAGTATCTGGCGCAGGTACAGGCGATGGTTGACGCGCCGCCGGAGCAATGGCCCGCGCGTCTGCAGCCACTGCTCAGCGACATGAACGACGGGCGCATCAAGCTGTACACGCTGTGGCAGAGTCTCGCCCTGCGCGCGCGCTGGCCGGAAGTACTGGAGCTGGGCGATTACCAGCCTCTGAAAGTCAGCGGCGAGCACGCTGCGCACCTCTGTGCCTACGCGCGTCAGCACGGCGAGCGGGCGATTGTCGTCGTCGTGCCGCTGCTGCCGGTGGGTCTGCTCGGCGACAACCGCATCCTGCCACTGGGCAACGAGGTCTGGGCCAATACCGTGCTCGAACTGCCCGACGGGCTGGCCGCCAGTGGCTGGCGCAATCTGCTCAGCGGTGAAAGCCATTCGGCAGGCGCTCAGTTGGCAATCGGCGAGCTATTGGCGAGCTTCCCGGTCGCTCTGCTGGCCACCCAGGGCGAGCCTTGAGCTAGTGACGGAGGGTGGCAAGCCCGACGGCTTGCCACCCTCCACAAGTCATCGCGCGCTGGCGAATCGCTTTACCAACGTCGGCCTCGCGCTGCGTTGAGAAACTCGTCGAGGATGGGCGCGCTGTCCAGCAGGTCCGGACTGCCCGGCGGATGAAACTCCGGGTGCCATTGCAGCCCGAGGACATAGGGTTTCCCTTGCAGGCGTACGGCTTCGACCACGCCGTCTCCCTCGCTGCGTGCCTCGACGCGCAGGCCACGGCCCAGGGCATTGATCGCCTGATGATGAATCGAGACCACGCGTCCGCCGGTCGCTCCGGGATAGAGTTTCGCCAGACTCGAATCCTTGGCCCATTCAACCGCATGACTGTGGCGGTCGTAGTTGTCATGAAGGTGTGTTCCGGCCGAGACGATCTGCGTCGCGATATCCTGGTACAGCGTACCACCAAGCGCCACATTGATCAGTTGGGCGCCGCGACAAATGCCAAGGACCGCCTTTCCGGCTTCGATAAACTCGTGCAGCAGTTCCATTTCATAGGCGTCGCGAACCTGATCCCCTACCCAATCGGGATGCAAGGGTTCCTCGCCGTAGCTTTGCGGATTGACGTCGGCACCGCCTTGCAAAAGCAGGCCATCGAGATACTGCGGGTAATCCGAGAGCCGGATGCTGCTGCGATTGACGATGCCATCGCCACTGACCGCCGGGATCATGAAGACCATGACGTCGCGCGACATGGCCCAATGGGCGACCGATTGCTCGAGGTAATGCAGGGATTTCGATTGCAGGCCCGTCGCACCCGCCTGCGGATGATAGATGCGCGCTGAAAGACCGATACGTAAAGGGCGCCAGCTCATGGGACCTCCTTTTGAAGTGTCGAACTTGCCACTGTTTTCTCTTCTACCGACCCGTCGGTGCAAAGAAGCAATATACCCGCGTTTGCCAACTGTTGCCCCGGGCACGATTCCTGTTCCGCACAATCTTCCGGTCTGTTCCGCCGTTTCGACGGTTGTCGCCGGTGCTGCTCCGATCAGCTTTGCCGCGCACTGAAAGTTCAACCGGGAAACCACGGTGGAGCGCTCGTTTCATCTCGCCAGGCCGGCCGCGCGCTGGCGCCGCCAATCCTTGTACTGCCCCTCCTTTCCGGCTGCAAAGTTCGGTCGGAAGGCGCGCCACCGGTGTTAGACTGCGGGGCGTGGGCGAATTCCGTCTTGTTGCGAATTCGCCACCAGAACGTGCAGTGGCGATTGTCCGCGGCCCCTGCACGACGGCGCATTGCTCCCGCCAGTCCGCTGAATGTCGAGTCACGCACTTGGTGGCCGGTGTCAACCGAAACAAACAGGATCCGAATGAACTTCTTCCGCGACAGGCTGGGCGCTATCCGGCAGCGTACGCGTTCAGGAATGAACCCTTTCCGCGGCCGGCTGAGCGCCTTCAGGTGGCGCACCCGTTTGACCTTGTGGGGGGCGGCCGCTTGCGCCGGCCTGGCCGTTGTTGCTTTCACAAAGCTCGCCGATCTCGCCCTGGCCACCTTCTTCGATCTGGCCAATTCCCACCCGGGTGTGCCATTCCCCTGGGTGCCGTTTGTCGCTGCACCCCTGTCCGGCATGGCCGCGGTCTGGCTGACCCAACGGTTTTTCCCGGGAGCCCAGGGCAGCGGCATTCCGCAGGTCATCGCGGCGACACGCCTTGCCGCCCGTGGCGAGTCGGTCGACCATCTGATCTCACTGCGCCTCTCCGTCGGCAAGATCGGCGCCGGCTGTCTCGCCCTGCTCGGCGGCTTTTCGGCCGGGCGGGAAGGCCCATCGGTACAAGTGGCGGCATCGATCCTGCACGCCGCCCATCGGTTTCTGCCGCACTCGCGGGCAATCGCCCCGGCGAATCTGATTCTGGCCGGTGGCGCGGCGGGCATCGCCGCCGCCTTCAACACGCCGCTTGCCGGCGTCGTCTTCGCAGTAGAGGAACTGGGAAAACGCCTGGAGGCCAAGACCACTGGCATCCTGGTTAGTACGATCATCCTGTCCGGCCTGGTGGCCATTTCCCTGGAGGGCAACTATAGCCATTTCGGGCGCATGAAGGTCTCAGAATTTAGTGAGATCGGTGTTCCGGTCCTGGTCTATGGCATGTTCTGCGGTGTGCTCGGCGGCATTTTCAGCCGCCTGCTGCTGTGGCCTCAGAAGCACCCGACCTTCGTCGTCTGGCGGTGGCGCGCCGCTCATCCGGTCCGCTTCGCCGGCTGCTGCGGACTGGTCATCGCGGTGGTCGGCTGGCTCGGAGGCGGTTTGTCTTACGGCAGTGGCTACTCGGTTACCGCGTCGCTGGTTTCCGGCGACACCATGACGGCTTTGTCGGCACCGTGGCACGCCCCGGTGACCCGCTACGTGGCGACTGTTGTCACCTATTATTCAGGGATTCCGGGTGGCATATTCGCGCCGGCGCTGGCAGTCGGTGCGGCGCTCGGAGCCAGCACCTGCGAGATTCTCGGCTTTGCCGTGAACGCTGTTCCAATCACGGCGCTGTGCATGGCCGGCTTTCTGGCTGCGGTCACGCAATCGCCGATAACCGCCGCGATCATCGTCATGGAGATGATCGATGGTCATGGCATGGTGATCAGCCTGATGGCCGTGGCGTTGATCTCCAATGCGGTCAGTTCGCGCGTCAGTCCGGAGCTTTATCAGCAGCTGGCGATGGGCTTCATGGCCAAGAAGGACACGCCAAGCTGAGCCTTTTCACCCGTCGCCAAACCGTTTCTGCGGTCAAGACAGCGCACCGAATACAAGAACCGAAAGCCCGATCTTCATGCTCACCTTTGCCACCCGTTTCTGCTGCGTGTTTGCCGCCGTCCTGGCACTGTCCGGATGCGGCGCCTGGCCGTGGGAGCCGGACCGCCCACAGGATGCCGTCAGAAGCGATGATGATGCCGAGGCTGCCCGCGCCAGAACCGAGAAGGAGGAGGCGGCGGTTGAAGCAAAGGTGATTGCTTCAAGCAGGGAAGAGGACAACATCTACTTTTCCCTCGGTAGCGTGACGGTCGTTAGCCGGGAGAAGGCAAAACTGCAGCTGCATGCGGAGTACCTGAAGCAGAATCCCGACACGACAGTGACCTTGATCGGCTACACCGACGATCTGGGAAGTCGCAACTACAACGTCGCCATCGCCGAGCAGCGGGTTCTGTCGGTCAGGAAGTTGCTCCGCTCGTACCATGTCCCCGGCGGCCAGATTCGCCGCTACAGCGTGGGCAGCGAGAAAACCCCTACCGCCTGCAAGACAAGTCTGTGCCGACAGAAAATGCGCCGGGTGGAACTGCTCTATTCACCCGAACGACGCGACAACCAGGGCGAAGGCGCTCGCCTGTTTTGACCGCACCGGCGGCAAGGCTTGATGACAGCGTGGGGCCGCCACTCCGACCGCGCAAAACCTGACACGCGCACCAGCTGACTATTTCATGGCCCTACGCTTTGGCATTGACCTTGGCGGCAGCAAGATCGAGCTGCTGGCACTTGACGACTCCGGTCGGGTGCTGCTGCGTCAGCGCCAACCAACGCCACAGGGGGACTACCTGGGCACGGTCAGGGCGGTCGGTGATCTGGTCAAGGCAGCGGAGCGCGCACTGGGCCAGAGCGGGAGCGTTGGGGTCGGCATGCCCGGTGCAGAATCGGCCGTTGATGACACGATCAAGAACGCCAATTCGACCTGCCTGATCGGCAAACCGCTGCGCACCGATCTGCAGGCGTTATTGCAGCGCGAAGTCCGCCTGGCCAATGACGCCAACTGCTTCGCCCTCTCGGAAGCCATCGACGGCGCCGGCAAGGGCGCAGAGGTGGTCTTCGGGGTGATTCTGGGCACTGGCGTTGGCGGTGGCATCGTCGTTCGTCAGCAAGCCCTGAGTGGCGCGAATCATATTGCCGGGGAGTGGGGCCACAACCCGCTGCCCTTGCTGGAAGAGGAAGTACTAGCGCCACCACGCTGCTACTGTGGCCGGTTCGGCTGTGTCGAAACCTGGCTGTCGGGTCCGGCGCTGAGCGGCGACCACTGCCGTCATGGCGGGGGCTCACTGACTGCCGAGGCGATCTGCGCTGGCGCGATGGCCGGCAATCGGGCATGTGATCAAACACTGGAGCGCTACGAGCGGCGACTGGCCAAGGCCCTGGCCCAGGTGGTCAACATTCTCGATCCGGACGTGATCGTGCTCGGTGGCGGCCTGTCGAACATCGAGCGCCTGTATCATGCCGTGCCACGGCTGTGGACGGCCCGCGTTTTCAGTGACCTGATCCGGACCCGCTTGCTGCGTAACGTCCACGGCGACTCTTCCGGCGTTCGGGGTGCCGCCTGGCTGTGGAATGAGGATCGAAGTGACTGATGTGCTGTTGTTTGCCGGCGGCTTGACGCGAATCGACGATCATGGTCAAGCGACCGGAATCTACAAGCAGGCGATTATGGGACCCGTTGATCTTGGCGTCGAAGGCTTGGCCGGGGATGTCCAGGCCGACCGTCGCGTCCATGGCGGGCCGGAGAAAGCCGTTCATCACTACGCCGTGACCAACTATCGACGGCTCGCCGACTGTCGTCCGGAAATAGCCGCTCAGCTGCTTGCCGGAAGTATTGGCGAGAACCTTTCGGCCAGCGGCTTTGACGAGAGCACGGTCTGTATCGGCGATATCTTTCGCCTCGGCAGGGCACGGCTGCAGGTCAGCCAGCCGCGTAGCCCGTGCTGGAAAATCGACCATCGCTACGGCAGCGATGGGGTGGCGCGGACGATCGCCGAAACCGGTCTGACCGGCTGGTACTACCGCGTCCTCGAAGTCGCCACGGTCGCCAGCGGCGACGAACTTGCGCTGATCGAACGCCTGCCGGGGGCCGTCTCGCTGGCCGAACTGTGGCG